>CAYMWV010000001.1:0-14422 GCA_964394395.1 uncultured Sediminispirochaeta sp.
TGCCCCGGAGGTAGAAAAGCGGTTGGAGCGGTGGACCCGCTTTCCAGTCCCCGACAATATCCTCTTTTTTATCAAAGAGACCATCTCCCGGTATGGGAAACTGATCCTTGATGCTTCGGAAGATCCCCATCAGCTGATCCTCCATGTGGAAGAGGAGTCGATCCGACGGGAGCTGGAGAACCAGAAAAGCTTGCATAAGCTCCTCATTCCGGAGGGCAATCACTTTTTGATCAAGCTGGTGGACCGGGGGACGGTAAAACAGGCCCTTATCAGGATAGGGTATCCCGTTAAGGACAGGGCTCCCCTGACCGAGGGGGACTTTCTTTCCATCACCTTCAGGGATAGCAGCCGCTCCGGCTACCCTTTTTCTGTTCGCGATTATCAGAAAGAGGCTGCCAAGGCGCTTCATGGTGATGGTAAACCCGGAAGCGGTTTTGGAACCATTGTGCTCCCCTGCGGGTCGGGAAAAACGGTGGTGGGGATGGAGATAATGCGGCTGATGCAGACAAGCACCCTGGTACTCACCACCAACGTGGCGGCGGTGCATCAGTGGATTGATGAGCTGTTGGATAAGACCGACCTTACGGAAGAAGAGATAGGTGAATATACAGGGGACAAGAAATTGCTCCGCCCCGTTACCGTGGGAACCTACCAGATCCTCACCTGGCGTCCCGACAGGGAAGCGGATTTCCCCCATTTTGAGATTTTCCGTAAACAGCGCTGGGGCCTTATCATCTACGATGAGGTGCACCTCCTCCCGGCCCCGGTATTCCGGGTCACCGCCGAAATCCAGGCCCTCCGCCGGGCCGGACTTACCGCCACCCTGGTGCGGGAAGATGGCAGGGAAGAGGATGTCTTTTCCCTGGTGGGGCCCAAACGCTACGATGTGCCCTGGCGGGAGCTGGAACAGAAGGGGTGGATAGCAGAAGCTCACTGTCACGAAATTCGGGTCTCCCTGCCGGAATCACTGAAAGTGGAGTATGCAGTGGCCGACAGGAGGGGAAAATTCCGTATCGCCTCAGAAAATCCGCTTAAACTGGAGATCGCCCGGGAGCTCCTGGATAATCACCGGGAAGATCATGTGCTGATCATAGGGCAGTACCTGAATCAGCTGAAAGAGATCTCCCAGGCCACTGGAGCCCCCCTTATCACAGGAAAAACCCCCAATAAGGAGCGTGATTCCATCTACCGCTCATTCAGGAAGGGAGAGATCCGGGTACTGGTTGTCTCAAAGGTGGCCAACTTTGCAATTGATCTGCCCGATGCGAATGTGGCAATCCAGGTGAGTGGAACCTTCGGCAGCAGACAGGAGGAGGCCCAACGGCTGGGCCGAATCCTCAGACCGAAAGAGCGGGGATCTACCTTTTATTCCCTGGTGAGCAGATATACCACCGAAGAGGAGTTTGCCGCAAACCGACAAAAGTTTCTTACCGAACAAGGGTATAAATACCAGATAGATATCTGGGAGGAGTAACTATATGGCAAGTCCAGAGGAGTGGAAGGAGGAGTGGAAGAGAATTATCATGTCTCTTCCCGACAAGGAGTTCTTCCCCATCATGCGCAACTATCTGGGCAGAATTGAAACGCCCTTTCACAAACCAGCCCTGATTGATGAGCTGTATAACTTTCTCTCCCGGGAAGAGACAGCAGGACGGGTAATCAGTTTCATCGACCACGAAGATGCCCAGGTGATCAACGCTATCTGCTATCTGGGGGACCCGGATCAGAAGCAGCTCCAGAAGCTTTTGGCAGGTAGTTTTACCTATCTGGAGCTCCATCATCGGATGCTCAACCTTGAAGAGCGGCTGCTGATCTACCGCAACAGGGAAGGTAGTGTAAAGCTAAGTCCCCTGTTCAAAGAAATAATTGAGGATAAGATGATCAATCCTGATCTCCTCTTCCCCTCTGAACCGGCAAAACCGAAGCTGCTCCCCTCCCCCTGGCCGACAGATCAGCTCTTGTGTGCCCTCTTGAACATGATTGCCAAGCATGGGGGCATGCTGAACAAGGCTGATGGGAACTTGCGGAAAAAGGTGCAGCAGGATATGGAAGAGCGGTTTAGCCTCCTTTCAGTGGAACAATTAAGACTCTTTCTCCGGGGCCTCAAGCTGCTTGGAATAGAAAGCGAAGCTGATTCACCGGATATCGATGCTCTCACCGAGATGGACAGGGAGAAGCGAACCTGGCTTTTCATGGGAGCAGTAGCCCTTGCTGCGGATGGAGAAGAGAGAGCTCAACGCAGCGAATGCCGCCTGATGGCTGAGAAACTGCAACTCTTTTCGGTTCAGCTCGATCCCGACCGCCTCTACAGTGAAGAGTCGCTCCGCAACATCTGTGCTGCCGCTCTCCTTCGGCGGGGTTTGACAGACTACGATTTAAGCCGCTATCCAGCTCTTTTAGAACGTTGTGGTGCTCTTGTAAGAGAGGAATCATACTACCGAAGGGCACTCCTGCCCGGCATGAAGAAAGATCATCAAGAGGCCGGACCTCTGCTTTTAGTCCAGCCGGATTTTTCAATCACCCTCAAAACGGATATACCCCTAAAGGAGGCGATTTTTCTCACATCCTTTTTATCACTCCGGCGATATGACCTCTATCCCTCTTACGAACTTAACAGGGACTCCTTCCACCGGGGATGCCTCTTTTTCTCTCCTGAAACACTCCTCTCTCTCCTGGAAGAGTCAGGAAAGGGTATCCCGCAAAATGTGCACACCTCAATAAGAAGCTGGGAAAAAGAGATCGGCAGCATCTCACTTGTCAGGGGAGTTATCCTGGAAGTGGGAGCTGAGCGGCGTCATCTGGTAGATCATGATCCCGAAGTTGCTCCCTTCATCGAGCGGACCCTGGGCCCCGGGCTCTACCTCCTCAATCCGAATAAGGAAGAAGGTTGGAGAAAGAGTCTGGAAAAAGCAGGGATCTCTCCCCTTCCGCCGGTATCAGAGATCGATGCAAGAGGGAAAGAGAGCGATAGACCCCAGAAGAACTGGCAGGAGCCCCTACTAGAGCGTGACCCCTATTTGCAGGAGCATAAGCAGCCGGGAGATAAACATTCTGTAGATAAACAGCCCGGGGGCAAAAGAAGTGAAGATAAACCGGAGGGCGAGGATGGTCAGCTCCTACAGGAGGAGTTGAAAAAAGCTCTCGCCGCATCATCCCTCGGGAAAAGCGATAAGGAGGAGCTGCAGGCCAGGATCGATAAGAAGCTCATTCTCTTCCCCGATCAGCTTCTTCCGGGGATAGGAGATCAGGAAAAACATGAAGCTAAGGGGCTTGATTATACCGGAAAGGTTCGTCTGATAGAACGGGCCCTTTCGGAGAAAAATGCCCTCCTTGAAGTGGTTGAGAGGGCCCGGGGAGGATCACCCCGGAGAGTGCTGATAAAACCGGAGGAGTTGAAAAAGAGCAGCAGCGACCTTCTGCTTCTCGGAAAGGCCCTCCCTGATGAAACCGGTGTAACCATTACGGTAAGACGGATCAGTCTGATCAGAAAACTGAAGAGCTCCCTCTTTGCTCCCCCGGTAATGGATAATCGCAGCCGGTAAAGAGCCGAAACTGTTCATAGGCTTGCTCTCTCAGCATGGCGAGCCCTCCAAGAACCCTGCACCCCGCCGATTGTGCCTGAATGAGGAAAGCTGTTTTCTCAGGTGCGTAGATAAGATCATAGACCATCTCATCTCCGGTAAAGGGGAAATCGGGAATTGGAGAAGCGTGGTCATCCGGACTCATTCCCACCGGCGTAGTCTGCACGATCAGGGAATAGGGGCCTGCTGCTGCTGCATCTGCCAGGGAGACAGCCCCCCCATTCTCGACAAGGAGCTCCTTTACAAGGGCTGCAGCCTTCTCCCTGTTCCTGTTGGCCACCAGGATAGATCCTGCAAGATCCCTCAGAGCGATGAGAACCGTCCGGGCAACCCCGCCGGCACCAATGAGCAAAACTTTACCTGTTGCGAGATGGCTCATTCCCTCTTCCCCCAGAAAATCTTGTAAAGGCTTGAGAAAACCAACATAATCAGTATTGGTTCCCCTGCTCCCTTTTTCAAACACCACGGTGTTGCAGGAACCTATCTCTTCCACCAGGGGATCGATCCGGTCCAGCAGTGGAATAATCTGCTCTTTGTGGGGAGCAGTAACGCTGAATCCCCGAACTCCCAGAAGCTTGGCGGTTTCCATAAAAGATTCCAGGTCATCCACAGGAAAGGGAAGATAGAGGGCCGGTATCTTCAGTCTCTCAAAGCCAGGGTTGTGGATTTCCGGCGAACGGGAGTGAAGAACAGGATTTCCGGCAATACCAAAGAGGGAGTACTCCCTGTTAGGGCTTCCCAAACGGGTACTTGCAAAGCGGCCCAGCCGGTAACTGCTCTCTAAAAGCTCCGGAGAGAGCTGCCCCGGAGCGGGGGTCTCGGAGGAGAGGGAGCAGAAGCTGAGGATCGACCCGAAAGCGTGGTAGGCTATTCGTACCGGAACTCCATAGGCCCCCATGCCGATCAGGATCCGGTGTCCCGGCCGCTGTTTCAGATCCAGAGAGAAGCGGGTAAAGGCTAAAAGATCTGCCGAGGAGGAGATCATCACCGCCATTTTGGGGATTTCCCCCTTCGATTCCAACTCCTCAATCACCTTGTAGAGCCCGGGGATCCCCTCATCCCCCCCCAGGGGGGCAAACCGGTGATATGAAGCTATTGTCCCTGAGAGGGGAGTCCCCGGAGCCTTGCCCCCTCCCATTTGCGCAGCCCTTTCTCTTCTCTGGTCAGAACCCCGTTCAAGAAGCTCCCTAACAGCTGTAAAGAGCTCCCCGGGAAGTTCTCCTTCCAGATCCACCGAGGAAAAGCCGGCTTTAGAGGCTTGTAAGAGCAGTTCCCGTCGTCGCTCTTCGCTATAGCTCCACCTACCCCCATCTCCAGGAAGCCGGGCGCTCGCAATGAGAGGGAGATCGGTTTTGCAGGGAAGGGAGAGAAAGCTCTCCCACTGCTCCGGAATAGCGTAATCAAAACGGATCTCCGCCCCTTCAATCAGGCCGGAAGAACTTTGTATCAAAGAGAGGGCTGCACCCGCTTCCCTCTCACTAATGGTTAGAAATCGCATTTCCCCTCCTAAAAATCAGAGCGAAAAAGATAGATATCATCCAGCCCATGGGGACCAAAAAAGAGTCTCAGCCGAATTGGATAGCCCCGGTCCGGAAGCAGATAGACAAAAGAGTTCCGGTCCCGATACCAGGGGGAGCCCAGAAGGGATTCAAACTCCTCTCTACCGGCGCCAAAGCGGAGAGGGCCCTTTTCCATGCTCCTTTGGATCAGATCGGCAATCCCGGTGCTCCCATCATCATCACCATCATCGCCATGATGGCCGGCATGGCCCCAGGAACCGATCTGAACTTGCCACACCCTGTTTTCATAGAGATAGAGAGCAAGTCCTGCAGAATAGACACAAAGGATATCATCCTCTTCCGGAACCCTCCCCCGAAGAGGATAGATCTCATCGGGAGCACCCAAGGGGGGAAACCACTGCCCCGGCTCCCTTCCCAGAAGAGATAAGCCCCCCTCTAACTGCTGCAAAAGAGCCCCATGATTTGCTCTTCCTCCAAGAATGTGCCCCTCCGCCAGAAGAAGCAGGGGAAATGAGAGAAAAAGTATCAGGAAGAGTGAAGGCCGCATCAGTGAAGCTCCGGAGCAGAGAGGGTGCCTAAAAACCCTTCACCTCCGCCAAGGGCCGCCTCCAGTTCCTGCAGATCCCGGGAAAGCTCGCTATTGCCAGGAGCCAGATAACCAGCCTGGCTCAAATAACGGTACGCTTTCTTGAGATCTCCCCGTTGACGGTGAAGTGAGGCAATGGCTACCAGAGCCTCCACGTTTTGCAGATCCTCTAAAAGAGCCGACCTGAGTAGTTCCAGTTCTGCTTCCGGAGAGGCTGCAAGGCTGCTCTCAAGATAAAGGAGCCTGCTTCTCTCCTCAGGATCCAGAGAAAGCTGCTTCAGCTCAGCAATCAGATTAATTGCCTCTTCCCGGGATCCATCTCTTTCAGACTCAATCAAAAGCCTTGTGAAGAGCATCACATCCATGGGGGTACTGGTTTCAAGCTCCTTCAAGGTGTTTGCGTAGGAGAAGGCCTCATCAACCTTTCCCATATTTTGGTAAATGGTAACTGCATTTCGAAGCAGTTCTCTGCTCTGACCTAAAGCGGTAAGCAGAAAAAGGAACTGTTCCTCCGCCCCTTCCCAATTCCCCCTGGAGAGAGCATCCTTCAGCAGCGCCCTTCTTGCAGAAACCGAGAGCTGTCCCTCTCCGCTTCTCTCAAGCAGAGCTTGGGCAATTTCCACATTTCCGCTCTCAACCAGGGTCTGCTCATAGATAGCCCGGAAGAAGGGATCAGCGAATCTATTCTGTACCGAGCCAAGCAGCTCTATCGCCTCCTGATCCTTGTTCCGACGAAGAAGCAGCCTCGCTTTAGCCAAAATAATGGAGGAAGTCTCTCCGTAACTTCTCTCCAGGACCGAAAGCAATCTATTTGCCTGCTCAAAACGACCATACTGTTCAAGCAGCAGGGGTCTTTTTGTAACTACATCAGGATTATCCGGATAGTCCTGGATGAGCCGGGAGAGGAGATTATCCGCCATGTCACGCTCCCCCGCAGCCAGGTAAGCCTCCACCGCCCGGATTCGGTACACCGCTTTTGTGGGAAACTCTTCGGAAAGTTTGTTCCACACCTCACCGCTCTCGATAAACTTTCCTTCAAGAAAGAAGCTCCGTCCCATCCCCTCCTGGGCAGGATAGCACCCCTCATCCAGAGCAAGCACAAGTTGATACCAGAAAGAGGCACCTTCAATATCATTTACAAACTCAGCATAAAGCCCAAGGAGATACCTGGGTAACACGCTCTTTTCATCAAGCTCTACCAGCTGCTTAATCGTTGCCACCGCCGATTCCATTCCTGCAGGGGCGGGTCTTCTCTTTTCAAAGGAGTTGGAGAGATGTATCAAGCCCAGGGAGGAGACCATCAGGCTGAGATAAGAGGCATCCTGCCCTCCCAGGTCTGGGAAGTTACCGGAAAGAGCTGTGGAAAAAAGTTCAGGAAAAGGAGAAGCCTGGGGCATCACTTCGACTTCCCTAGCAGGAAATGCGAGGGGATATACCAGCTGGGAAATTTTCGCAGCGACATAAAAAAGTTCCCTTCCCCGAGCTTCCCGGTCCAGACCATCAGTTCTGATCCGGGACATGGCATTCTGCAAACTTTCAGGGGAGGCTATTCGGATAAGAGCCCGAACCTCTTCATAAGCCGCTTGTTTTGTAAGCTCTTCCTGTGAAAAGCTACTCTCTTCACCAGAAGGGGGCGAATCGGCAGTTTCCGGCACTCCGGCACAAGAAAAGAAAAGAAGAGCCATAATTACCATAATCGTCTGCCGAAATTGCATCTTTGTCACATAAAGATCCTTGTTAAATAAAATTGTAGCAGAAGCGGTGCAACTTGCAAACCCTAATTCTTCATGATACCATCGGCTTGCATGAATCGAAAGCTGCCTATTTCCATCACACTTTCTATATGCCTTCTCCTTCTTTTCCCCCTGACAAGCGGAGCAGCACCTTTCTCGGCACTTTTTAAAAAACCTCCCTGGCACCATTACCTAAGCGGCAGCCCGGAAGATGAAAAAGAGCTGGATCAGCTATTTTCCACCTTAGAAGCTGAAGAGAGTCCGGAAAACCGCTTTATTCTTATCCAGGAGATAATAACGGTAATGAACAGCAACTCTTCCGGGGAGCTGCTTAATCTGTTTCTTACTACCTACGTAGAGAACCATCCAAAGGATCCCTATAACGGTTACTATCTGATGATCGTAGCACAGCAGTATCGAAAAAACGGGGCCACCCCCTTTGCAACTCACTACTACGAGCGGATACTCCGTAACTATCCGGATCTTCTGGTAAGGGGACGATCAATCCACTATCTCTGCCTGACCAACCTGATCGAGATAGGGGGGGCAGCGGATATCATGGTCTCCTACTACAAAGAGCTCTTGAGCCGTTTTGAAAAAGAGATTAATAAGGGCCCTATCTATTACTATCTCGCCAAGGCTTACGAGGATCTTGGGGAGTGGGATCTTTCCATGCAGGCATACCGGCAATTTCTCCAACACCCGGAAACGGATGTACCCGGAGCGCCGGAAGCCATGGAAAAGGTGCAGCCCATTGTTGAATACTACGATTATAAAAACAAGAATTGGACCTTCGGGACCCTGGAAGAGTTAATCTCCGCAATCACCTACGCTTTACGGATTAGAAGCCCCCGTCTTTTAGGCAGCTACCGGGCAAAGGTGAATTTCTTTGCCGTCAGCTGGGAGCAGGCGAAAGTTGATGCCGATGCGGAGTTTTTAGCAGGTCTGGGGGGCTTTATGAACCAGCGAATTTCTTACAATAGTGAGCTGGATGCCGACTCCAATAACAGGGAAGCCTACCTGCGAACCAGTGGATGGTCCTATCGTATCCGCACCTGGTATCTCTTTTTCAGGAAAATCCACTTCCCAGCCGATCCGGAAATTCATGGTCGCTGGGAGTGGGCTGGTATCTATTTTGGAGAAAAACCCTTTTCCGGTTCAATGGAAAATAATTGAGCCAATGAATGGAAGAAGAGCCTTTTTCACCCTTTTCCTGGTGATCCACCTTACAGGAACTGTTCTGGCACAGTCAGTAACAGGAAAGCTGCTTGAAGAGAACCGGATCCACTATAGAGGGCTGAGTCAGGGGATCGCAGCCAACGACGCTGCCAAGAGCTCCCTGGCTGATACCACTCCGGAGAGCTTCTATCCGGCAATCCCCCTGGCAAACCGGCAACGGAACCTCTTTTCCCTCTCTCTTACCGAAGCGCAGGTGCCTCTCCTGGAACGGTACCTCAGCTGGTACCGGACTCTTGAAGGAAAAAAGCTTTTGGCACAAGCGGTATCCCGGGGAGCACCCTTTCTGGACCACATCAGGAGAATTATAGAGAGGGCAAACCTCCCCCCAGAACTCCTATGGCTGCCTCTGATCGAATCCTCCTTCCGGCCGGAAGCGGTAAGCCCTTCCGGAGCCACCGGACTCTGGCAATTCATGATGAACAGCATCGCCCCCTACCCCATTGAAGTGAATAGCTGGATGGATGAGCGTCGTGATTTCTGGAAAAGCACCGATGCAGCCCTCCACAAGCTGGAGTATAATTACCGAGTGCTTGGCGACTGGCTTTTGGCCCTGGCAGCCTACAACTGCGGTCTCGGCAGGGTGCAGCGGGCAGTTGCAGCTGCGGGCAGCTCCTCCTTTGCTCTTCTCAGCAGGGATGGCTGGTTACCGGAGGAGACGGTACATTACCTTCCCCGGTTCCTTGCAGCTGCAGCGATCCTCTCTGAAACCAGATACCACGGCTTCGATACAAGCTGGAGTGAACCCTTTCACTGGAAACGGGTGCCCCTGGAGCAACAGATATCCATCTCACTCCTGGCAGAAAGGGCGGATATCGATAAGGAATTATTGAAAAAGGGGAACGCAGAGCTTTTCTTTCACTTTACACCACCGGCGAATAGCCACTATATGGTGAAGGTTCCGGAAAAGAGTGCCGATAGAGTAAGAAGGGTACTTTCATCGGAAGAGGGAAGCGATCTGATGAAGTATACAATTCACCGGGTAAGGACGGGAGACACCCTCTACGCCCTTTCCCGCCATTTTGGAGTCACCATCGCCATGATCCTGTCGATTAATCCTGGAATAATCCCTGAAAGCCTGGCGATAGGCTCGGAGCTGCTTATTCCGGTAAGCGGTAAGGTCACCACTTTTACGCCGCCGATTATCTCTCTTCCCCTCTCAGAGACTTATACTGTTGAGAAGGGTGATACCCTCTGGTCTATCGCCCGGGTATATGGAACAAGTCCGGAAATTATTGCATCGGGTAACGGGATAAAGATTGATGATATTCTTTTCCCTGGAAGAACACTCAAGGTGCCGCAAAACAGGGAGGAGATGGAATGAGTCCTGCAGCATCCCGGAGAAAGCTACTAAGCTTCATCATCTTTGTAATGGTCATCTTTTCACTATTTTTTTTGATTGTAGAGAAGATGGGGGCGGAGCAAGGTGAGCTTAGCTGGGAATTGGTGGAATCATGGGATCAGGGACTTCTCTACTGGAATATCAGCCTCCCTATAGAAGAGGATCTCCCCATAAGCCCTTCCACGAGGCGGATTCTTGAAAAGAAGGTGGAATCGCTTTTCCCGGGAATCTTGCTTGATTCACTCTATCCCCTCATTATTGACAGCAGCAGGAGCCTTGGAGAGGCGGCGAGGAAACAACCGGAACTCAGAAGTGACCTTGCCTCGCTGGGCAGGAGGGCTGAACTGGTATCAAGCCGCTACAGCAGTGACATGCGTCGCTGGGAAAGCTCCCTGATGGTTCATCTCTATCCCGATCTGCTGGAACTCTTTTTAGGTCATGCAAAGCCCCAGCTCCCGAAAAAGAGGCTCACCCTTAAGCCAATTGCCGAATACACCGGAATTCTTATTTATGTAGAACCGCAACTACCGGTTCACGGCGTGTACAGCGAATATCCTCTCCATCACGCTCTTTTCCCCCAGATTCTTGATGAAGAACTCAAGCCGGTAATCACCGCTTCAATGGTTGAGCCGGAGATTCTACGAAACAAGGGGATGCTTCTCTATCTTCCCCCCCACCGGATAGGTGAAGCAGAGACCAGGGTGGGAACTACCCCCTTAAGAATCTCCGCCGGAGCACTCTTTGGGAAATACTACTGCGATATCATTATCCCCCAAGAGGCGGCAGCCCAGATACTGGGGAACAATCACAACATCAACCTTATCAAAAGCGGCAAAATAGCTGTGATTACCTCCTCAGATTGACGGAAGCTTCATATACCTTTACTATCAATTCATGATGAATTTTTTGACACTTGGGAAAGGTAAAATGGTGCTGTTTGCCATTCTGATCTGCACCTTCCTTCTTCTTCTCTCCTGTGGAGAAAAGGCGATCGGGTATGGAGTTTTTTACTGGCCTCCGGAAGATTCAGATTTTGAATATGGTGATATCCTTCCGGTTCTGAAATACTCATCCATAGCAGAAAGCTATTCCCTTCAGAGAGAGGGAGAGAGTGAAGGATGGGGCGTAGAGGAGTGGCGAATAGGCTTCTTTGAAGAAGAGGAAAAAGCGATCGAGGAGCAGAAGCGGTTCAGGCAATGGCAGTACAGCTTCGCCATCAGTCAGCGAGACCGACTGGCTATCAGAAGCGAAGCGGATCCAGATTCTGAAAGGGTGTATGTTCTTCGTTTTGGCCAGACAATGAAGGTGATTGGCAGGGATGCTTCCCCCACCACCCTTGGCGAGTATGAGGGCCACTGGTATAGAGTACTCACCGAAGATGGGGTTTCCGGCTACTGTTTTGATCACTATCTGGAAATTTTTGATATCAGAGAGGGACCAATTCAACAGGTGAGCCCCGAACTAACCTTTATCAAGGAAGCTTTTTCCAAAAAATACCATCCCGAATATTTCAAGGATATGATTCGAAAAAACCAGATCGTCCTGGAGCAGTTCACTCCCCGATACGGCTTCTTCCCGGATCTCCAAAACAAGCAGATTGAAATGCTCCTCCCCAATCTTAGTAGAACCTTCAACTATGAAACCATCGAGGTAACCAGTAACGGTAACTACGTTTTTACCGGAAGCGGTCTTTCGGTGAACTTCCTGGGCGATGAAGTGTTCGCTGCCATCTATCCAGTGGATGGGAAAACACGAAGCCACCGCTTTATCTTTCTACCGGAAAAAGCGATAGAGGATAGAATAGCCTCAGAGAAGGAGAGAAGGCAGGAGTTGATATCCACCTTTACCGAAGATGAAGGGGTATTCTCAAGCTCCGCATATGGTCTTATCACCTTCACCGATTCCGGAACCTTCACCTGGAGCGGCAAGGAGCGTCTGATTCCGGATATCTTGCCCGCACATGCAGGTGATTCAGGCCGGTTCAGTTTTGATTACTTTCTTGGGCCTGAGCTGACTGACAGTTACGATGGGGTCCTCCATATCCGCTTTTCCAGTGGAGTGGATCGTCTCTTTCTCTACCAGTTTCAAGATGGAGTTCTTCGCCTGTGGGCCGGGGAAATGCGAAATGTTAAAAATAATATCGTGCCTCAGGAACCCTTCTCTTCCCTTCTCATGGTCTTTGTAAAGGAATAAACAGTTCATGCTCTCACTGCAACTATCAGAGATATCCCTCTCCTTCGGGGAGAGGGATATCCTTAAAGAGATTACCTTTGCCCTCGATACGGAGAGTCGTACCGCCCTTTCAGGGGTAAACGGTAGCGGTAAAACTACCCTGATGAAGATTATGCAGGGAAGTATCTCCCCCGATTCGGGAAGGCTTATTGCGTCAAAGCATCTGCGCAGCGGCTACCTCCCCCAATCTGGTCTGGTCCACCGCTCAAAAAGCCTTTTGCAGGAAGCAGAAAGCGCCTTTGACCGCCATCTGGTGCGGATCAAGGAGAAAGATCAGATTGAAGAGCAGCTTTCCCGGGTAAAAGAGAATGACCCCTCGCTCCCGGCTCTGATTCAAGAGCAGCACGAAATAACAGAGGAACTCATAAGGGAAGATTACGACCGCCGATTTGAAGCAATTGAACAGGTACTACGGGGACTGGGCTTCTCCGGGGAGGAGTTTGACAAGCCCTGCGAGACCTTCTCCGGGGGATGGCAGATGCGTATAGCCCTGGCGAAGGTGCTGCTGCAGAAGCCCCATATCCTCCTGCTGGATGAGCCCACCAATTATCTCGACCTGGAAGCCCGAAGCTGGCTGCAAAAGTTTCTCGCCTCCTATCCAGGAGGCATTCTGCTGGTCAGTCACGACCGCCACTTTCTCGACAGTACCGTCAATGAAGTGGTAGAGCTCTTCAACGGAGAGCTGAAGCGATACAAGGGAAACTACACAAGCTATGAAGAGAGGAGGAAGGAAGAGCTGGCCTTTCTCACAGCGGCCTGGGAGAAACAGCAGGATGAGATCGCCAAATTGGAAGATTTCATCAGCCGATTCAGGTACAACGCCAGCAAGGCAAAGCTTGTTCAAAGCAGAATCAAGCAGCTGGATAAGATTGTTCCCATCGTTATTCCCGAGACCCTGAAAAAAATTCACTTTCACTTCCCCGCCCCGCCCCATTCGGGCAAGGATGTACTGCGTCTGGAGGCTATCGGCAAGCGGTACGGAGAGAAGATTGTTCTGAAGGATTTTGACTACCAGATAAGCCGGGGAGAAAAACTGGTCATCACCGGCCCAAACGGGGCGGGAAAGACAAGCCTGCTGAAAATTGTTGCTGGAATAGACTCCTCATACAGCGGGAATATGGTGATCGGATCCGGGGTGAGTATCGGCTATTTCTCCCAGGACCGGGAGGAGTTTGCCGATGCAACCGGTACGGTGATTGAAGAAGCGGAGGCAGGTGCTCCCACTGGGATGATCCCTGAAATTCGTGCTCTTCTTGGCGCCTTTCTTTTCCGGGGTGATGATATTTACAAGCCGGTCCCGGTGCTCAGCGGAGGGGAGAAGAGCCGGCTCAGCCTGGTGAAGCTCATGCTGAGACCCCACAACCTGCTGGTCCTGGATGAACCCACCAATCACCTTGATATTCACTCTAAAGATGTCCTTCTCGACGCATTGAAACAGTTTTCTGGAACCGTGATCTTCGTCTCCCACGACCATTACTTCATCGAAGGCTTAGCGAGCCGGGTCCTCCGGCTTTCAGAGGGGAAAGCTCCCAGGGACTATCCGGGAGATTTCTCCTACTACCTCTGGAAAATTGACCAGGAAGAGGATGCCGAGCTGACCGCAGCTCCCTCTGCTCACTCCACAGGATTCTCCAGTGGCGGCAGCCCCTCTCCGGAAGATGGAGATGGTAAATTGAGCTGGGAGGAGGAGAAGCGGAAGAAAAACCTTTTCAAGGAGCTGCAGCGACAGGAAGAGAGAGTCCTGGCAAGGGTTGAAGAGAAGGAGGGGGAACTGGAACACCTTCACTCCCGGATGGCAGATCCAGAGGTCTACGGGGTTCCAGAAAGGGCCCGGGCCCTTCATGAAGATATCAGGAAAAGCGAATCGAAACTGGAAGATCTTACCAGGCAATGGGAAGAGCTCTCCCATCAGCTAAGCGATATGGGAGATATGGAGCTTTGAAGTACAGTAAGCGCACGAAGCCCGAATTGATCAAGATTCTTCTCTTCGGAATCATTGCAGGAACCTTGAGCTGGGAGCTGACCATGCGTCTTTTAGCACTGGCCGGTGTCTCCATTGATCTTTCTCTTGGTCCTGTCGGATTTGATCTTCAAGTCATAGCCCTCTGGATCATGATAAACCCGGGAACCTTCCTGGGGATTATTGCCGCCCTTATCCTGTTTCACCGCCTGTGAGATAACGTATGGAGATA
>CAYMWV010000001.1:14522-38549 GCA_964394395.1 uncultured Sediminispirochaeta sp.
GAGATAACGTATGGAGATAGCGTATGCATGAGAATAGATCCCCATATCTGATACTGGCCAGTGGGTCGCCGAGAAGACGGCAACTCCTTGAGCAGCTGGGAATTCCCTTTCTGCAGAAGAGTGTCGACACTCCGGAAGAGAGCGATGATTCAGCTCCTGAACTTCAGGTCGAACGTCTTGCCCGGGAGAAACTGGACGCCTGGCTTACCGCTTATCCCGAGGAAACCGGCGTTCCCATTCTGACAGCAGATACCACTGTCGATCTTGATGGCCGGATGGTAGGAAAACCGGCGGATCGAGAGGAGGCAGAGGAGATGATTGCAAACCTGGCGGGAAGAAGCCACCGGGTAATTACCGCCCTGGCCCTCCACACTCCCTCGAATGGGACCTTGCTGGAACGAGAAATCACCGAAGTGGTGTTTGCTCCCCTGACTAAACGAGAGATTGAATGGTACCTGAACAGTGAGGAGTGGAAGGGGGTGGCCGGTGGATACCGGATACAGGAGCGGGGAGCATTCCTGGTAGAGGAAATTAAAGGCTGCTACTACAATGTGATGGGCTTGCCTTTACGGCTTCTTTATGGCATGCTCTCAGCAACAGTACCGGAGCTATTTTCATACCCGGACTGATTTTCCGTGCCCTTTTGGGTAACGAGACACAAGAGAAGGCGCCGCACATGAGGGTGCGGCAGAGTAGGAGGAACACCTTGTCTGTAGTAAGCATGAAGAGTTTGCTTGAGTCGGGAGTCCATTTCGGGCATCAGACCAAGCGCTGGGATCCCCGGATGAAGAAGTACATCTTCGCAGAAAGAAACGGGATCCACATCATTGATCTCCAGAAGACCATCGTCAAAATTAGAGAAGCGTACGACATGGTTCGGGAGCAGGTAAAAAACGGTAAATCGATTCTCTTTGTTGGCACAAAGAAGCAGGCCCAGCAAGCAGTCGAACGGGAAGCGAAACGGTGCGGCATGTTTCATGTGAGTAATCGCTGGCTTGGAGGGATGCTCACCAACTTCAGCACCATCAAGAAATCCATCCACCGCTTGAAAAAGATCGATAAGATGGAAGTTGATGGCACCTTTGAGAGCCTCACCAAGAAAGAGATTGCCAAACTAAACAAAGAACGGGGCCGGCTGGAGAAAAACCTGGGCGGTATCAAGGAGATGAAGGATCTTCCCGGAGCCATCTTCATCATCGATACCAGAAAAGAGTCAATTGCGGTAGCCGAAGCACGCAGAATGGGCATTCCCATCATTGCTGTTGTGGATACCAATTGTAACCCCGATGTGGTTGATTACCCCATTCCCGGTAACGATGACGCCATCCGGGCCATCACCCTTTTTGCTGAAATGGTGGCCAATGCGGTCATCGATGCGGATAATGAGGTGGGGATCGAGATAATCGAAACCTATCAGGAAGATGAAGAAGAGAAGAACGATGCGGATTATCCTATATACAACAAGGATGAAGAAGAAGAGGATACGGTTGAGTATGATCCGGAGAAGGGACTGAGCGAAGAAGAGGTCGCCGAAGTTACTGCAGATGTAGCTGAAGTTACTGCAGATGAGAAAGATAAGACAGATGAGAAGAAAGAAGCGGAAAAGGATTCCGATTATACAACCGAATTCAACGTAGAAGAAGAGGAAGAGGAGTAGAACGTGGACATAAAGGCATCGGATGTTAAAGCCCTCCGGGAGAAGACTGGAGCAGGTATGATGGATTGTAAAAAGGCTCTCACGGAAGCGGGGGGAGACTTTGGGAAGGCGGAAAAGCATCTGAAAGAGCTTGGCCTTGCAGCTGCAGCAAAGCGGAGTGGCAGGGCAACTAACGAAGGACGGGTTTTTACCAAGGTAAGTGACCAGCGAGCGGCAATCCTTGAGCTGGCATGCGAAACCGACTTTGTAGCAAGGAATAAAGATTTTATCGCTCTTGGTGAAGAACTGCTCAACACTATCGTGGAGAAGGGCTACAAAGAGAGTAACGAAGAGCTTGAACAGCGGGTGAAAGATACCATCAGTACAATCAAGGAAAATATGGAAATCAAGCGTCTTTCCACTCTCGAGCTTGATGATACCGAGATGGCAGTTGACTACATCCACGGTAACGGCTCCATCGGCGTTCTTGTAAAACTGAAAGGCGACTCCAGGACTATTCTGGAGAAGGCCGAAGTGAAGGAGTTTGCATTCGACACAGCCCTTCATATCGCAGCCTTCAACCCCCTCTACCTGAACCGAGATAAGGTTGATGATAGCTACAAGAAGGAACAGGAAGAGATCTTTCAGAAACAGGCCGAGAACCTGGGAAAACCGGAAAAAGTTATTGCCGGAATTGTACAGGGGAAGCTGAACAAACACTTCGGAGAGATATGTCTGCTGGACCAGGGTTTTGTGAAGGATGAGAAGCAGAGTGTAGCCAAGGTGATGAAATCCATCGCCAAAGCTGCTGATGGAACACTTGAAATTGTCGATTTTCGATATTTCAAGGTAGGCGAAGAGAACTGATCAATCCAGCCCCGCTCCCACACAGGGGCGGGGCTTTTTATTGGAGGAACGGTATGGATACTGTTTTAAAAGATGCAGAAACCAGAATGAAAAAGAGCATTGCCGCTCTTGAGGATGAGTTTAACACCCTTCGAACCGGCAGGGCTTCAGCAGCACTCTTTGACAAGGTGAAGGTCGATTACTATGGCCAGCCCACTCCACTTAACCAGGCGGCAACAATTTCGGTTCCTGAAGCAAGACTGGTGGTTATCCAGCCCTGGGACAAGGCTCTTCTCGGGGAAATTGAAAGGGCCATCCAGAAATCGGAACTTTCGGTCAACCCCAATAATGATGGAAAGGTGATACGGATTAACATCCCCCCCCTTACCGAAGATCGAAGAAAAGAGCTGGTGAAGGTGGCAAAAAACTATGCAGAACAGTGCAAAGTTGCCATTAGAAATATCCGTCGGGATGCCAACGAGGAACTGAAGAAACTGCAGAAAGGCGGTGATATCAGTGAAGATGATGAAAAAAGAGGCACCGACGAGGTTCAGAAATTAACCGACAAGTATGTTGATGAGGCAGGGAAGCTACAGGATCTGAAAGAACAGGAGATCATGGAGGTATAGTGGAAAACCTTCGCCCCCTTCCCTCTCATGTAGCGATTATTATGGATGGCAACGGCCGCTGGGCGGAGCTTCAGGGAAAGCCCCGCTCTTTCGGTCACAAAAAGGGTATTGATACCGCAAAGACGATCATTTCCGCTGCAATAGAAAAGGGGATTCAGTGGCTCACCCTCTACGTTTTTTCCACTGAGAACTGGAAACGGCCGGAGAAAGAGGTGAAATTCCTGATGGAGCTTCTCAAACAGTATATGAAAATTGAAGCTCCCTTCTATCATAAGAACAAGATACGCCTTCACCACCTGGGAGACCCTGAAGCCCTTCCTGAAGAGGTAAAAAAGGAGATTGTTAAAGCGGGTGAGGCAACAAAGAACTACGACATCCTCCATCTGAATCTGGCAATTAACTACGGCGGCAGGGATGAGATAGTGCGGAGTTTCCACCGCTGGCTCACATCGCCTCAACGAAGTGATGAGGAGCTGCAGAGAGGACCGGCCATTGAGGAGATCAGCGCCTGTATGGATGTCCCTGAAGCTCCTGCTCCCGATCTTATTATTCGAACCGCCGGGGAAAGAAGGATGAGTAACTTCCTGCTCTGGGAAAGCGCCTATTCTGAGTACTATTTCAGTAAAACCTTGTGGCCGGATTTTGCTCCTGCCGAATTTATTAATGCCCTCGAAGATTACAGAAACAGAAAACGAACCTACGGCGGTACTCAATGATCAATATTCTCAGGCGAACCATGCTCTTTTTCATTGGTATACCCGCCCTTATTGCAGCTATCCTCCTTTTCCCCGAATACAATTCTCCAATATGGATCGCCTGCATCCTGCTGCTCTCTGCAATTGGTACGGTAGAGTCAGCAAAACTCTTTATCCCCCCGGGGAAGGTAAAACGACAATGGCTCTTCTTTCTTGCAGGACTTATTCTGCCCGGGGCTGAAGCAGCTCATCTTTTTCAGATAACCGGAGATATCCTGCTTCCTCTCTTTCTCTCCCTTATCAGCCTCTCCCTGCTCCCTGCAGCTTTCAATACCCGGAAAGATGGTGTTTTAGCACAAACAAAGAGGCAGCTGTCAGTTCTGCACCTAATTATCTACCCCGGTCTCTTCATGGCTTTTATGCTGCGAATCATGTCTCTGGAGATGGCACAGCTAAAGATGCTTCTTTTTTTGACCATAATCTTCAGTAACGACACCTTCGCCTACATCTTCGGTTCTCTTCTGGGAAAACATTTTCACCACCCCTTCTCAGCAAGTCCCAACAAATCGACCATCGGTTTTTTGGGTGGCTTTCTTGGGGCTCTCTTCGCCGGCATCATCTTTACTCTGGCACTGCCAAAAGTTCTACCCGGAGTAGATCTTCTTCCCAAGATAGTTCTTATCCTGCTCATTGCTCTTTTCGCCAATATTGGCGACCTTGTTGAATCAGCTCTGAAACGAAGCGCTGGGGTAAAGGATTCAGGCACTATCATGCCTGGTAGAGGCGGTGTGCTCGATTCTACCGATTCGGTTTTCTTCAGCGCCCCCCTTTACTATTATCTGCTTCTACTTTTTTTCTGATTGAGGTTTTTCCATGACAAAGAAACGAGTAATCATCCTAGGAGGCAGCGGTTCTATAGGCAATGGCGCTCTTGATATTGTGCGCAGCTTACCTGAAAGCTTTACACTGGCAGCTGTTTCTGCACATACCGCAAAAGAAAAGCTATTTTCCATCATCGAAGAGTTTAAGCCTGAAGCGGCGGCCCTTTCAGGTCTTACAGAACCAGCAGATGATGCGTCCCTTCCGGATAGCACAACCCTTTTTATGGGCCCCGGGTCTGTGACGGAGCTGATCAGGGAGGTTGATGCGGACATTGTAGTAAATGGTATCTCCGGTGCCGCAGGTTTACTTCCCTCCTGGTGCAGCATCATAAGCGGTAAAGATCTCGCCCTGGCCAATAAGGAAACCATTGTAACTGCAGGGCCTATTATGTTCCAGGAAGCAAAAAAGCGAAAGAGAGCCATCTTGCCGGTTGATTCGGAACACTCTGCCCTCTTCCATCTCCTGGAAAAGCGCTCAATTGATGAGGTTGAGGAGCTGATCCTTACCGCCAGCGGTGGTCCTTTTTGGAAGAGAGAGCCCCGGGAACTTGCAGAGATCAGCTGGCAGGAGGCGGTGGCCCATCCCACCTGGGAAATGGGGAAAAAAATCAGCATAGACTCTGCAAGCATGGCAAACAAGGGGCTGGAAGTGATAGAAGCGGTAAGACTCTTTTCTATGCCTCCGGATAAGGTCAAGGTACTTATTCACCCCCAGAGTATCGTCCACTCTCTCATACGAACCGTTGACGGATCACTCTACGCCCAGATGAGCAAGCCAGACATGCGGGTTCCGATCCAGAATGCCCTCACCTGGCCCCGGATGCAACCTTGTGAATTTGGCCGTCTTGATCTTGCGGACCACCATCTTGACTTTTATCGTCCCCGGGATGGGCAGTTTCCCCTTCTCGATCTCGCTTTCGAGGTTGCAGCAGCTTCTGCCTCCTATCCCATCGCCTATAATGCGGCGGATGAAATGGCGGTGGATGCATTCATTCATGGTACAATAGGCTATCTTCAGATTCCAGAAATTGTTCAGGAGTGTCTACAGGAAAACTGGACCTCGGAACCCGATACCATTGAAGAGGTGATAGATAGTGACCGCAAGGCGAGAGAGCTGTGCAGCTCTCTGATCATGAACAGGAGTGATAGATCATGATATCAGTGTTATTGGGATTATTTGGACTGGGCTTGGTGGTCTTTGTTCATGAGGCGGGCCATTTTCTCTCCGCAAAGGCTTCTGGAATAGAGGTTGAAGCCTTTTCCATCGGATGGGGACGGGCAGTGCTGAAAAAGCAGATCGGAAATACTGAATACAGATTAGGGATTCTTCCTATCGGCGGCTACTGCAAAATGAAGGGAGAAGAGCTTTTCAGGAAGGCTCTGGCTGAAAAGGCGGAAACCATAGAAGCAGAAAAGGGCTCTCTTTTCGCCGCTCACCCTCTTAAACGTATTGCTACCTATGCTGCAGGACCTTTTGCGAATCTCCTCTTCGCTATTCTTGTTCTTTCTATCCTGTGGTATATAGGCTTCACCATCCACACATTCGATAATAGGATTGTTCTCCTCTCCGACTATCCTGAGCTCTTTGACGAAGGAGAAAACCCTGCCGACCGCGCAGGTCTTGAAAGCGGTGACCGTATTATCGGATTCAACGGAAACACGATAAGCCACTACACTGACCTTCAGGAAGCAGTGGCATCCAGGGCGGGCTCAAGCAGCAAGATCACCCTCTTACGGGAGGGCAAAGAGATTACCCTTACCATAGAGCCGGAACTGGACAAACAACGGGGTATTGGAAAGATCGGGGTCTCTGCCTGGATTGAACCGGTGATTGCCGAGATCGCCCCCAATTCTGCTGCGGCCCTGGCGGGTCTAAAAAAAGGTGACCGTATTAGCCTCGCCTCGGGGGTAAAGATAGATCATTACCTTGATCTCCTCTCGATTCTTGAGAAAGAGGGAGGGAAGATTGAGATCAGTTATATGCGGGATTCTCTCCGGCAGGAAACTGTCCTCATCCCCAGCTGGGACGATGAAGGCAATCCAATTACCGGAATCTCCTTTGGGGGGAAGAGGGTACGCTCTCCGGAGCTATCCCTCCCCGGTGCAGTTGGCAAGGGAGCAGGAGAGACGTTCTCTACATTATTCCTGACCGTCAAGGGACTTGCATCTCTCTTTTCCGGGGTAGATGCCCGGGAAACGGTATCAGGACCAATCCGGATCACCTATCTGGTTGGAGAGGTGGCAAGTAGAAGCTTCCAGGAGGGGATTGGCACCGGTATCTCGACCCTGTTTCGCTTTATCGCACTTATCAGTGTCGCCCTCTGTTTTGGTAATCTGCTCCCCATACCTGCCCTCGATGGAGGTCTCATCCTCCTTTCCCTGGTCGAAATGGTTAAGGGATCTCAGGTTTCGCCCAGAACCTTTTACCGATACCAGACTATTGGTTTTTTCATTATCCTTGGTATACTGATACTTACCACCTTTGGTGATATAAGCTATTTGATGAGAGGAGTATAAGATGGCGAAACAACAGATACATTGCCCCTGCGATGAGGATTTTGCGATTGACATACCGGATACCTTCCTTTTTTCCGAAGATCCACAATTGCTCCCCTCCTTTCGCAAGGGAGATTTTCTCCTTGTTGATTGTCCCCGGTGCGGAATGGTGATAGAAACCGAATTCCCCTTCACCATCCGGGGCATTTCCCAAATGAGTAAGAAAAATGTAGCATATGATACGATCCGCTTCTTGCCAGAATTGGAGCGAAACCGCTTTCTTTCGGGGAAAATCACCGTTTCCGAAGATCGTCTGGTGATAGGCAGGGATGAACTGATGGAAAAGATGGCCATAATAGAAGAGGAAGTGGATGACCGGATTGTAGAATTGATCAAGTTTCTCCTTCTGGAAAAAGTTGATCGGAAAGATTCTGAAGATAGTGATTCTGAAAATGGTGAAACTATTGCTATTTCCTTTAAAGGAAAGGATGAATCCGGATCAATGGAGTTTCATGTTTCTGGTCTACGCTCTGAAGAGACAGCCATGTTAAAAGCACCTGCATCACTCTATAAGAAAGCGGAAGAAGATTTGGAAGAGCGATTGAAAGAGAACCCCTTTCGTGAAATACTTGAAGAGCCATATGTTTCGGTAAACAAGATTAATCTGGAGGTTTGATGTGACTCTCAGACGCTTTGCTGCCCTTATCTTGCTAAGTATCCTCTTCTCTCCTGTTACCCTATTTAGTAATACTATAACGGTGCGAAGTAGTCACAGTGCAGGTATCAGTTCCATGCTCCAGAGGGTAGAAGATAATATCCTGGCCACCGCCTCAACAGATGGTTCAGTTAAAATCTGGGATACCAGGGGAGGTCACCTCCTTTCATCTATTCAGGCAGGCCATCTGGGGATACCGCTTTTGGCTATCCATCCCACCCTTCCCCGGATTGCTCTTATCACCACCGATGGAATAAACACCTTCAGACTTGACCTCTGGGATTGGGAAACCAGAAGAAAGATCTTTTCTAAACGGATTGAAGAAGTACCCCTCTTCCTTTGTTTCAGCCCCCAGGGTTCCTTCATCGTTTACGGTAAAACCGATTGGGACAGTCTCCGTTTCATTGATGGAAGCCAGGGTTTTGAAAAAGAGATGATTGAAACCCCCTTTGGAATCGTCTCTTCCGTTTTTATAAGCTCTTCGGAAAATACACTTCTCTCCTACAGCCCTTCTGGCACACTCCGCTATCACGATTTGACTACCGGTAAGTCCAAGACAAATCCGATAAAAACCAGAAGGGATCTTACCGATATCGCATTTTCCAACGATGGGCTGGTTCTTTTCGGTAGAGAAAACGAAACTATCTACGCTGTCAACCTGATAAACGGATCGGTCCTGGCAAGCATCACCATTGAGGGCTTGGTAAACTTTGACATGGCCAGTGATTCCACTAATCTGGCGCTTCTTTTTGACCGCCCCTCTGGAAGGAGTGTGGAGATCTACCGATATACCAAAGGGTCAGGCAACAGGACGAGTCAATTCAAAAAACGGGAACTTCCAGTGAGTTTGGGACCCTATTCCCCAAAAGAGATAGCTTTTCATGATACGGTTATCTATTCCGGAGATGAATCGGGTAACATTGTTATCCACCAACTCTTTTCCGGAGAAAGCCTCCTCTTCGCCCGGCCAATGGTCGCCCGTATCCATGATATTGACGCCTCCAATGAGGGATTACTTATCACCACCGAATCTGGAAAACTGGTGCTTCTCCAATCTGATCTCTTCTCCACCTCTTCTATTCCACCGGAGAGTTTTGCCACAAAAAGTTTCGATTCTCCCTTTTCCGGCCGAAGCGGTGCTATTACCCTGAAGAATGGAGGCTTCCTGCTTTTCTCAACCGATTCTAATGGGGAAGGTATTGTTAGATTAGATCCCCATCTTGGTACCTTCACCCGGGTTG
This sequence comes from uncultured Sediminispirochaeta sp., assembly GCA_964394395.1. Taxonomy (GTDB): domain Bacteria; phylum Spirochaetota; class Spirochaetia; order DSM-16054; family Sediminispirochaetaceae; genus Sediminispirochaeta. Next base: position 23,662 of record CAYMWV010000001.1, read on the forward strand.
GGGAGGTTTCAGGTTCGATCATTGAAGCAAAACATTACGGCGAAGAGGATAATATTCTCCTTTTAAGCAGTTCTGGAGAAGTTAACCTCTTTACCAACGGAGGCAGGAAAATGGCCTCCCAAAGCTCATTTGGTATCCGGTCTGCTTCGGTCCGGAACGATGGAGATATCATCGCAGGAAAGGGCAACAGCGGTACCCTATCATCATCCTTGTTGAAAATCGATGCAAGAACCGGTGAAACTGTCGCCCTGGAAAGCGAAGAGCTGCTCATCTTTCGCACAACCTACAATAATGTAAGCAGAACCCTCTATACCCTTGGTTACCAGAGCCATCGGGGACAGCTTAGAACCATATTAAAGAGCAGGTCTGGAACAGATATGGATCGGGAATCTGTTCTGCTCACTTTCCCAGGAGAAGATCCTGATGGTTCTTTTATCACCAGTGGAAATGATACAACCCTGTACACATCCCTCGGTTATAGCGGTGTATCAATACTTGCATGGGATGGGTTTACTCCTCTGGAAAGGGTAGAACACATTCCAAGGAAGCTGGAACTGCATAACAATCTTCTCTTCTCCTTAAACAGGGATTCTTCCATATCAATCTGGTCCACAGATAATGGGAATAACCTGTGTACCATCTATATCTTTGATGATGATAATTGGGCAGTAGTGTTCACCAGCGGCGAGACATTCTCATCACCGGAGGCGGAAGAACTTCTCTTTTCGCATTAACTGAGGCTAATCATGAGACGGATTGGAGGATATTTTTCGAATAGCCTCAATTACCGTTTTCTCCACGTCCCTGGCGTAATCGGTATCGTCAATATTGTGGGCATATAAGGTACCCATCAGAGAGACACGATATAAGGGTCGTGTATTGTTAAGGGCGTATGCCGCCATATCGAGTACACAATCCTGGCATTTACACACTTCTTGAAACGCTTCATTCTGGAGATGTTCTTCCAGTTTCTCCAGCACAACCCGTTCTGCTTCATTAGTTAAAAACTCAAAATTGTATCTCTCTTTAAGTCCCATGGTGTTCTCCTGTCACGCAGTTGTTACTATTGTAATCTTCAGCATCGCCTGCGTCAATCTTTACCTGCCCTTTCCACTGTGTGATTCGAATTTTGTATATTTTTTAACAAATGCAATGTTAATGGTGCCCACCGGGCCGTTTCTCTGTTTTGCAACAATGAGCTCTGTTTTTACACTTCCGCTATCTTCACCATTGTCGTTGGTACTCTCTCGTTCCCGATGAAGGAACATCACCACATCTGCATCCTGCTCAATAGATCCCGATTCCCTGATATCTGCAAGACTGGGAGCTTTCCCTTCCGATTGTCTTCCAACCTGGGAAAGAGAGATGACAGGAATGTCAAGCTCCCGGGCCAGAGATTTCAAGGATCGCGATATTTCGGATACCTGCTCATGCCTTGGAATATTGTTTTTGTTTTCCGGTTCGATCAGGGTTATATAGTCAATAAAGAGGGCTTCAATACCTTCCTTACTGCGCATTCTTCTTGCCTGAGCCCGTAGATCAAGCAGTTTAATATTTGGTGTATCATCTATGTACAGCGGAGCCTCATAGATTCTACCTGCGGCTTCGGTAAGGTTATGAAAATCTGAAGGCCGTAAAAAACCGTTTCGCAGATTCTGTGAATCAATCCTGGCTTCACTAGCCACAAGACGTTGCATCAAGGCCTGGGAGGACATCTCCAGGGTAAAAAAACCTACCGGAATATGCTTTTTTATGCTCATGTTAGCAGCCACAGTGAGAGCAAAAGCGGTCTTTCCTACTGAAGGTCTGGCACCAATAACAACGAATTCTGCCTTCTGAAAACCACTGGTCATGGAGTCAAGATCGGGGAAACCGCTGGGGACACCGGTATAGCTCTCCTTGGTGTGATAAAGCCTTTCAATAGCGGCTATTGTTTCATTTATTATTTCGTTGGCACCCCGGTAGCTGCCGCTTTGCTGATTATCAGTAATCTCAAATATTTTTCGCTCAGCCTCTTCGACCAACTCCCGACTTTCGATCGTTTCATTGAAACAGTTTGCTGTTAATTCCGACGATATCTTTAACAAGCTTCTTCGTATACTTTCTGCTTTAACGATTTTAGCGTAATATTCCACGTTAGCGCTGGTAGGCACAACAGAGGTGAGGGTCGAAATGTAGGCGGGCCCTCCCCCCGATTCCAGAGTACCTTTGCTTCTCAGGTCATCGGTCAGGGTAATCAGATCAAGTTCCCGGCCTTGATTAAAGAGATCAAGTATTCCTGTATAGATTAGCTGGTTTCTGCCAGAATAAAAATCCCCCGGCCTTAGATGCCGGAGGACGGTAGAGACAGCTTCCTGATCAAGGAGCATTGCCCCCAGAGTAGCCGCTTCCGCCTCACTATTATGAGGCGGAACTCTATCTTTGAGGGATGTATTCATGGCTACTCTTTGCTTTCTTCTACTTCGCCGGAAACAGCTTCCTCCGGTTCTTCGACCCTCTCTTCCTCTTCTTCTATCTCTTCTTCTATCTCTTCTTCAGTTTCTTCTTCAGTTTCTTCTTCAACTTTGCTTTCAGCCTTTACTTCTTCAACAGCTTTCTGCATCTCCGCTTCCTGTTCTTTTCTAGCTTCAGCTTTTTCGTCCAGAACAATCAGCTTCACATCCGCCAGTTCGCTTTCGTAGAGCTTTACCTTAACGGTATATTCACCCACCATCTTTATGGCGCTGCTGGGCACATCCACCTTTTTCTTCTCAACCTGAATTCCCATCTTCTTCAATTCTTCCACAACCATGGTATTGGTCACAGAACCAAACAGTTTACCGGAATCACCGGCGGTCATCTTGATAACAATTTCCGCCCCTTCCAGCTGCTCTTTCAAGCCCAAAGCGTGTTTACGCTTTTCTTCTTTCCTCTTTGCTATGGCCTCTCGGCGGCTTTCAAAAACCGCAATATTTTCCCTGTTATAGGGAACAGCGAGGGCCTTGGGGATGAGAAAATTCCGGGCATAGCCCCGGGCTACTTCACAGATATCCCCTTCTTCACCCAAATTATACACATCCTGGCTGAGTATTACCTTTGTTCCACTCATATCATCTTCTCCTTAACTATGCTTCTCTATATCTGATCCACATCTCGGAAACCCCCAAAAGAGGAACCGAGAAGAGGGCAAGAACGTTCACCACTGGAGTGAAGAGCAGTATGATATAGAGTACTACCAGGGAAAATCTTGCCCGCTTAAGCTTTGGCCTCTTCTCCATCTGGTATCCTATTATCCCTAAGCCCTGCACACCATACACAATCAACATAATCGCCCCTATATTCCAAAAGGGGTAAGCAATTGCACCCAAATCCATAAGGAAATCGAAAGCAACTCCAGCTACAGCCCCAATAAAGAGCCATATCAACCATTCCGGTAGATAGAAATCCTTGAACCGGAATCTCTCTTCTCCAAACAATCGCCCCCGTAAAGCCCGGGAGATGAGAAGAGCCAATCCCTGCATAAGCAGGTAAGCGGCCAGAAAAAACCGGAAAAAAAGATTCCTGGTGGTTTCTACCATGGCATCAGGGCTTAATTCTGCAAAAAGTACTGATGCTTCCCAATTTTCCGCTTCCTCGAGGGGAGATCGCAGGATCTCCGTAACCAGCACGATCTGCTCCCGCAAAAGAGAGCTCAACCCTTCATCAGCCGCCAAATACAGAATAAGCGGCAAGCCAAAAACTCCAACCCCGGCTGTAATGGCCAGAAGCCGGTTGAAGGAGCTCCCCTGTATGGCACGATAGGCAGCATGCCCAAAAATAAGAAATGTCGGAAAGGACATATCCATCAAGAGCAGCTTCCCCCGGCTTATTCCAATATCACCAATCCCGGCAGAGAGGTTGAAGCCCTGAACCAGAAAAACCAGCCAAACAAGGCTGTCCACCAGCAGTACAGAAGCTGTATCCCTCTTTTGACCATACAGGTAGAGCGGGATAAGAAACAGAAAAAAGAAGAGGTGAAACTGGAAAAGCAGAACCGACACCACTACCGTACCGGCAGCTGTAAGAATCTCCCGCAACTTCTTTCCGTCTCTATATCTTTCCATCCCTGACTATTTCTTTACATAGGGCAGGTAGGCGAGTACCCTGGCCCGTTTGATCTCCCTTGAAAGGGTTCGCTGGTGCTTGGCACAGGTTCCGGTAATCCTCCGGGGAAGAATCTTACCCCGGTCTGTTACAAATCGGCCAAGTCCATCTGGATCCTTATAGTCAGCTTTCATATTACCGGTGCAAAATCTGCACACCTTCTTCTTGAAAAAGGGTTTACGCCCTCCTCCTCCGCCTCCGCCTCTGTAGGGACCTCTTCCGCCCCTTCCTCCAGAATCTCTTCCGTCATCTCTGTCTCTATCTCTATTCTCATCTGCCATTGATCTTACTCCTAAAACGGTATGTCGTCGTCAAAATCTTCGGGACCGGGTACCGAGCCGTACTGCTCGAAGGGTTGTGAAGCCGATCCCTTTCTCACTCCGCCGCCTCCGGTTGAAGCTCCTGAGCCTCCTGAGCCTCCTGAACCTCCGGCGGGGCCTCCAAGTAATCGGACATTATCAGCAATGATTACCACTTTGCTTCTGCTCTGCCCTTCCTTTTCCCATCGGTCCTGTCGTAGTTTCCCCTGAACAGCAACCTGCTTTCCCTTAACCAGGTACTGCTGTACCGCTTCTGCCATCTTACCAAACATGGTGATATCGAAAAAGCTAGCTTCCTCTGTCCACTGTTCACCTGACCTCTTACTATGGTTTACAGCGATAGAGAAACTACAGATAGCCATTCCGCCGTTGGTATAACGCATTTCGGAATCACGGGTGAGTCTGCCAACCAGTACTACAGCATTAATGTCATTAGCCATGGTTCTTCTTTAGTCCTCTTTTCTGACGAAAAGATACTTCAGAACCGGATCGGCCAGCCGCAGAGCCCTTTCGAGGGTGCTAACTTTGGTCGGATCAAGATCAGCTTCAAGGTAATAGTAGTGTCCGCGCTGCTCTTTACCGATCAGGTAAGCGAGATTGCGGACCCCTTTGTCCTCCTGGCTTTTAATGGCGCTGCCCTGTTTTTCCATCTCGGAAAGCAGCAGTTCCTTGCCCTTGGAGAACTCCTCGTCCGTTGACTTGAAGATAACGGTCATTTCGTAGGTTCTCATGTCTCCTCCTTGTGGTCTTTTGATCCGTCCTCAGGGACGGATAAAGAGGTCACGGGACTCTATCACAAGTTCACATTGGATGTCAAGGTTGGAGCAAAAGGTGCCGACAAGTTGGTATGGGACAGTGGATTCATTACGACGCAGATATTTTCTTTCTCATGGATACAATTCATCTATTGCGGAGGAACCTCTCCCTTGAGGTCGACGCCGCTTATTTCCTGGATAAAGTACTTCAGGATTTACGTTTTATTGATGCCCGGCTCACGGGATTACATGATTCTCTTAAAGGAAACAGCTACCTTCTGGACAGGAACAGATATGTCCGCTACCTCTATAAGGCCCAAAACGCCTTCTCAAGACTCTGCAGCTCCATTGTACATGGGGAACTTGGTTCCCAGATTGGCCTTATCAGCCATTCCCAGCCCATTGATGCCATGGGCAAAGCCCAGAAAAAGCATGCGGAAGAGTTAATCGGAAGCTCTGCGGCAACGGTGAACAGGGAAGAGCAACTGGATCAGCTGAGCAGGGAAGAATTCAAATACCTCTTTATTGAACAGGGCGAATCATAGTAGAATCCCCCCATGAACACATATATATCCTCAGATCTGAAACACGCTTTTCGGCAGAATGGTATTGATGAAAACCTTACACTCTCCATATTAGATAGTGTTAACAAGGGAGAGTTTGACCACATCAAGCCGGTAACTGCTGCAAAGATACCCGGGACGGATGGGAAAAGGGTGCTGGATATGACAAATCCTTCCCCCCTCTCCTTACCCCACAGCGATGGGGTCCATCGACTGGAGTCACTTTTTGGCAAGGAGGGGAAAACCTTCCTTCCCCGGCAGCGTGACGGGGACCTCCTACAGTTTACTCCCCGGGAAATTGAGAAGGTGGGAATCGCCCTCTTCGGGCGATGTGCATATGGGATCTTAAATGGAGGGTCCGCAACCAGTTATGCAGATGAAAAGAAGAATCAAGCCTTTAATGGAGAGCTCTTTTCCCTCTACAAGCCCTACTTTGATCAAATAGCCCCGGAGGTAAAGGGGAAGGCGAAGGGGATCACCCCCGCCTTTATCAACCCCGACGGTACACCTGGGCCATCCTATCTGGAATTGAAAATGCGGGCATTACTTATTCGGGGACTCCAGTACCATCTTCAGGGGGGAGAGAGAGAGCATCCCCTCCCCCTCTTTCAGATGACAAGCGGTTCGAACAATGGTGAGATAAGCCAGGCGTATCAGGAATATGGCAACAGCCCTCTTTTGAAACCGCTTATGGCGGAGACGGGGATCGAGGTCAGAAAAGTAAAAACCGGCATTCAGCCCTTGATAGCCGCCTACACCCACAGTAAGGAAGGAAGACCCAAAGAGATATTCACCAGAGCCTTTGGAAAAGAGGGAGCGATACTTCCCCTTCCAGGCGGGCATGGGCAAAACTTCATCGCCCTCAGAAAGGTGTATAAGGAGCTTTTAGAAGAGGGTTACCGATACGCCATGCTGGGAAATGTAGATAATCTGGGGACCACCCCGGATCCACTACTCCTGGGCTATCTGGCCCTCAGCGGAAAGGAAGCGGCGTTTGAGTTCTCCTTCAAGACAGCGGTAGATGTAAAGGGAGGTATCCTGGTTGAAGATACTGAAGGGAATCTGACCTGTGCGGATATTGGACCGGCAATTTCCGGTCAAGCAGTGGCAGAGCAAGTTCAAAAGGGCAAGCAGGTGCTGTTCAACTGCGCCAGCGCCATCTTCGACCTTGAGTTCCTCTGCTCAAACCTGGAGCATATTATTCATTCCCTCCCTACCCGCTTCACCGACCAGGAGAAGGATGCAGGAGCCTACTCTCAGGCGGAGCAGGTAAGCTGGGAGATAATTGGTATGCTTGATGATTTTCTGATTTTCGGTGTAAGAAAGCAGGAACGGTTTCTTGCGGCAAAAATGGTGATGGACACCTTTCTCACCAGCGGTCTTCTCCTGGATGATCCAGATTTTCCTGCTTCACCGGATGAAGAGCCAGGCCTGAAAGAGCTGGCCGAAACTCTCCATTCCGGCCTGAAGGAGAAACTGCACAATGAGTACGGGATGAAACAGGAAAACAATCGCTGGATTCCCGTAAAGATTGAAGAATTAAAGGAGCGCTATAGATGTTAATTGAAGAATACGAAGGAAGCCCATTTCATCCTCCTCTGAAAGGAGATTCGCTGTTCAATGATATTGACTTTTCCAAAGCTGGCGGACTGATTCCCACAGTGTGCCAGGATGTGGAAACAGGAACACTGCTCATGCTGGCCTGGGTAAACAAAGAGGCACTCCAACGAACCTTCGAGACGGGCTACGCCCACTACTGGTCTAGACGCAGAAAAGAGCTCTGGAAAAAGGGGGAGAGCAGCGGCCATATTCAGGAGGTTCGAGAAGTACTCCTGGACTGCGATGGAGATACTCTTCTCTACCTGGTCAAACAGCACGGTCCAGCTTGCCATACCGGTGCCTTCAGCTGTTTCTACCGGAGATTAGAGGCCGATAAGCTCAAACGACCTCTAGGCTGAACATCGAAGCTGCCATCTGCCGGTACCGATGCCGGGTGACCTCCCCAAAAAAGGGCTGCCTCTATAGACAGCCCTCTTTTCTACTTCAATTCTGCCTTAGTCAGCCAGAATTGCCTCTACAGGACAAACTTCAGCGCAAGCGCCGCAGCTGGTACAGAGATCGGGGTCGATCCAGCGCATATCGTCCTTTTCACTGATTGCCTCTACAGGACACTCAGGTTCACATGCACCACAATTGGTACAATCATCGGTAATTTTGTAAGCCATGCCGTTCCTCCTTGGAATATCTATTCCAATTATATAAAGATTCTCCGAAAATATCAAGATTAAGCTATTCTATTTTGGCGATAGAGAAGAGAAATAGAATTGTACATGCTACATATAGGCTTGGAAAAGATGCAACAGCACCATATATGGTGCTTAGGAGAGCCTCGATTCGGTGGGATTAATGCTGCGGGAGGGGGAAAGGCTCAATTCCCCGGTAACAACCCTTTCAGGGGCGGAAGGCACAAGTGTAGCCCTGACCAGATCCGCTATTCCCTCCGAATCCAAACCGCACATACTAAGCAGCTCTTCCCGGTCCGCCTGGGTGAGGAGGCGATCGGGAATACCCAGGTGACGAAACTCCGGGCTATCAGGGATTTTCTGCAGGAGGGATGCAATAAGCTCTCCAAGACCTCCCTGTTTCGTCCCATCTTCAACCATAATAATGGTTTGGTAGGGGTGAGTAAGGGAAAGAAAGTGCTCCTCATCAAAGGGTTTAACCGTATTGAGGTGTAAAATATCTACCCCGATCTTTTCCCGATCCAGGATCTCTGCAGCTCCCAGGGCTTTCAGACTCAATGCACCAAGGGAGGCGATCAGGACCGCTCCTCGGCCGGAGCGCAGGAACACCCCCTTCCCTGGTTGGAAGGGTTTTGAAAAGGGCTCTATATCCGGGGGAGCGGCGGGACACGCCTCTTTTGGAAAACGGATCATACAGGGAGAAGAGATCTGCATTGCCCAGGAAAGCATACCGGGAATCTCTTCCCGGAATCCGGGTGCAAGAATGGATAAGCCGGGTACAGAACGAAAAAGAGCGATATCGTAGGCGCCCTGGTGGGTTTCTCCATCAGAACTCACCAAGCCAGAGCGGTCCAGGAGGAAAAGAACGGGAAGCTGCGGCAGGGCTACATCATGTATGACCTGATCCACTGCCCGCTGCATAAAGGTGGAATAGATAGACACCACAGGTTTTAATCCGGAGAGGGTAAGTCCGGCGGCAAAGGTAACACCGTGCTGCTCACTGATGCCTACATCAAAGAATCGTTTCGGGAAGCGGCGTCTGAAAGCTGCCAGACCGGTACCTTCGGCCATAGCGGCGGTTACCGCTACTATCTTTTTATCCTTTTCGGCCAAATCAATAAGGGCAGCTGAGACAGCTTCGGTCCAAGAAAGGGCGCTTTTTCGCTCTATCTTTCCATCAACATTTGTAACCGGCGATACGCCATGGTAAGCGGTTGGATCGCCCTCGGCCAGGGAGTATCCTCTCCCTTTCTGGGTAACCACGTGGATCAGAAGAGGCTTCTGTATTTTTTTTGCAGCCTGAAAAAGGTCGGTAAGCCTGCGAATAGAGTGGCCATCCACGGGCCCTAAATATTCAAAACCCAGTTCGGAAAAGAGGGTCTCCTTCAAAAAAACCGCTTTCATCGCCTTCTTCAGCCGAACCACCAGATTATACATCTTGTAACCAAGAACAGGAATCCCCTGTATACCAAGATCGATCTTGTCACGGATTGATTGGTAGAAGGGGGTTGCAGTCAGTCTTGAAACATAGGCAGAGAGTTTGCTCAAGTTGGAATTGAGGGAGAGCCCACCAACGTTTGGACTGATCGACCAGTTGTTATCATTGTAGATAACTATCAAGTCCTTTCCCAAATGACCGGCGTGATTAAGCCCCTCGAAGGCCATACCCCCGGTGAGAGCTCCATCGCCGATGATGCTGATCACTTTACCAAGAGTATCTCCCTGAATTCTTCTGGCCATGAGAGAGCCCAGGGCGGCAGAAATTGAGGTTGAAGAGTGTCCAGTTTCCATTATGTCGTGATCGCTTTCACTCCGTTTCGGAAAGCCGCTGATCCCGCCTTTTTTCCTTATGGTGTGAAACTGCTCCCTTCGTCCGGTTAATAGCTTATGGGTATAACATTGATGTCCCACATCCCAGATGAGCTGATCGGTAGGAGATTGAAATACCCGGTGAAGAGCAATAGTAAGCTCAACCACCCCAAGGTTGGAAGCAAGATGCCCACCGTTGGCATGCACTACAGAGATGATTCTTTCCCGTATCTCCTGAGCCAGAGAGGGAAGCGCACTGGAGGGTAATTTCTTTAGATCCTCGGGGGAATTAATAGCTTCCAAAATCGGTTTATCCATGTTCACTCTCTTCTCCCCTCTTCTCACTACGTATTCATCAGCTCACTACTTATTCATCAGCCCCCGGGGAATCAAAGAGGATCTGTAGGAATCTGTTAAGATAGAGCCTGATCAGCTCATCTCTGATCTCATCATTAAGCTGCAGGGTTTTTTCTCCAGCTTCGCCAGTTCCTGGGAGAGGTGGAACTTCTTCACCTGCTGCCTCATCTTCGGCTTCCGGTGCAACCTCAGCTTCAGCGGCTGCTTCCGGTGCAACTCCGGCATCAGTCTCAGCCCCCTCTTCCGGCTCCCCGTCTGCTTCCCCTAACCCCTCTTCAGGACCAGGTATCGGTATCAGAGCGTCTGAGGGAGCATAGCTCAGATCCCCCTGGACAATGAGCTTATCAGTGGCTTGGGCGTTCCCCCGGTAGCGTAGGACGCCATCAGCGAGATCGGAAAAATCTACCACCCCATTCTGTACGGCTCCGGGAGGCGCAACCCCCTCCAGATAGATCTCTTCAAGCAGTCCGCCCACGGTGATCTGCCTTCTTCCCCTTACTACCAGGTTGCCGTTATCTTCAACGCCGGTAACCCGGACAGCAAAACGCGTTTCCAGAGAGAAACGCTGTTCATCTTCTACTTCTCTGGAGCTTTGAGCATCACCACTGGGGACAAAGGAGAGCAGATCTCCAACGGAACCGCCGGAAATGCTCATCGAGGTTGAGTCGTTTCTTGACTGTATGGATTTCAGGGAAAGATCGGTAGCGGTTTGTATCCGCACCAATATGATACTTCCCGGAAGATAACCACCATTGTCAACGGCATAACCGTTGAAACCGGGATTCCAGAGGGATTCGCTGTAACAAACCCCGGTGGAAAAAAGCAGCAAAGTAAGGAAAAGAGAGAATGCACCAAAGATCCTCAAAAAAGGAAGGGGGGCGAATTCTCTCTTTGTATAACGATATAGCCTCCAAAACAGCAGAACAGATACAGAATATACAGCTCTTGTAACGTCTCCTGCAGAAGAGGAAACAGATGTTTTGGCCAAACCGTCTTCCTATTTCTTTTTATGCCGGTTCTTGCGCAGTTTTTTCTTGCGCTTATGGGTGGCAATCTTGTGTCTCTTACGTTTCTTTCCGCAGGGCACCTGGCAACACTCCTTTCGTTTGATCCTGTCCAATTATGCCCAATGAAGAAGATATGGTCAAGGGGATAGAGCAAAGCATGAGAAATCAATTTTGCAGATTGCAAAACTATACCTTAATGTCGTATTATAGTAATAATGGAGCACAGGCAAGGTGAGATACGATTCGGATGGTTCGATCCGGATATCAATTCTCTTATCAAACAGGAACAGGCAAATGATCGGCCCCTGAATGGTCATTACAACCAAAACGAAGAGTTTTTTCTTAAACTGGATAACACCTTTACGGTGCCCCAATTCCCTATTCATCATGATGTCGATACTCCAAGACCCCCTGAAGGGTACCGAAAATCCCTCATCGGCTTTATCAGGCAGATCCTTCCCTATTGCAGCAATCTCTTCCAGGGCTTAAGTTATATTTTTGATCCCACCTCAATATTTAGACCCCTCTTTTTTCAGATATACAAGGTAAAGGAGGAGCATTACCTCTTTGTTCTTCGGCTCGATCTCTCCTTTCGCCCCAGTGATTCAGAACTTATCACATCGGGGAGCAATGATACGAGTCACTCTTTCGAAACAAAAAAGCTCTTCATTGAAGCAGATCTCATCCCGGTATCCCGGTTCCTCTATGAACAGGAGAAGATGGTTGGCTGCATGATTCAGCAGGATGTGAGTAAAACCTGGATTGGAGAATCGGGACGGGGTTATGTGATTCAGGGAATCTGGATAGACAGTGATCTTACCAAGTTTTTCTCAAAGCTCCTTCTTCCGGAGGGGAAGCGAAGCTACCCCTATTTCCCATTCACCTGTAAACACCAGGCTATCTGTCACACCGTGATCAATCTGAGTCCCGAGGGAAGAAAATCCCATTTGAAGATGATCTTCCAGGCGATCCCCTTCCTCAGACGGCATATCGAAACGATCCAGGAGACCCTGCGGCACAACGATTTCTCCCCCAATCTGGATAGCTTCAAGACCCTTAAACAGCAGGTTCCTGAAAAGTGGTACAGCCGATGGGATTCGCTGAAAGTAGAGCCCTACCTTAATGAGCGGGACATGAAGGAGTTCAAGGTTGATTTCAGCTGATCATTATCGGGGGCTCAAGGTAACGATCATGGGGCTGGGGCTCCATGGCGGAGGTCTCAGCTCTGCACGCTGGTTTGTGGAGCATGGGGCTGATGTAACTATCACAGATTTAAAAGAGCAGGCACAATTAGAAGGTTCCTTGAATAAATTGTCGGACCTGCCTCGGGAGCGGCTCAGGTATACCCTTGGCCAGCACGAGGAGATTGACTTCCTTCAGGCGGACATGGTGATCAAGAATCCTGCGGTTCCGAAAAAAAGTCCCTTTCTGCAACTGGCAAAGCGGGTTGAGACCGACATATCCATCTTCCTGGGGCTCAATAAACGGCCGGTAATCGCCGTTACCGGGAGTAAAGGGAAATCCACAGTGGTTTCTGCCATCTATCACACCATGAAAGAGGCGTACCCGGAGACGAAGCTTGGTGGAAATATCACCGTCAACCCCTTGAGTTTTGCTGATGATGCGGCAGTGGAGAGGGAAGATCCCGTGATTCTTGAACTCTCCAGCTGGCAGTTGGGAGATCTGTCAGGAAGGGGCATCTTGAAACCGAAGATTGCGGTCATCACCAACATCATGCATGATCACCAAAACAGCTACCCCTCTATGGAGGCTTATGTTTCCGATAAAGCTTTGATCTATGCCGATCAGGACGATAATGATTATACGATTCTGTATGGAGAGAATCCCTGGTTCGACCGGTTTCAACGGGAGTCATCAGGGAGGATAGTGCCCGTCTACCACTCCCCACCGGCTTCAGGTCGGAACAAGGTGCCACTTTCTGCCTGGATCGACCCAGAGGGAGAGGGGCTCTTTGCACCCCTCCCCGGGCCGGGGGAGCTGGGCAGTACGCCGGTGGAGAGCTTGCTGCCTCCGGATCTTGCCCTGCCGGGCAGGCACAACCGGCTTAACCTCCTTTTTGCCGCTACGGTGCTGCGACTATTCGGCCTCCCTGCTGAAAAGATCTCCAGAGGTCTCTCTCGCTTCCCCGGAATAGCCCACAGACTCGAGTTGGTTTGTGAGAAGCGGGGAGTGCGTTGGTATAATGATAGCACGGCAACTATTCCCGAGGCGTGTGCAGGGGCCCTTGAGAGTTTCTCTGAGCCAATTATTCTGATCTGCGGAGGCACCGATAAAAAGCTCGATTTCACTGAACTAGAAAAAGTCATAGAGAAGCCAAAAGCGATAATCCTCCTGGAGGGAACAGCTACTGATCGCCTCCTCCTTATCCTTGAGAAGAGGAGAATTCCCTACACCGGGCCCTTTCCGGCTCTGAAAGAGGCTGTTGATGCTGCCTCAGCTGCAGCCCGGAGGGGAGATGTGGTACTCTTTTCGCCAGGGGCCACCTCTTTCGGCATGTTTGTTAACGAGTTTGACCGGGGAGAACAGTTTCGCAGTCTCGCTTCCAACAGGTAAGAACGCTGCGCTATGAACGGTTTTTTCGGAAATCGAGGTAGTACCAGCGGCGGATCTTCTCCAGGAGCCGGTAGCCTTGGTAGCCCAGGGGCTTGAACGGGAAGTCCCAGCAGCCTGGCCGGGCCACCAGCGTTCCACCAAAACCTGTTTTGAACCGGTAGAGTCCGTGCATCGGGTGGTCTGGATCATCCGCCGGAGGAATCCCGAATAGGTCGTACTCCCTGCATCCTGCCGCCTTTGCATCCTTCATGGCTCTCCACTGCAGGGCGTAAGCGGGCATCAAATTGCGCTTACTGTTGGAGGAGGCGCCGTAGAGGTAGGTTGCCCTCCCCTTGTAACGGGAAACGACGATTCCTGCCAAAGCTTCTCCACTCTCCTGGTACCGGGCCATATAAAGCAGCAAATCCGGGCCATCAGATTCAGCATCGGCAAGCTCAAAGATTGACCGGTAGTAGGAGTGGGGATGAATGGCGATTTTATCCCGCCGGGCGGTCTCCTCATAGAGGCTGTACCACTGGTTTATCGACTCTATCCCCTCTTCGCTTACCTCCACACCCTTTCTAAAGGCAAGTTTGACGTTGTACCGGGTCTTGGACTTCATTGCCTTCAGGATGGACTCTTCATCAGGGCTCAGATCAATCAGGACGGTCCGGGGGGGCTGGATATCCACCGGAGCCTTCTGGAAGTATCTGGTCAGATCGGGAAAAGTTCCCGGATCATCAATAGGCCGAATCCACGGCAGGTCCCAGCGCAGCACGCAGGTACCGGAGGGCAGCTTCTCCTTCAGCTGCCGTGATAAACGGAAAAGCGCCTCAGGCTCCTCTCCCACAGGATCCGCATGGGGTATGTAGGCCAGGGTACAACCGGGGGCAAGTCTCCGATAGAGCAGCAGAAGGGGGCCCCCAGAGCAGGGTGGATCTTCAAACCAGAGGGAACTCCACCCATACCTCTCCTTCACCTTTGCCCAGAAAGAGCTCTGCAAAAGAGAGGCTGCATCCCCCCGCTGTGGGGGAGCCCCCCCCTGCGGGAAAGCTTTCCCTTGAGGGTGGTCGTCCCGCTGTGGGGGAGCCCCCCCCTGCGGGAAAGCTTTCCCTTGAGGGTGGTCGTCCCGCTGTGGGGGAGCTTCCCCTTGTGGGGA
>CAYMWV010000001.1:38649-75584 GCA_964394395.1 uncultured Sediminispirochaeta sp.
AAGCTTTCCCTTGAGGGTGGTCGTCCCGCTGTGGGGGAGCTTCCCCTTGTGGGGAAGCTTTCTCCTGCGGGTGAGCATCCCGCTGTGGGGTAGAGAGCCTTTCTTCTTCGGCCTTATCAGCCAACACTGCCCTCGTTTATCCTTGAAGTTGTTATCGGCTGACCGGCTGCTTCAAGAGCAAGCCCATCCACATTGACCACTCCCGCTTTCACCCCCAGGGGAACGGAGAAAAAAGTGTCGATAGAGATCCGCTTCAGCTCCTCCGGTGGGAGAGATTTCCCGGCGGGATTGATCCGAGTGCCCGGCTCCACCTGGTCTGCAAAAATCACCTCAATGGAGCGCTCATCTCCATCACCGCTCTTCTGGTCATCTTCCTGCACAGCCTCTTCGGCGGCGAGCAGCATACCGTGGCTCTTGACTCCCCGCAGCTTCGCCGGTTTCAGATTGTAGACCACCAGGATATGGTGGTTTAGGAGTTCCTCTTCCTTGTAGTAGGGAACCAGGCCGCTTACAATGGTACGCTCTTCGCCATTTCCCAGGTCCAGTTTCTCGATATAGAGTTTGTCCGCCTCGGGGTGTCGTTCAATTTCCACAATTTTGGCAACACGAATATCTACAGTCCCGGCAAACCTCTCTGCCAGGGATAGAGTCTCTGATCCATCTTCCATCTCACTCTTCTCCTTATCGTCCCGCTCCTGTCGCTCCTTCTGCGTCCCGGAAAAGCGATCTCTCAGGGCGTTGATCTGATCATCCTCCAGCTTCCGAAAGAGGATTTCCGGCTTATTTACCTGCCCGATCCCATCTGCTTTGCCAAGATGCTCCCAACTGGTAGATCCTATCCCCAGAAAGGCAAGAATCCGCACTGCGGTCTCCGGAATAAAGGGCGCTGAAAGGAGCGCAAGATCCCTGACCAGGTAGACCAGGGTGGCAAGGAGTGTTCCTGCAGCTTCCGGATCGCTCTTTATCACCTTCCAGGGCTCTCCCTCCTGAAAAGCCTTGTTTCCGTAGGAGGAGAGAGCAAAGCTCTTCCTGAAGGCCTCCCGAAGCTCCGCCCGCTCAAAGTGCTCTTCGATCTCCCCTTCCATCCGCCGGATCACCTCCATCATCCCTTCATCAACCCCACCAGCGGGCATCTGCCCGTCGTAAAAGCGGTTTACAAAGGTAAGAGTACGGTTCACCAGGTTTGCCAGGTTTCCAATCAGCTCCCCATTCACCTTCTCCTGAAAGTCGCTCCAGGTGAACACCGCATCGGACTTCTCCGGCCGGTTGTAGAAGATGTAGAAGCGCCACACATCGGCGGGTATACCGGTATCCTTTGCATCGGTACCGAAGACCCCGATTCCCTTGCTCTTGGAAAACTTTCCACTTTCATAGTTGAGGTATTCAGTGCTGCTCATGTGGTGAAGCATGGTCCAGTTGTCCCCTCCCGCCAGGAGGGAGGAGGGGAAGATCACCGTGTGAAAAGGGATATTATCCTTACCGATAAACTGAAACAGCTCCACTTCATCGGGATTCTTCCACCAGCTCTCCCACGCTTCGGTCAGGTTGGCGGTGATGGAGATGTAGCCGATGGGAGCATCGAACCATACATAGAAGACCTTATCCTCAAAGCCTTCCTTGGGTACCGGGATTCCCCACTTCAAATCCCGGGTAATGCAGCGCTCCTTCAGTCCATCCCGAATCCAGCTTTTAGTCATCTGGATAGCGTTTCTGGCCCAAAAACCCTCCACCGAGGCTCTGTCCATCCAGGCCTGAAGCTTAGGCAAGATTGCCGGCAGGTCCAGGTAGAGGTGCCGGGTCTCTCTCATTTGGGGCGTTTTACCGCACAGACCGCAGCGGGGATTTATCAGATCTACCGGATCCAGCAGTTTCCCGCAATGTTCACACTGATCTCCCCGGGCCTCCTCGTAGCCGCAGTGGGGACAGGTCCCATGGACAAAACGGTCCGCTAAATAGCGGTCACAGGATTCGCAGTAGAGCTGCTCTATGCTCTTCTCGTTTACGTATCCCGCCGCATCGGCCTTCTTAAAGATATCCTGGACGATTTTCGTCTGCCACTCTGTGGTGGTTCGTCCGAAATGGTCAAAAGCGATGTTAAACCAGCGGTAGATATCGGTGTGAATGGCGTTGTACCGGTCACAGAGCTCTTGGGGAGTGATCCCCTCCTCCAACGCTCGGGTTTCGGTGGCGGTTCCATATTCATCGGTACCGCAGATATAGAGGGTTTCATATCCTTTTAGGCGGCAGAACCGGGAGAAGACGTCTGCGGAGAGAACCTGAATCAGGTTCCCCAGATGGGGGATATTGTTGACATAGGGAAGCGCCGAGGTGATCAATCGTCTCTTCTTTATTTTCATAGTGTGGAAACTATATCCCGATGAAGGGGGCTTTTGCAAGAACCGGGGGAAAGAGTTTCCTTCCATGCCACGAGTTTCCTTGACGACCGGGCTTTGAAAGGCTACCTTGTAACAGTAAGCAACCGAGAAAATAAAAAGGAGGATATATGCCCGAACAAGATGTAACTCCGGGCAGGGGACCACAGTTACAACTCAGTCCGAAACTGATTATTGTGGCGGTGATCGTTATTGCGATTGCCGCAAGCGTAATGTCCAGTTTCTTTGTGGTGGACCAGAGTGAAGAAGCGGTGGTTATCCGGCTTGGTAAAGTAAACAGAATCGTGGGTCCGGGACTGCAGTTCAAGTTCCCCTTCGGGATCGAACAGAACTATAACGTTCCCACCCAGATTGTACAGAAGATGGAGTTTGGATTCAGAACTGAAGCTGCAGGTGTGGACACCCGGTATTCCAGTGCTGACTATCCGGAAGAGTCGATCATGCTCACCGGGGACCTCAACATCATTGATACAGAGTGGATTATCCAGTTCCGGATCTCCAATCCCCGGGATTGGCTCTTCAAGGTGCGGGACCAGTATCAGACCATCCGGGACATCAGCCAGTCGGCGATTAACCAGCTGGTGGGAGACCGGGCCATTCTAGATGTGATTGGTTCCGAGCGAAGCAACATCGAGGTCGAAGCTCAAAAGATAATGCAGAAGAAGTATGACCAGTACGAGCTTGGCATTACGGTGACCACCGTGAAGCTCCAGAATGTGGTTCCCCCGAAAGGGGAGGTTCAGGACGCCTTCGAAGATGTGAACAAGGCGGTTCAGGATATGAACCGGTTTATTAACGAAGGAAAAGAAGAGTATAACCAGCAGATCCCCAGGGCACGGGGCCAGGCCCAGCAGGTGGTGCAGGAAGCTCAAGGCTATGCATCCGAGCGGGTAAACCGGGCCAACGGAGATGTAGCCAGGTTCAGATCTGTGGCTACCGAGTACCAGAAGAGTCCGGAAATTACCCGTCAACGTCTTTACATAGAGATGATTGAGGCAGCCTTTGCGGACATGGAGGGGACCGACCTGATAGACCGGAATCTGGACAATTTCATACCCCTGAAGAGCCTTCAGCAGGCAGGAGGCCAACAGTGAAAAAGCTTATTACCACATTAGTAGTCCTTCTTGTCCTGGTGGTGGTACTCCTCCTCCTTGGCCCTTTCTACATCGTTAATGAGGGAGAGCAGGCGGTTATCACCCGCTTCGGAAAGATTGTAAAAACCAGCCTGAACGCAGGACTCAAGTTCAAGATGCCGGTGATTGACACGGTTGTGAAGTTTCCCAAACGGATATTGAGCTGGGACGGAGAACCCCAGAGGATCCCCACCAAGGAGAACCAGTTTATCTGGGTAGATACAACAGCCCGATGGAAGATTGATAATCCCCAGAAGTTTTATGAATCGGTGGGCAACATAAATGGCGGTTTTGCCCGACTGGACGATATTATCGATTCCACTGTGCGGACCATCATCAGTAAGAGTCCCCTCACTGAAGCTGTTCGAAGTAGTAACATCATCAACAGGATCGACCGATCCGAAGCGATGCAGACGGTAGCCGGTGGGGCAAGCCAGGAAGAGGTCGATTTTGATGAATTGAGAAAGCTCACCGCTACCACCCAGCAGTTTGAAGAGGTCTCCAAAGGGCGGCAAGCCTTAAGTGATGTAGCTCTCACCGAGGCCAGGGAGTTGATGCCCCAGTTTGGAATCGAGCTGATCGATGTGATTATCCGGCAGATCAGATACTCCGATGAGCTTACCGAGAGTGTCTACAACCGGATGATCAAGGAACGGAACCAGATTGCCAGTGCTTACAGATCCTTTGGAGAAGGAAGGAAGGCTGAGTGGCTGGGTAAACTGGAAAATGAACGGAAGAAGATCTTATCCGGCGCCTATGAGGAGTCGGAAACGATCAAGGGAACAGCGGATGCGGAGGCAACGACCATCTATGCCGAAGCGTATGAGGCCGACCCGGACTTCTTCGCCTTCTGGAGGAGTATCGAAAGCTACCGAAAGACCCTTCCCACATTCCAGAAAACCCTCACCACCGATATGGAGTACTTTGACTTCCTCTACAGCGGAGAGGGAAACAGGTAAAAGGGAACGGAAAGAAACAGCCAGGCAGCAAAGAGTTGCCATGAAACCTTTCCTGATAATTCAGGCCGCCCGATTCTTCGGGCGGCCTTTTTTTTTTACCTTTCCCCCTGCCCACAGCTCTGTTATCCCCTTCCCTACCAGGCCCTCACTCCAATAGAAAGGCCCCAGGGGGCGTCTGAAGTTCCGAAGAAATGTTATCCGGAAAATCGACGGGCTGCGAGATCTTCCAGTTCATCAAGAAGATGGTGCAGTCGGGCATTCTCACCGGAATCATCAAGAATCAATTGTCGAGCCCGGGCCATTTCCCGGTTCCATATATCAGCATATTTCTTGTGAGCCAGTTTTCTCAAACAGGAGCCAAGGCGCTTCACATCTCCCCGTCGTCGGTTATGGTCAAGAAAACCGGTTAGAATCGCTGCCTCCTCCTGACGGTCCCGACAGACGGAGGCTTCCAGCCCCTCAATAATTTCCTTCATATTCTTCTTTGAAAGAAAAGCAAACCGATCCGGGGCGGGGAGATCAGGAAAACGGTAAAACCGGTCCGTCTTGAGGGCTATAGCTTTATCATGGAGAAACACCGTTTCATCATCCCTCATCGGGAAATGTGCTTTCAACCGCTCCGGGGAGAAAGTACCCTTAAGCAGGGCATAGATCCGTTTCTGTGCCAACAAGGTCTGAAGAACGTTTTCACCGTCGGGGAGCTCTTCACCGTCACCAAAATTGAGGAGCCCTTCAGTGGAAGCCGGTTTCCAGCCTCCCCGGTATTCCCTCAAGCGGTCCAGCAGAAACAGCAGCTCCAGATTAATCCCTTTTTTTGTGGGGCTCTGCCGTCCCCCCCGATACACCGTGTAGTCGCTCACATAAAGGGAGACCCGGCCCTGCTTTTCCAGGAGCTCCTGCAGCTCCTGCAGGGGAAGGAGTCCGTCATCGCTGTAACTGAGGGCGATACAACGGCTTCTGCATGCCCCCAGAACCTCTTCGAAGGAAGCGCGGACCGTCCGGGGGGAACAGAAGGCGGAGCGGGTTTTTATCCAATCCTTTCGGATCCCCCCCCGGTCCTTCAATCGGCCAAGCCGGTCCAGATCCTTTCCCGGTTCAGGGAAGTCCCAAAAAGCGATGCTGTTAAGGAGATGGTAGTTGCTGCCGTATTGGTGTTGATTGTAGGGAGGATCGAGGTAGGTCAAATCCCCTTGATAGTTCCGTAAAAGATCCCCCGCAGCCATGCGCCGGACCACAGAAGCATCGGGGCCATCAATCAAGGGAGGGGGTGCAAGCCGGATAGGAGAAAGGATCCGTCCCAGAGCATCCTTTCCATGTCCTCCAAAGCCCTTGTGAAAGGCCTTGAAGACTCCGGAGGTGTTTGCCTGGGTTGCAGCCCCATAGAGAAGCGGGGCAAGCAGCAGATCCTTGGTCAATCGTTCCTTCGAACCGGAAGGGTTCCCGGGAATCATCTCCTCAATTCTGTGCCGTACCCGATCAATAAAGAGAGCATTCTCCCGAGTGTAGAAGAGTCGCTCTTTTCGGTAATCTGCGTTCTCTGTGTTCATGGGGGCGTAATGGGCACTGACAAAGGGACGAAACAGGGATTGTGGAAAGGAGTGTTCCGGGAGCTCGCTATCCGGTGCCGATTTTCCCAAGCCCTCTCCAAGCTCCTGTAAATCCCGGTAGATGGCGAATCCACCCCAGGGCTGAAGAAGCTCTGCAGCTTCCTCCGGTCCAGGAAGAACTGAAGCTGCCACCAGTACCCGGGAATACTCCTCCAGATCACCGGCAATCACCTGAAACCCCAGGGATCGGGCCAACCTGCTTACCGCCCCGCTTCCTGCAAAGGGGTCGATAAAGCTGTTGATGGGAATCTCCCGGGAGAGCTCACAAAAGACATCCTCCAGAAACCCCAGGAGCCTTCGCTTATTGCCAATATAGGCGATTAACTGACTGGTCAGATAATCCCTTCCTTGGTAGGATGCTGCCATGGAAAAGAAGCTATCAGCAATCATTACCGGTATCAATAGCCTGCAGCTCCATGGTGATCCGGAGGTAAGAATATGCGGCCTCTCTTATGACAGCCGGGAGATAGAAGCTGGAGATCTCTATTTCGCCCTCCCGGGTCTCCACAGCGACGGCCACAGTTATATTCCCCAGGCGATCGAAAAGGGAGCTGCTGCAATCATCTGTACCAGGCTCCCCTCCCCTCTCCCGCCGGATACAACAATTGTTCTTGTTGCCGACAGCAGGAGGGCCATGAGTCCAGTCTCAGCAGCCTTTTACGACCATCCCTCCAGGGAGCTCAGGGTGATCGGGGTAACCGGTACGGACGGGAAGAGCTCCACAGTCTCATTTCTTCATCAGATGCTCAGCGCTCTTGGACACCGCTGCGGTTTTCTCTCCACCGTACAGTTTAACACCGGAGGGGAGAGCTGCAAAAATCACTTCCGTCAATCCACTCCGGAGGCGACAGAGATCCACAAGGCGTTGCGGCAGATGGTAGAGGGGGGCTGCAGTCACGCAGTTGTGGAGTCCACTAGCCACGGGCTTTCCCCCAGGAACAATCGTCTTGGAGATGTACACTACGACGGGGCCCTCATCACCAACATCAGCCATGAGCATCTGGAGTTCCACGGCACCATGGAGCAGTACATGGATGACAAGGCCAATCTGTTCCGGATGACCGGGGAAAATAGCGGTATTGCTGTCGTCAACAAGGATGATGCCAACTACCAGCTGTTTATCGATGCATTTCTCTCATCCGGGGGGGAGCGATATTACAGCTACAGCGCCGAGGGGGCGGGGGCTGCTCATTGGAGTGCTTCCAAAATTGTGGAAAGTCCCACTTCCCTCCGCTTCACCATCACCTCACCGGAGGGGGAAGCGGCCGAGGCGCAGCTCAAGCTCTCGGGTCGATTCAATATTGATAATATCCTGGCCGCTACAACTATCCTCTGTGAGACAGAAGGGATCTCCCCCCTACAGCTGGAACCGGTATTCCCTACCTTAAAGGCAGTCAAAGGGCGGATGGTCCCGGTTGATGAAGGTCAGCCCTTTCAGGTTATTGTCGATTACGCCCACACTCCGGGCTCCTTCAGCCGTCTCTTTCCGGCGATTCGGCCCCTGGTAAAAGGGAGACTCTTCGCTCTTTTCTCCTCCGCCGGGGAGCGGGATCTGGAAAAACGGCCGGTGCTGGGCTCCATCGCATCCCGCTATGCGGATATCATTTTCCTGGCCGACGAGGACCCCCGGGGGGAGGAACCTTTGGCACTGCTCCGGGATGTTGCTGCAGGCTGCAGCGGAAAGGTCGAGGGAAAGGATCTCTTCATCATTGAAGACCGGCGGGAAGCTATGAAAAGAGCCTTTTCGATGATGCACGATAGGGACTGTATCCTCCTTTTAGGTAAGGGGCATGAAGGTTCCATCATTTACGACGGATTCTCGATTGAATGGGATGAAGAAGCGGTGGCCCGACAGGTTCTTAGAGAGCTTTTATAGTCAGCATTATTTCTTTTGTGGTAGAATGCAACTGTGGCAGCACAGATAGAGTGATCATAAAAAAGAGGGAAAGGAGATCCGATGAATTCGAAAAGATTGACCACAGCACTCCTCTTCGGCGGGAAGTCCGGGGAGCATGAGGTTTCCTGCATCTCCTGTGCATCGGTATATCAGAATCTTGATGCTGAGCGCTTTGACAAAATTCTTATTGGAATTGACCATGAGGGTGTCTGGTACCTGCAAAGTACACCATCTTTTAATGATGACACTTCAAGCCTCCGGGTAGAAAAGAGTGAGAAGAAGATAGTGCACCCGGTTCCCGGAAAAGGTTTGTATGCCGATGGAGCTTTTCTTGAAATTGATGTGGTACTCCCCATTCTCCACGGCACATTTGGTGAGGATGGAACCATCCAGGGCCTTTTGGAACTGTGTGATCTCCCTTATACCGGGGCGGGAGTTCTGGGAAGCAGCCTCTGCATGGACAAGGCAGCGGTAAAACGGATTTGGCTCCAGGCAGGATTGCCGATTATCCCCTTTGAGGAGCTGCGGGAGGTGAGCTGGCTACGTTCCTCGATGGAGTGCTCGGCAGTGAGAAAGGCCTTGGAGCGCTTTGGCTTTCCCCTCTTTGTAAAACCGGCCAGAACGGGCTCATCAGTGGGTGTTACCCGCTGTACCGATAGAGCCTCTTTAGAAGTGGCGATTGTTGAGGCCTTCCGGTACGACACCAAGATTCTTTTAGAACCCCTGATCACCGGCCGGGAGATAGAGTGTTCTGTTATCGGGAACGAAAAACTTGAATCCTTTCCTCCGGGGGAAATTATCCCCAACCACAGCTTTTACAACTATGAAGCGAAATATATCGACCCCAAAGGGGCCGAATTAACGGTTCCTGCGGAGCTTTCTAAAGAGCTTTCCAGGGAGCTTCGCCGCATAAGCATGAAGGCCTATCGGGTTGCGGAGGTAGAAGGCTTTTCCAGGGTTGATTGCTTCATTGAAAAGGGGTCAAACCGGGTTCTTCTCAATGAGATCAATACTATTCCCGGATTCACCGGTATCAGCATGTTTTCAAAAATGTGTGCCGCCGGAGGGCTTTCCTACCATGAACTGCTTGAAGAGCTCATTGATCTTGCTATCCAGAGAAAGCGGGCCCGGGATGGTAAAATCTACCAGTGGTCGTAAGCGACGATCCGGCTTAACCTTTTTCGCTCCTTTTCGATGAGTTGACCCTGCTCTTTCTTCTTACCGAGGAGCAGTAAAAGGGGAACCCGCATGGAGTAGGGAACTGAAAGGATATCCTTAACCTCCGCCTCATCATAGGTGCCAATCATTGATGATCCCAAACCTTCCGACTCTGCCTGGAGGAGCATAAAAGAGGCTGCCATTGCAATATCCATCGGATAGGAGTACTGTCCGTTGGGCATCCGGTAATCCACATTGGTGGTACAAAGGGCAATGATAACGGGAGCCTGTCCCACATGATCCTGCTGATAAGAAGCGCTGAAAAGACGTTCCCGAACCTGCGGGGATTGTGCAACGATAAAGCGCCAGGGCTGACGATTCTTTGCCGATGGGGAAAGCCGTCCCGCTTCCAGTATCCGCTCCAGAACAGCTGAATCAACTGGATCATCAGAAAAAGCAGTGCAGTTTCTACTTTCAACTATTTCCCGTAAAACCCTCATACCTCTCTTCCTCACCGGCTCCTATCCGAAATGGAATTCTCCCGGGAAAAGCTGCTAACTGCTTGACCTGCCAACAACTTCGCCGTATGGTTAGAAAAAATGAAGAACATGAACAGAGCCGGAATCCTGCTTTCCATTATAATCTCTTTTGTGGTGCCTGTTTCCTTTGCAGACAGCTCATCCTATCACAGTTCTGGAAAAATTTACAGCGAAGATGTTTCAAGCTTTATTAATTTTCTTGAGGAGAGAGAACTTTACCACACCTTCCTACCGGGAGAGCTGATAGAAGTGCCTTTCATCGGGGAAGAGCCTCAGGGAGGAAGCATATTCCTCCTTTTTCCAGCTGAATATTGGCACAGTTCCCTGCCCTTTATTGAAGCTGCCGATCAGCTACGAAAAGAAGGCAGACTCTACAACTCCCTAAACATAGTGATCCTTCCCGGGGAGTTTCCTGAAACAAATCGATCTGACACTCTCTCCTTTCCCGATTCCAGAGGGGGACCCGGACCGGATAATCGGGGATTTACCCCCTTGGGTTCATCGGAGTTTCTGAGAACGTTCTCCCCGGATCAGGGGCTTGCATTTATTTACATGAATACTCCTGATAGAACAAGCAGATACCGCATAGTTGCTGCTTCTTCGGGCACAGCTTCTCCCTCCTGGCTGCTGAAGAGGCTTCTTCGCTCCTTCAGCAGGGCTGATATGGATCATCACTATCTCCATTTGGAGACCACCATCTCACGACTCGATTTGCGAGACTATCCATCTCCTCTGGACCCCTTCACGGAAAATGGATATCCAGCCATCGAGGTAAGGGGAGAAGGAGAGGGGAGCACCACAAACCAGGAGGCGAGGCAGTTTCTCACTGCCCTTACCGCTCTTCCCTCCCTCCCAAAGGTGCAGGATAGATACTATCAGATAATTCCTTTTTCCGAAGATGTGCTGATTATTGAGGAAACCTTTTACATCCTTTTGCTTATTATCCTCTTCTCTATGACCATGGCATACCCCATTTTTGCAGGCAGCCGTTTAAAGAAATATCTCCGCACTCTCTGGCGCCATGCGTGGAGCCTGCCACTTCTTGCCCTCCTCATGTTCCTCTTCCTTTTCGCAGCCACCATGTTGCTAAACTATCTTGGTCAAATAAAGGGAGTGGAACGGCTCTGGGAATACTACCCCCTAACGATGCTGCTTTTTAAGATCGCCGTTGGAGCATTTCTCTTTATTCTGAGCCAACGGCTTTTTCTGATGCTCCCATTTAGCAGGAGAGGAAGTTTCTACTCCGCCTCGGCCCTCTTTTTTCTGATTACAGGTATCACTGTCATCTCCATAATTGATCTTGATCTCACTTTCTATCTTCTCCTTCCTTTTATTTCCGTTATTCTTTTTACCATCATCCGAAGCAGAATTGGTAAAGCCATCTTGTTTATCCTTGCGGGACTACCCTTTCTTCTGGCTCTTTACACCTTTTTCTCTCTCCCGGCCTATCAGGTAATTAGAAGCATCCTCTTATCTCCCTTTACGGGGAATATTATCATCGCCCTGCATCTGCTTCCCTTTCTTCTGATGCTTATCAGACTCCAATACCTGTTTCACCATCCCAATTTCAAGGTCACCCTGATAGTGACCCTGGGAATGGAGTTTTTCCTTCTTGGAATAGCAGTCTTTACAGGGATTTCGCTTCTGAATGCCCAGCCTTTTGAGAAGAGGGACCAACCCTTGCTTATTTTGCAGGAGGAATCTGAATCTTCGATGACTAAAAAGGTAATCTTTTACAGCACCGCTGTACTGGGTGAGCTTCCCTTCCAAGATGGCAAGATAGATAGCAACTCCTTTCTCCTAGATCTTCCAAAGGGAGCACCTCCATTGAGGAGTGAGCTTAACTCCCACACCTTTCTTTCCCGGAAGGAGTACACCCTTCAGATAGAGGTCGATGCGCCCCTCTCACTCTTGTCATTAAAAATCCTTTCGAATGAACCGTTTACCGTTCTTGATGCTTCCGAAGAGTGGAGCTATGGAGCCGATAGCCGGATTGCCACTCTTGTCATCGGAAACTCCCCTCCAACCCCCTACAGCTTACGTTTTACCCTGCCGGCAACGGTAGAGGGGAGCCTTGAAATCGAAGCCCGGTTCTCCCATCCCCCTGATCCGGTTGATCTCGGAAAAGCTGCATCCCGCTTTCAGATCACCAGAAAGGCTGTGTACCGAGCATCGCTGGAGCTAGGCCCTCCGGAACCGGAGTAAGTCAAGGTAGCATGAGTAGATCCAGAAAGGAGCGGGAAGAGCTCCATTTTCATGTGGACATGGACGCATTCTATGCTTCGGTAGAACAGGCTGATAATCCGGAACTGAAAGGAAAGCCGGTTATTATCGGGGCCTCCCCGGGAAAGAGGGGGGTGGTTTCGGCCTGTTCCTATGAAGCGAGAAGATATGGGGTCCATTCGGCAATGCCCATATCAGAGGCCTACCGCAGATGTCCTGCCGGACATTACCTGCCGGTCCGGATGAAACGGTATCAGGAGCTCAGTTCCCGGATTATGGCTCTTTTTACCCGGTTCACCCCAGAAATTCGACAAATCTCGGTAGATGAGGCGTTCCTCAATATGACAGGAACGGAAAGACTCTTTGGCTCCCCTGAGACGAGTGGGGCAGCCATTAAGGCACTGGTCCGGGAAAGCACCGATTTGACCATCTCTATCGGAATTGCCCCGAACCGGTTTTTGGCCAAACTTGCCTCCGAGGTGGACAAGCCCGATGGTCTTTACCGAATCAAACCTGGTGATGAGATTCAGTTTATCGATACCCTGGAACTGAAAGATCTCTGGGGGCTGGGGAAAAAAAGCGTCGAACGGCTTAGGGAGTTGAATATCCGGGATGTAAAAACACTCCGCTCCTACCGGGAGGAGACCCTTAAACGGCTTCTGGGTGAACACTCCGGAAGCTATCTTTTCCAGGTTGTGCGGGGTATAGATCCGGGGCTGTTTCGGGAGGAGACAAAAAGCAAATCGGTAAGTAATGAGACAACCTTCTCAAAAGATACCCGGGACTATGAAGTGGTTCGAAAAACCCTTCTCGAGCTCTCAGATCAGGTACTCTTTCGGGTGCTCTCTTCGGGGGAACAGGGGAATACGGTTTTTCTAAAAATTCGCTTCTCCGATTTCAGCACAACAACGGTGCAGAAAACAGTACCCACATCTCCCGGATCTACCGAAGAGCTCTATTTTATCGCTCTTTCGCTGCTGGAACAGCGATGGAAGGGAGCAGAGGAGCTGCGTCTTATTGGAGTGGGAATATCGGGTCTGAAAAAGGGCCAATCAAAGCAGGGAGAGCTGTTTCAGGATCAATGGGACCGTAAGCGATTGGTCGAAGAGGCGGTGCTGAAGCTCCGGACCCGGGGAAATACCATTACCAAGGCGAGTCTTCTACCCTCGGAGAAGGAACAATCCGGAAAAGCTCGATCCGATGATCAAGAAAATCGGTAAATGCCAGCAAACCCTGGTCCGGCGAAAAGTCCAGTCCCGTGGGTTGATCTCCTCCCCATACTCTTTCAATAAGCTCTCCGGTTTTTGCATCAACCAGGGAGATGGTCCCAAACTCCTCCCCTTCCTGGAGATAACCGTTGACGCCGTTTCTTCCCCGGGAGGAGACATAGAGATGGATGCCCCGAGAATCGATATCCAGGGTATTCACATTTGACCCGACCCGGCGCTCCCAAAGGAGCGTTTCACTATCCGGGTCCAGGGCGAGAACTGTTCCCTGAAGCATATCGGTGCCGTAGAGCCTGCGACCGTCCGGAGAGAGTACCAGGTGGCGCATCGCCCCCGGTCCGCTCTTCCAGGTATGACTCTCACCCCCCTCCAGATTGATCACCTCAATATTGCCGTTACTGTAGTTAGCCACAAAGAGCTTTTCCCCATTTCTGGAGAGAACAAGCCCCCTCGGTATTCCGGGAACGGGGAAGCGGCGCTTCACCTCTCCTGAGGCAGTATCAATTTCTGCAACGCTCCTGCCGGTCCAGTGGGAAACATAGACCACTGCTTCATCCGGCCGTGATAAGAGTACCTTTGGCCAGGCTCCCCCAGCCGGGATGGTTCGAAGAAAGCTGAAACTATCAAGGGAGAAGATATGGATGCTGTCGGTGGTCATCTGGGAAACCCAGAGCTCTCTGCGGCTTTTCAACTCCAAGAGTTCCACAAAGCCAAGCTTTTTTGCCAGCTCGTGTGGGGGTGACGAATCAGCCAGCCGTTCCAAAGTCAGGGTATCAAACACTTCGATCCCCTCGCCATTTAGCAGGGCGGTAACAAATTTCCTTCCTCCATCGATAAAGAGAACACTTTTGGGCTGGCTTCCCGTCTCTACCAGCCCCTCCAGCTGAAAAGATGATTCTAAGCGCTGCAGCTGTACATCAAGAGAAGCTCCCGGGCCAGCTGTTTTTGGAAAAGGTTCAGAGAGGGATGGGTGGGAAAGAACCCGATCCCGATATCCCGGGGCAGAAAGAGTCAAAAGCAGCGAGGAGAGCTCCCCCTCCTCGACCGAGCCCTCTATCCGGTAGAAGCGGTAGCCCCGCTCTTCTCTCTGGGGCTGCAGCAGCAGGTTGCCTAAAAAGAGCTGGCTATTTACAGGAGCAACCTTCAGGGAAAAAGAGAAATCTTCAGCCCCCCCCTTGAAGGAACTTAATAAAAGGAGAAGAAGAAGGAGCGACCAATATCTGTCAGTGAACCGACTCGCCATGAAAACAATTGTATCATAAAAGCGCTTATGATATACAGAAGAGATGAAGCATCTCCGCCATATCGTTACAGTGGCAATTATACTCCTCTTTGGAATCCTCATGGTGTTTCTTGATTTTTTTGTACCGATACCGATTACCCTGAGTGCTCCGGAACAGGTCAGGCAAGAGGTGCTGAGAGTTGGTCGGACTCTGGTTGGCTCCCCCTACACTTCGGGTGGAAAGGGGCCCGATAGCTTCGATTGCTCAGGACTCCTGGTACACATCTTTCAGGAAGCTGGGAAAGCCCACGATTACCTACTCCCCTTCGAAGATGCAACAAGTTGGGAGCTGGCCCTGGAGCACAGCCGGGCGATCCGGGTGCCTGAGCCGGGGGATATACTATTTTTCAACGATGAAAAGGGGGTAGTTATTCACGCTGCCCTTCTTTTGGAGATTAATGAGGGAAGCTACACTGTGCTGGAGGCCAATAGTCATGAGGGGATAGTAACAGAGAGGCTCGTTCGATCGGACCGGTCGGATATTCACAGCATCGCACGAATGAAGGTGATAAGCATATGGTAAAACGGGACAGCTTTCTCATCGGGGGAGAACATTGGCATTGCACATTGTACTGGTAGAACCGGAAATTCCGCAGAACACAGGCAATATTGCCCGAACCTGTGCTGCAACCGGGGCCTCTCTCCACCTGGTGCATCCCCTAGGATTTTCTACCGATGACCGATATCTGAAGCGGGCGGGACTGGATTACTGGCACATGCTCCAAACCTTTCACCACAATTCGTTAGAACAATTCCTTTCCGATTACAAAGACAAAGAGCTCTATTTTTCTTCAAAAAAGGCAGAGACCTTTTACCATGAAATAGCCTATCCCCAGGAATGCTTTCTCCTCTTCGGCAAAGAGACGGAAGGACTGCCGGAGGAGCTGCTGGCCCAAAACAGGGAGAGAAGCATTAGAATCCCCATGAGAGAAGGAGCCCGTTCTCTGAATCTATCAAATTGTGCGGCAATCCTTACCTTCGAAGTGCTCCGGCAGCATAATTTCCCGGAACTTGTTTAGCCCCCCGGCGCATGCCCCCCGGCGCAAGCCTCCTGGAAGGGGGCTTACGCCAGCTTCTGGCCCCCCCGGTGGTCGACTGTTGAAAGATAAGAGATCCAAAGCAAGCATCAGGTTCTTTTCATAAAATAAGCGTCGTGCTAATCTGCTTGCATGAAACATATTGGAATTATCGGCACCGGAGTGATGGGCGGTGCAATTGCAGAGGGTATTAGAAATCGTTTTGCTGATACGGAGATAGTGCTTTCGGACCAGCTAAGTGATAAAGCGGCAAAGCTTGCTGACCGGATTGGCGGGAGGTTTTCAGAGAGGGCAAGCGAATTGGTTTCACAGATGAAGGATGTAGAAGCACCGATAATCCTGGCAGTGAAGCCTCAGCAGCTGGCTGACTTATCCAGCGAAATAGGAAGCTTGTGTGAAAAGAGCAGACTCATTTCCATTGCTGCTGGAACCAGCTTTGCTTCCCTCAGAGAGCTTTTCCCTGGAGCCGATCTGATCCGATTCATGCCCAACATTGCCGCAAAGATTGGTAAGAGTGTGGTAGCGATAGCCACAGAGAGAGAAACTTCCCGGGATTTTGTTGATGCGGCGATGGAGATTGCCGGAACTATCGGTCTGCCGGTCCCCCTGGATGAGAAACGCTTCTCTGCCTTCACCGGCCTTTCAGGATCCGGGATAGCCTATGTTCTATCCTTTATCCACGCCCTCTCTCTGGGAGGAACCGAAATGGGCATCCCCTATAGTAAATCCCTGGATATAGCTCTTCAAACCATTACTGGCGCTACCGAGCTTTTGAAAAACCAGAGGGGGAATCCGGCAGAGATGATCACCCAGGTTACAAGCGCCGGGGGAACCACGATTCGGGGTGTTGCAGCCTTAGAAGAGGGAGCCTTTACCGCTACCGTTATGTCTGCAGTCAGGGAAGCGGCACGCAAAGCAGAAGATATGGAGAAAAGGAAGTAAACGAAGATGTTGGATATGAAATTTGTGAAAGAACACCTCGATGAGGTTCAACAGAACATCAAAAACCGGTTCATGAAGGTTGATGCAAAACGGGCGGTGGAGCTCTACGACCAGAGAGTGGAATTGATCCATCAGGTTGAAGAGCTGCGACAGCAACGGAATGAAAATGCCAAATCGATGAAGGGAAAGCTGAGTGGGGAGGAACGGAACAGGCTGATTGAGGAGGGAAAAAGCCTCAAAACCCGGATCGCCGATCTGGAAGAGCAACTATCCCAAGCGGAAAGCGCCCTGGCAGAATTATCCAAATCCATCCCTAATATGAGCCATCCCGATGCACCTGTTGGGAAGGAAGAGAAGGATAATCTGGAGATAAAACGCAGCGGCATTGTACCCCAATTCGATTTCCCCCCGAAGGACCACGTCGAGCTGGGCAGCGCGCTGGATATCATCGACTTTGATACTGCCACCCGGGTCTCCGGCCCCAAGTTCTACTATCTGAGAAACGAAGGGGTTTTCCTGGAACTGGGGCTGGTCCGGTTCGCCCTGGATAAACTCATCTCCCACGGTTTTACCCCCACCATCACCCCCGATATAGCCCGGGAAGAGGTGGTCGAGGGGATCGGCTTTAATCCCCGGGGTGAGGAGAGTAATATCTATAATCTGGAAGGGACTGGAACCTGCCTGGTTGGTACCGCCGAGATAACCCTTGGGGGCTACCATAGTGGGGAGCTTATTGATGCAGAAAAGCTGCCCGTGAAGCTTGCCGGCCTTTCCCACTGTTTCCGCCGGGAGGCTGGTGCAGCCGGACAATTCTCCCGGGGACTTTACCGGGTGCATCAATTTACCAAGCTTGAGATGTTTGTCTATTGCCTCCCGGAGGAGAGCGAGCTGATACATCAGCAGATGCTGGCCATCGAAGAGGAGATATTTGGAGAGCTGGAGATTCCCTACCGGGTTGTTGACACCTGTACGGGAGATCTGGGCGCTCCAGCCTGGAGAAAGTTTGACCTGGAGGCGTGGATGCCCGGGAGAGGAGAGTCAGGAGAGTGGGGAGAGGTAACCAGTACCAGTAACTGCACTGACTATCAGAGCAGAAGACTGGGAGTCCGCTACCGAAGCGAAAAGGGCAACAAACATGTCCATATGCTTAACGGCACCGCCGTAGCGGTCAGCAGGGCCATAGTGGCGATTCTGGAGAACTTTCAGCAACAGGACGGATCGGTCAGAATCCCCGAAGCACTGATCCCCTACACCGGTTTTGCCTACATCAGAGCCAAGGACCAGCGCTGAGGGTTAACAGGAGAAGAAAACAGGAAACGGCTTTTCCGGACGGAAAAGCCCTCTTTCAGATCCTCTTTGAGACCCTCTTTCAGAAAAAATCGCTGGATCCTATCTGCACTGTTTCTCGATGTTGTTCAGATAGTGCTTTCTGTAACCTTTAAGGGTATATCTCCCATCTTGAAGTACATCATCCCGGGTTTTCTCCTCAATCCCCTTTTCGCACGCTTTACACAGCGACTTATTGGTCACATAAAAGAAATTGACCCCCGACATTGCATTGGGAATTGCCTTTTTACAGGAATCACAAACAATGGAAATCATAGCAACACTCCTTTGGCTAATATTCTTTCATAGTATCTGTACTCTCTCCCATTGTCGAGTAGAAAGTCATACCGATTTAGAGTATAATGGGTCACATTTTTTTTCAAGGACCCTAGGTATGAAATATTCAGCACTCTTAACCGACCTTTACGAACTAACAATGATGCAGGGCTACTATCTGCAGAAAAACAATCCCAAGGTATCCTTCGATATGTTTTTCCGCCGTAACCCTTTCTCGGGAGGCTATGCAATCTTTGCAGGACTGGGGGATGTGATAGATACCCTGGAGCATTTCTCATTTGACCAGGAGGCGATTGATTATCTTGCTTCCCTCTCATTGTTTCATAAGGATTTCCTTGACTATCTGAAAGCGTTTCGCTTCTCCGGAGATCTCTACGCCATGGAGGAAGGTAGTGTGGTCTTCCCTGGTGAACCTATTGTGAGGGTAGAGGGTGATTTGATCGAATGTCAGTTGATTGAGAGCATACTACTCAATATCCTCAATTTTCAGACCCTGATCGCCACAAAAGCCGCCAGGATAAAGAACGCCGCCAGGGGAGGCAAGATTCTGGAGTTTGGCCTTAGAAGGGCTCAGGGCTGGGATGGAGCCCTTTCGGCCAGCAGAGCCGCATTTATCGGAGGAGGAGCAGCCAGCAGCAACACTTTGGCAGGCAAGGTATTCGGCATTCCGGTGAAAGGAACCATGGCCCACTCCTGGATTATGGCTTTCCCCGATGAGCTGGAAGCTTTTCGTAAATTCGCCGAGATCTATCCGGAGAGCTCTATCCTCCTTATCGACACCTACGACACCCTGGGCAGCGGAATCCGGAATGCCATTCAGGTAGGGCTGGAGATGAAGGCCCGGGGAAAAAAGATCGGAGTGCGGCTTGACAGCGGAGATCTCTCCTATCTGAGCCAGAAGATCCGCAAGAAACTTGATGAGGCGGGACTTGAGGATTGTCTCATCACTGTATCAAACGATCTCAATGAAGAGATTATTCACCAGCTTGTAGCTGACGGAGCGCCCATTGACTCATGGGGGGTAGGAACACATCTGGTAACAGGAGGTAATGAATCGAACCTCACAGGAGTCTATAAGCTGGGAGCCAAAGAGCATGAGGGAAAGATGGTCCCCACGATTAAAGTTTCCAACAACACCGAAAAAACTACCAATCCTGGAATCAAGCAGGTCTACAGGTTTTTTGACCAGGATCAATTGGCAATTGCAGACCTGATTGCACTAGAGGGAGAGGATATTGGAGATGGGAAAAGTCATGAATTTTATCATCCAATGTACGATAATACCCATTTCACTCTCTCCCACTATGCAGAAGCAAGGACAATGCTGCAGAAGAAGATAAACCAGGGCACCGCTACTTCTCCAAAAGAGCCGCTGGAGCTTATAAAAGAACGGGTAGAAACAGGATTGCAGGGGCTCGACCGTACCTATAAAAGAATTATTAATCCTCATATCTATAAGGTTTCATTGAGCCAGGGACTAAAACAGTTAAAGGAAGAGATGATCGAGAATGCCCAATAATGCAAAGCTGAAACCGGAAAGCAGCAGCGAGCTCCAGGCCTGGACTCCCGATCAATGCTCGGAAGAACCTTGCAGACCGATGATTGTGGCAGAGATTGGAACCGCCCACAATGGTGATCTTTCCAGAGCAAGGGACTTACTATCCGCTGCGGTAGAGGCGGGGGCGGATTGTGCCAAGTTCCAGATGGTCTATGCAGATGAAATCGTTCATCCCTTGAGTGGCGCTATAGAGCTGCCCGGCGGGAAGGTGGAAATTTATCAACGCTTCAAGGCGCTGGAACAGAAGCCCCGATTTTTCGAAGAGCTGAAAGAGGCTTGCGAAGAAAGGGGAATGACTTTTCTCTGCTCCCCCTTTGGTCTCAAGAGCAGCCGGATTCTCCGAAACATGAACGTTCAATGGGTCAAAATCGCATCCCCTGAACTGAACCATCTCCCCCTTCTTAGGGAAACCGCAGAGCTCTTTCAGATCCTTTCCACAGGAGTATCAACCCTCACGGATATCGAAACCGCTCTGGGGATCTGCGGGAAAAAAAGCGCCCTGCTTCATTGTGTTACCTCCTATCCCGCCCCCCCGGAGGAGTATAACCTCTCCATTATCCCTCTCCTGGAGGCCCTGTTCGCTGTTCCGGTGGGGGTATCGGACCACTCGAAGGATCCTCTCCTCATCCCGGTGATTGCCACCTTAGCTGGTGCGAAAATTGTGGAAAAGCATATAACGCTGAGTAATGAAGGAACTGGACTGGATGATCCGGTGGCCCTGGAGCCTGATGCCTTTCTCAGGATGTGCCGGTCAGTTAAAGATGCGGCAGGAAAAGAGCTCACCTACGCTGAGGATCTTTTTGGAAAAGAGCGGCTTACAGCGATTCTTGGAACAGGAGAGAAGACTCTGGCTCCCAGTGAAAAGAAGTTCTACAGAACCACCAAACGCTCCATCATGGCTATTGATACTATCCATCCTGGGGAAATTCTTACAGAAAAGAATATAGCCCTGTTACGTAGTGAGACCAACCTGAGTCCGGGCATTGCAGGTTCTTTCTGGGATCTGGTCTTGGGGAAAAAAAGCAAGCGCCACCTCACAAGCGGTGACGGTCTCAAATGGCGGGACCTTTTGCATCTGTGAGAGATCGCATCTGTGAGAGATTGTATCTATGAAAGGAGGTCCAGATCCCTCATCACCTCTTCAAGTTTCTCCCGGGTTATCGGTTTCTGCAGATATCCTTCACATTGGCCCCTGAAGGCGGTCATTATGTTGACAGCATCGCCTAAAGCGGTGGTCATAATAACCTTACTTCCATCAGATCCGTAAATTCCTTTTGACTCTTCAATCCGCCTCATCTCTTTCAGTACCGTTTGACCATCAAGCTTTGGGAGCATGATATCGAGACAGATCAAATCATAGGGACTATTATCCTCGTGGGAAAGCCTGAAGGCCTGCAACGCCTCCTCACCATCTACCACAGAATCATAATCACCGTAATCGGTAAGAAGGTTTTCCATCAACTTTCGACTCGCAAAATCATCTTCAACGATTAACACTTTCATACCTCATCTCCACTCATCTTAACAAGGCGGATACTCACAACCAGGGGAATCCCTTCGGCATTATAGAAAAAATCGTGATATGATCCAACATGTTCAACCTCAAAACGATCAAAGAGAACTTCGGGAAAAGAGAGGTTTACCTTTGTGTCCGATCCAAACATCTGCTGGAGGAAATTCCCTGCAAGAACGTTTAAGAGTTCAAGAAGACAATCATCAATCTCGGTATTGTTCAGCTCATCCCAGGGTTTGGCATGGATATTCTCGACAATCTGTCTTTTCAGCTCCAAGGGAAGAAAGAGCATCATTCCTCCCGTTGCGGGAGCCAAAAAACTGATATGAAGCAGTTGGCCCTCCTGGGCAGACTGCTCCTCCTCCAGTGCTGGCTGAACATCAAGAAAGCTCATATCACCAAAGGTCAATGCCACAGCCATATCCAGGGAATCTTTTAATTCATCTTTTGTTAAGGGAGTACTCATTAGACCGCCTCCAAAGCATCTGCAAGCTTAGCCGGAGAGAGGGGCTTACGAATAACCGCAGTCAATTTTTCATTACCCAACTCACTCTCCAACTGTTCATTTCCCATACTTGATAACACAATTACCGGGATTCCGGAAGTCCTGGAGCCCATTTTCAGCTTGCGGATAAAGGTTTTCCCATCCATCTTGGGCATCCGTAAGTCGGTAACAATAAGGTCCACCAACTGATCTCCGAGAAATGTCACTGCATTCAGGCCATCTTCTGCTTCATGGAAGATTACATTCTGGTAACCTGCCATCATAAAACAGCGTTTTGTTATCATCCGGGAAGTTGCTGAATCATCGACAATTAATACGCTCTTAACCTGCATTCTTCGCTCCTTGGATAGCTATATATTCCAACTGGATTTTGCATTTGAGATGGTAACTTCACCGCCGGGAAGTTCGATCTTGACCGTACGGCTTATGGTTCCACCTACATCCTCACGGATAACACCAAGCCCCTCTTTCCAGAGAAATCGCTTGATCGCTATCATGTTTCTCCGTCCAATATCAAATTGCCTGTTCTCATCCATGATACTGGCTCCACCGGCAAGTTTGATCTTGATCTTTCTTTTTATTGCTCCCTCTTTTTCCATCGCCTTAATAAATACCGGCAGGCCGCTATCGGCGAAATAGCCTGGCCGCTTTTTTGCCTTTTCCGGATTAACCTTCGCCTCCGGCAGGGCGATATGTATCATTCCTGCAACATTAGTTTCCGGATCATAGGCAATAACAGCCACACAGGAGCCGAGGGCATAGGTTTTAATCTCATCATCGGGATGCTTGCTAACCCCGAATTCACCAATACCAACATCAATCCTCATGCTCCCATCTCCTTTAAGAGATTAATAATCTCACGAGGGATATTGTCAAGGGAGACCAGCTTTTCCGCCCCCCCATTTATATAAGCTTCTTTGGGCATACCGAAGACAACACAGCTTCTCTCATCCTGGGCAATAGTTTTGGCCCCGTTATTCCGCATCGCCAACATTCCGTCTGCTCCATCCCTTCCCATACCGGTAAGAATAGCCCCTACAGCATTGTCTCCTGCATTAGCTGCCACCGAATGGAATAGTACATCCACCGACGGGCAGTGCCCATTTACCTTCTCTCCCTCTTTAATCCTGACAATATAGCGCCCTCCGGACCTGACCACCTTCATGTGCATCCCCCCGGGAGCAATCAGGACCCTGCCCCGCAGTACCCTGTCACCATCCGTTGCCTCCCTCACCTCCACCTCTGACACCTCGTTCAGCTTATCTGCAAACATCTTTGTAAACTTTGGAGGCATGTGCTGAACAATAACAGTGCCGGGGATATCGGAAGGGAAGGACTCTATCACCTGCCTGAGAGCTACCGTTCCACCGGTCGAGGCTCCTATGGCAACAACCTTATCGGTTGAACCGGTCAATACGCCACTGCTGAGCTTCTTTAGATGTCGTCCCTGGAATATCCCCTTGAAGCGGCTTACATCCACCACCGATGCAGCTTTTACCTTTTCGATAAGTTCATCAATCATCGCTTCAAGGTTATTACCGAAGCTCGATGAGGGCTTTAATACAAAATCAACAGCACCGCTCTCAAGGGCATCCAAGGTAACATGCGCACCTGGGGCTGTCATGGCGGAAACCATCACTACTGGAATGGGGTGCTGAGGCATGAGTCTTTTCAGAAACTCCACTCCATCCATCCTGGGCATCTCAACATCCAGGGTCATTACGTTGGGCTTTTGCAAGACAATTTTATCTCTTGCCACATAGACGTCCGGAGCCGCACCGACTACTTCAATTGCCGGATCCCGGGCAAGTCCCTTGGTAAGGATGGCGCGAACCAGAGCAGAATCATCCACAACAAGCACTTTTATCTTCTGCTTAATCATTGCTGTCCCCTTTTCTGTATAAAGCAGGCTTTATGTATCGAAATACTGGATGATTTCTCCCAAGGGTCTCGGAATGACCAATAAAGAAGTACCCACCTGGAAGAAGATGAGCTTCAAACTTTGCGATGAGTGTATCCTTGGTGGGAACATCAAAATAGATCATTACATTACGGCAAAAAATGAGATGAAACTGCTTCTTGAACGGGAACCGGGGGTTCTGAAAATTAAAGCGCTTAAAAAGAACCAGTTTCTTCAAGGTATCCTTCACTTGATATCGGCCAGAGCCGATGGCGGTAAAATATTTTGAAAGCAAGGGTTTTGAAACCTCTTTCAACCGTTCGGCCGGATAGCTTCCTACCAGGGCAGCGTTCAGGGCTGTATTGGAAATATCGGTGGCCAGGATGGGCGGGCCACCAGTAAAGAAATCCATTCCCAGAGACTCTGCAAGAACGATTGCCAGGGTGTAGGCCTCCTCCCCAGAGGCACAACCGGCACACCAGATTCTCACATCCCTGCCGCCACTTCCCTCAAGCTTTTCCGTGATCCAGGGGAGAGCCTCATCTTTCAAAAAATGGAAGTGATCCTCCTCCCGGAAAAAATAGGTGTGATTGGTTGAGATCCGGTCGATCAGCTCGCTGATTGCAGTTCCTGTAGTATCATTCTCCAAGGCGTGATAGTACTGATCAAAAGAGGTATAACCAAGTTTTCTGATCACCTTGTTGAGCCGCCCCCGAACAAGCATCTTCTTTTTATCGGTGAGATGGATGCCCACAACCCTGTAGACCAGCTTCGCCAGGTCCTGAAACTCCCGTTCACTTATATCAATCAACCCTTCCATTGCTTTCTCCACCTACTGCAAGCTGCTTGACAGGAGAGATCCTGTATCAATAATGAGACTGACCTTTCCGTCACTCATGATGCTGCAGCCGGAAACTGCCCGTAGGTCGTTCAAATAGGGGGGTAAGGCTTTTATAACCATCTGCCGGTATCCAACTATCTCATCAGCAAGCAGTGCCGCCCTACGATTTCCGGAATTGACCACAATTACGATGCCCTCTTCTACCTTTTCGATTCCCCCTTTGACCTTGAAAAACTGGAAAATCTTTATCAGGGGCAGTACCTCCCCCCGAAGCTTGATTACCTGCCGATCCCCTTCAGTAGTGGTCAGCTCACTGCTCTTTGTCTTATGGAACTGGATAACATCGGTGATGGGCAGCGCATAGAGCTGTTTGCCTACAGTGAAATTGATAGCCTCTATAATTGCCAGGGTAAGGGGTATCTTCATGGTGAAGGTGGTACCAGAACCTACCTCACTGGTGATATCAATCTTGCCCCTGAGTTTTTCGATGTTTTTTCTAACCACGTCCATCCCGACGCCCCGGCCGGAAATCTCGGATACCTGTTCAGCGGTGGAGAAACCGGGTTCAAAAATGAGCTGATAGATCTCACTGTCTGAGAGGTTCTGATCTTCCTGGACCACACCCCGCTCTTTGGCCCGGGCGACAATCTTTTCCTTATCGAGTCCACCACCGTCATCGGCAATGGTGATCCATATCTCGTTCCCTTCATAGCGGGCCCGCAGTTCAATGGTTCCTGCCTCACGCTTACCGGCAGCTTTTCGTTTCTCCTTTGCTTCAACCCCATGGTCAATGGCATTCCGAATAATATGTACCAAGGGATCGCTAATCTCCTCCATCACATTACGATCCATTTCGGTCTCTTCACCGCTTACTTCAAGGTTGATCTCTTTATCAAATTTCTTGGAAAGATCCCTCACGAGACGACGCATTTTATTGAAAAGCCCGTCCAGAGGAATCATCCTTATAGACATGGTTATCTCCTGCATCTCCCTGCTTATCTTAGAGAGGTATGCTGCAGAGCTATCAAAATTGGGATGGTCGAAGCCCTCCAGCTCATCGCTGTTGAGCACCATAGCTTCG
The DNA here is from genome assembly GCA_964394395.1 of uncultured Sediminispirochaeta sp. Classification (GTDB taxonomy): domain Bacteria; phylum Spirochaetota; class Spirochaetia; order DSM-16054; family Sediminispirochaetaceae; genus Sediminispirochaeta. The sequence goes on from CAYMWV010000001.1 coordinate 64,067, forward strand.
GCGGTTATCAGTTCCCCCATGAGATCGAAAAGGGTATCCAGCCGCTCCGTATCGACCCGGATATCCTTCCGTTTCAGTTTGTAGCTGGCCATCTGATCGGCCTTGGCACCACCCTTCCCCTGGGATTCAAGCGCTTTCTCAACCGCATCCGGTTCTGCACTTCCCTGCTTGACCAGAATCTCCCCAAGCTTCATCTGCTGCAGTTCCAGGGCATCCTCTACAGACTCCCTGGACGCTACACCCATATCAACTAAAAGATCACCGAGAGGTTTATAATCCCCCTCATTTTTGCTGCTTATAGCCTTCTCGGCATGGGTAGAGGCGGTCTCACTCGGACCCGGTTTCAGGTCACCACTTTGCACCTGCTTCATGCTGGTTCTCAGGTTGTCAACACTTTCCAGAAGCAGGTTCACCACCTTACTGTCAACCTTCCTGTCTCCCTTTCGAAGGGCATCAAGCACCCCTTCGATGGCCATACACATACCTTCAACGGAGCCAAACCAGAAGAACCCGGAATTCCCCTTGATGGTATGAATCACCCTAAACGCCTCCTCCAGATGTCCCTTTCCGGTAGGTTCATTTTCCAGAGCAAGAATGGCATCTTCTGCGGTATCTATCAGATCAGAAGATTCTTCCACAAACTTCTGAACCATCTCGGGAGTGATCAGCCCATCTGCGTAGGGGTCGTATTGGATCTCTTCACCGGCTTTCTCTGTCTGAGCGGTATCAACAGCAGCATCTTCTTCGGCAGCTCCATCTCTTTTGGAAGCCGCTTCTCCTTCAGCCTGAGGGGTCTCAACTCGGGAGAGAAGAGCATCTACCTTGGAAAGGATCTCATCAATACCATCATCAGATTCGGAAACATAACCGCCCCCTTTTTCACTGAAAGATTCGGCTTGCTCTTCCAGAGTAGCAACCAGACCGTTGAGTTTGTCACTTCCCTGAAGAAGCACATCCACACATTTGGAAGAGATAGTGATATGTCCCATCCGGAGCTGATCGAGAAGGTTTTCCAGACGATGGCTGAGACTTTTTACCACCTTCAGCCCGATGAAACCGGCTACCCCCTTTATGGTGTGCATGGATCTGAAAATGGCGTGGACCAGATCCTCATTCCACTCCCGTTCAATGGTGAGAATATCATCTTCGATCGTATCAAGATGCTCCCGGGCCTCCTGAAGGAAGGAGTAAAGAATTTCCGGATCATCAATCCGTATTGCATCGCTATCTGCCTCTTGTACGAAAGATGGGGTCTCTTCTCTCCGCCCTTCTTCCAGCTCTTCAATAGCTTGCAGCAGTTCAGAGAGTTTCGCCTCAGAATCCGGAATAGTCCCCTGCAGCACCTGTTCCATGAGTGAAGCAATTTGGCTAAAGAGCTCTTTATCACTCTCCGGACACCCCTTTTCAGCCGCAAAGGATTCAGCCAGCTCTTTTGCTTCTAAAGCGGTAACAAGATCTCCTTCAGAATAACCATTAAGCTGCTTCTTCAGTTCCCCATATGTTCCCATATTCCTAACCTGTCAGCATGGAGACAAGCTTGATCAAGGAACTGGCCTCAAAGGGTTTAACCACCCAGCCCCGTACCCCAAGCTCCTTTCCCCGCTGCTTCTTGTCTGTTCCACTCTCGGTGGTCAAGAAAACAACCGGCGTCTGACTACATGCAGTTTTTTCCGCATTTAATTTTTCCACAAAACCGAAACCATCAAGGACTGGCATATTAACATCAACCAAGAAAAAATCGATGTTCTGACTATCACACATATCTAATGCTGCTTGCCCATTTTCAGCCTCAAGCACCTGATAACCTTCCGGCTCAAGGGCCTTTTTCACCAGTTTCCTGATGGTTGGAGAATCATCTACACATAGAATTGTTTTTGCACCCATATACCTATCCTCACTTTCCTTTAAAAGAGGGTAATATCACCCTCGTCGTTGTTGCTATTGCTTTGTTCCGTATCCAATGTTTCGTTCAGCTCTTTACCGAAGGCTTTCCACTCTTCCCGAGTGGTAAAGCGTTTGCTGAGAAGCTCTTCAAGCTCCCTTCTCAGCCCCTGCCGATCTCCTGTAAAATCCTTGCCGTTCTCTCCCCGCAAGTCCTGAAGGAACTCAATCATATGCTCCAGAATCTGCCGCACACTGTCCTGACTCTGCAGGCTGGCAGATATGTGGTCCAGTTCCCTCTGAACATCTTCTGAAACCGCTCTTGAACTATTTACCCCTTCTCCTATCTTTTCCACATGGGGAAAGAGTACATCTGCCCTTCTCAGCTGCTTCTCTCTTCCCGTATCAAGTTTCTTGACTGCCGACTCTATCTGCTGCTTCTGTTCCTGGTAGGAGCGGATCACCTTTTCCCTTGCAGCTTCCAGGGTCTGGCCGATCGAGATAGCAACATCCCTGGAAGAGTCAGCCAGCTTGTGGACCTCTCCGGCAATCACCGCAAAACCCTTCCCGATATTTCCCGCCCGGGCTGCCTCGATGGAGGCATTGATAGCCAGAATAGCGGTCTGCTCGGCAATTTCAGAGATGGTTGCGATATAGTCTCCCACAGCCTGTACCGCATCTGAAACGGTTTCCATATCCTTTTTGTGCTGATCTTTAATATCATGGAAGTTTTCAATCAGCTCTTTTGTCTCCGAAACCTCCTGTCTGAGGAGGTTTATCTCTTCAGCAAGGGAGCTCTCTCCGGTACTCAGGCTAAGCAGCTGCTCTTCAATGGAGCTGCTCAGCTGTCTGCTTTTATCTGCCAAGGAGTAGACATGCTCAGTTAGCTTCAGGGTTGAAGCCTCGGTAATCTGAAAAATTTGCGCCGCAAGCCGTTCTTCCATCTCTACAGCTTCGGAAAACCGGGCCAAAGCTCTATCGCTTTGAGACAGGGTACTCTCCAGTTCCTGGATCGTTGATTCATACTCCTGCTGTCTCTCTGAATCGTTACTTCTCACTTCTTCCTCTACACTTACCTGGACGGCAGTCTCCAGCTGCTCTTCTTCCCGGCCTTCTGTTGAACCCTTGGCAGAACGTAAGAAAAAGAGGAGAAAGATGGAGAGGAGAAAGAAAACCGGATTCAAATACCCTATCCAGGGAAGAGGGAAAAGAACTAATCCCAGGGAGATCAGGAAAAAGAGAAGCAATACAGAGGTGAGGAGTAAGAACTGTTTCTTTCTATATTCTATAATGGTGGACATACTATTATTAGTATTGATCATGGAGATTATGATTGCAAGTTTTTTACCCCAGATTTTTGCATCATATATTCTTTTACATCATAGGATTGTAAAAAAGGATTCAAAACCTAAGAGCTTAAATACCCCCCGGACCTTCTCCGAGAGGTTGCTCAGGGCAAGGTCGATGCCCTCTGTCTTTGCGACTGTGAGGACGGAAATAAATATTCCGATACCTGCCGAAGAGGCGTAACTTAGCCCCTTTAGATCAAGTAATAATGTGGATACCTGCTCTTGGGAGGCAAGATCAATATGTTGCTTCATCGCTGAGAGAAAGGATGCCGAGTTTTCACCATCCAGGGCACCAGAAAGGGATACAGTAATAGAACGCTTTCCCTCTCTAAGGGTTTCACTGCTATGCATAACTGCCCTGGATTGGCTTTCGGTGAAAGCCCGATCAATCTGTTTCAGCTCCTCACCACTATCAGTCATGGCCTTTATTACCTCCCGATTCCGGTTTAACATTGAATCGCTTTTCCTGATCTATCATTCCTTCTGTGATAATACTCTTTCCAGGCAGAAAAAGGACTCCATCTTTTAAATAAAGATCGCTAAGCAGTTCCATTCCCGATGTACCAACCAGTCATATTCTGCAACAATCTTCAATGCCCTCGACTCAAGAGGAAATCCATCACCCGATAGAGCGTCGGGTTTACCAGTTCCGATAAAGTGCTCCCGGTGATACCTGATAATCCTTCCATACTTTGCTCGTCATCAATGATTAGTACCTTGTACATCTCAATTACCTCGTAACAGCACTCCTGGAACTCCAGAGAAAATGGGAACTCCAGAGAAAAGGAAAAGAAAAAAGCTCCCGGCCCAGGGGGCAAGGAGCTTCTACGTGGGCGACACGGGATTCGAACCTGTGACCTCATGCGTGTCGAGCATGCGCTCTAACCAACTGAGCTAGCCGCCCTTCAGCAGGAGGGAATATAGCATATTACTGTAGGCTCATCAATACCCTTTCAAGCACTTTCACCCGATCAAGAGGTTTGACAATATAGTTCTTAGCTCCAATCATGAGAGCTTTCTTCACCAGATCCTGCTTGCCCAGAGCACTGATCATGATTACCTTCGCTTCTTTATCAAACTCAATGATCTTTTCCAGAGCGGTGACGCCATCCATCTTCGGCATGGTGATATCCATGGTCACCAGATCCACATTGGGGTAAAGCTCTTTATATTTCTCCAACCCCTCTTCACCATTAGCGGCAGTACCAACAACATCAAACCCCTCTGACGTCAAGATCTGAGAAATCTGTTTACTGACAAACATCGAATCATCGACAATCATAATTTTATAGGAACTACCGTCCGGCTTCATCCCGTCCGGCTTCCGTTCATTTATGCTTGGAAAATCCATTTTGGTCTTCATCAGTCAATCCTCCTATGCCCTTTCCCGGATGGCTACATTAACTTCAATTTTACCCTGTTCAAGCTGCACCGGAACAATCAGGGCCTCTACTTCCGTATCAGTAACTTCCATATTGTCTCCAGTAATCAGTGCAGGAGGAGTAAGGTCAAACTTGAATCCAAGTTCATGAAGTTTTGTCACCGCTTGCGCTGTAATCATATTCGCCAATTCGGTAATGGTTGCCTTAGCCAACTCATCCATGGTAGTGAGGGTTTCACCATTCATTGCGGAAGCTACTCCCAAGGCGGTCTCCCTGGTCATATCGAAGAGAACTCTCCCTTCCACATCTCCGGCAAGCCCGACTATCGCCGCGACTCCCAGAACCGGTTGGGAACTCGATTTTAGAAACAGCTCGCCCCTCTCTACATCCGAACCCACAACCTCCTTAAGTACATTGAATGCAGATTCAACAAAGGGATTGATATACTCAACTCTCATTGACAGCTCCTTTTAACGAATTTTTCGGTAAGCAAGTAAACCTGCCTGCTCGATCGGTTCCCATTCAGGACCAGTAAGACGTTCGTTCTTTCCTGGTATAAGAACTCCTCCAACACGAAGTTTCTCGCTACATATCCTTAACAACTTATCCTGATCCTGTCTATTCAGGAACGAGGCTATGTCCCGGGCGAAAATGATATCCACATCGGGAAAGGGGTTCCCATGAAGAATATCATGATATTCAAACAGAACCATATCTTTCATCACCTGAGTAAAGCTCATACCATTCTTTCCCTGAACTACATAGGGTTGCAGGTAGTCTTGCACATCCTGCTCCTGGAACAGGAGATTGGGGGCTGTGGAGATTGAGAGCAGATCCTTATCGTGGGCCCACACCTTTACCCCCTTCTCAGGGAAAGCTTCCTTGACTGCCGCAGCCAGTGAATAGCTTTCATAGCCCCTTCCACAACCGGGATTCCAGACAGAAATTTGTCCCCGTTCTCCCTGCATCTCTTTAAAGAGCTGCAGATAAGCGTCCTTCAAGCCGGAAGGGAAAAAGGTGCCTGTCGCATCGGAATAGAAACTTCTGAGAAAAAGGTCCGCATCCTCCGGACTCTGGAGCTGGACCTCCCCTTCCGAAGTTCCCCTCTCCTGCTTCCACTGCTCAAACCGATGCTCTGTCCAGCCAAGGTTAACCGGAGAGACATAAAACCCACGAAACGTCTTTAAGGTGTCCACAATAAAGGAGAAATCCACTCCTTTTTCCGGTTCACTGCCTTGCTCCTCCACTGGCGATTCAACTATATTCTCCTGGACATCCTCCTTCCTGGTATCCGAAACCATTGCAAGTGCTTCCGGCCGGCTATGCTGCTGGGAATCATCTTCCCTTTGCCCAAGAATTCGCTCCACATCAAGGATCAGGTAGAGCCTGCTCTCATTCTCCACTACTCCCTTGATAAATTTGATATTTATGTCACCAAAAATAGGATGCGGGGGTTGAATCGTCTCGGAATTAATACCAACCACCTTATCGATGGAATCGACAATTACCCCAATCTGCAATTCCTCAAGCCGGAGGATAATCATATCCTCCATTGCGCCATCCTCTTTCTCCTGGGCAGGCAGATGGAACATCACCCTGAAGTCAATCACGGATATAATGTCCCCCCGCAGGTTGTACACCCCTTTAACAAAGGGTGCAGAATTGGGGACAAAGGTAAAGCGGTTAGCCTTGGATATCTCTTTTACTTTCATAATATCGATACCGTACTCTTTTCCGGCCAGGGAAAAGGTTACCATTTTGAAATCGATATTTTCGACCTGCGACGCATCTTCTGTTTTGGCATTCTGTCTGATCGTACTCATCTGCTTATCCCGTAACGACGGATCTGCGCCGCCTGTTTTCGATTTCCTGACGCAGGCCCAGCTCCAAAAGCTGGCTTACATCGATTATGAGCGCAACCGTACCATCTCCCAGAATTGTCGCTCCAGCAATACCTGGGGCATTGGTATACTTGTCCCTCAAGGGCTTTATAACCACATCCTCTTCACCAATAAGGGAATCAACCATCAAGCCCATCCGTTTATCTTCAGAACCAACAATCACCACAAAGTGGTGATCCTGATCCTGCCGGGGCTCCACACCAAAGAGTCTGCTAAGTCGGATAAGACTGACCACATCGTCCCGGACATTGAACACCTCGTAGTTATCGATCATTTTGATATCTGTTGGTTTAATTCGATGGCTGTCGATAACAGAGGTGATGGGAATTGCATACACCTCCTTGCCAACCCGGATCAGCAAGCCCTGGATAATAGCCAGGGTGAGAGGGATTTTTATGGTGAATCTGCTGCCCATACCCTTTTCCGACCAGACACTCACGTTTCCATTAAGTTTTTCGATCTGTTTCCTCACCACATCCAGGCCAACTCCCCGTCCGGAAAGATTGGTAACCTTCTTTGCAGTAGAAAAGCCGGGCTCAAATATCAGATTGAAGGCCTCAATATCTGAAAGTTTTTTATTGGGGTGGATCAGTCCGCGGTCGATGGCCTTGCTTCGTACCGTATCGACATCAATTCCCTTTCCATCATCGATCACCTCTATAATGATCATATTGCCTTCGTTACTCGCCTTCAGCTTCACCAGCCCTTCGGGCCGCTTGCCTGCAGCTTCCCTGTCATCCGAAGATTCAAGTCCATGGTCCACGGAGTTACGTACACAGTGAATAAGTGGATCCAGAAGATCTTCAATTACCGACTTGTCCAGTTCCGTATCTTCACCTTCAATCTCCAGCTTTACCTTTTTCCCAAGGTCCCTGGAGACATCCCGAACAAGTCTGGGGAAACGACTGAAGATCTGGCTGATGGGAACCATCCTGATCTGCATAACCCCTTCCTGCAGCTCGCTGGTGGTCCGGGACATATTCTGGGCGGTGCTACGGAATTTGGCCACATTGGTCTTTAGTGAAGCTTCCAGGGGGTCCAGAAGCGTGTAGAGATGGCCAAAATTATCAAGCACCTCCTGCTTGATCTTTTTTATGGGTTCTCCATTTTGTATCTGTTCAAGATAACCGGGAAGGGCATCGAACAGGTTCTTCAGATTGTCCCGAAAGCTTTTCTCTATGTTAGCCAGGGTGATCTGGGCTTCACCAAACTCAACACTGATCTGGTTAAATGTTGCCTTGGTTATGACTGTCTCACTTACCAGGTTGAGGAGATTATCAATCCGCCTTGAGTCGACCCGAAGCACCGACCCGCTGCTCTGCTTTCGTATCTCCTGTTCCCGCTTCCGGGAACGGCTGTTAGCTTCGTCGGCCAGCTCCTTTTCGGAGGGGGAATGCTCTTCCGGTTCATCATCAGAACCTGTCTCACCCCCCGCATTTTCTAGCTTTTTCGAAGACGGTGGTTCCGGGACAGACTGTTCAGGAACCGCCTTTTTTGCAAGTGGCGGCTCTCCAGCCGATGGCGATGGAGCAGATGCATCACTTTCAGTGCTGTTACCACCAACTCCCAGGGGTTGAGCGGTAGCTCCGGTAACCACTTCTGCTATCTCGGTTTTCTTGAGAATCTCACTTTCAGCAGCATCGGTGGCCAGGTAGTAGATTACCTCGGGATAAAACTCATCCTCATAAAGCTCTTCAAACTCCGGGACAGTTTTCAGCACCGTTCCCAGACTCTTCATACCTGCGAAAACCTGAACCCCGCCAACGGTGTTCATAGGATGATCCGGATTAAAGGCCACCTTTACTTCATAGACGGCCTCATCATCTTCCGCCGCCTCTTTAAGCTCGAGAATCTCATATTCGGACAAGGAGGCAGCTCCTGCTTCCTTCTTTGCTGACTGTACCGCAGCTTCTGCAGGGGCCACACTTTTCGATGCTTTCTTTTTAGGAGCTTCAGCTGGCTGTGGCTTCCCCTCGCTATCTATGAGGAGCGCTTTCAGTTGCCCCTTGATCTCATCCACAGGCTCATTATAAACGGTCCCGTCAGACCGGGAGGCAAGCATGGCTTTGATGATATCGATCGACTCAAGCAGGGTGTCCACCACATCGGTATCTACACTAAGCTCATCGCTCCGTATTCCGTCAAGAACATCCTCTACAAGATGGGTAAAACCCGACAGCTCGGTCATCTGCACCGTAGCGGCCCCGCCTTTTAGGGTATGGGCGGCCCTGAAGATCTCATCCACTGCATCCCGGTTATTGGGATCATTCTCCAAAACCAGGATATTCTGTTCCAGGGTATCTACCTGAAGATTGGCTTCAAGAAAGAAATCTTTCAGGAGTTCCTCGTTGTTTGGGTCCAGATAGTCACTCATATTGATATTAATGTTTATATAGAACTGCTTTTAAGTCAAGTGACAATTTACGACGATAATGAATAGTGGAGAAAATCATCTTTTATTTTTCACCCCGGTGGTATAAACTCTCCTTTGGAGGCTAGGGTTATGAACAATTTCCGGACTACAGGCATCATCCTATGTATACTTTTTCTTACAATCCCCCTGACAGCTGCGGACCTCACGGTACCGAGGCTTGAATTGCTTACCCGTGGAAGCTGGGATGAGAACAGCGGTTCCGTGATTCTTTTGAATGAGGGAAACGCTTCCATTGATATTTCCGGGGGATACAAGTTCGGAGGCAGTCTCTCCATCGGCTTTGAGAGCAGCAATCTGGGAAATGCCAATGTGGATGCTGGGGATGTTGTTACGGGGGGTGGCACTGCGCCGACTAATGCAAACAACATCGACGCTCTGGCCGCCTACCTGGATGAGACCACCTTCCTGAAGTTTATTGGTGCGGAGATAGAGTACCGGGAGCTCTTTGGTAAACCCGATACCAGCCTTTCCTGGTTCATTGGTGAGACTGATACCTTCTGTTCCGGGGAGATCTTTCCCCTTCAGTTTGCAACATACCCGGTTGCCACCCGATACCGGGGAAAGCGCTACTTTACCAGCGGTTTTGATGGTATTCATACCGTTAACGGTACCGGTGTAAAGGTTGATACAGCCTGGGGAACCGACTGGAACCGCAGCAGCTTCTATCTCTACCAGGACGGATATATCGGCCAGGATCCCACAGCTAATGTTAAACAGGGAATCTTTTCATTCGATGGAAGGAGCGCTTTTAATTTTCAATCTCTGAAGATCGAGGCATTTGCCGGAGCCTCCTTTCCAACCGCAGCTGCAGGACTCTACCGGGGTGGATTCCTTTTCCATTACAATCCCGGTATAGCCGGGGAGTTTTTAGCGGAGATAGGAGTTCCCCGATGGGCAGCCCCCGACCCCTTTTCCATCGGTGATTTCTACTTCCTCTTTGAACCGCGGATTCATATCGACCCTCTAACGGTCATCCTTACCCTCTTCTGGCAGCCAAACTACTACCTTCAGGCAACAACCACAGAAGGAGAATCTGCAGACATTCATATCAACTTTCTCTTTGGGGACTCCCCCGATTCCCGGGTCTCCGGAGGTTTTGAGACCAGTTTTGTGGTCAACACCGACTATGTAACAAGCGGGGAAGATCAGTTTGAAATTGTTACCACGCCCTATTTTTCCCTTTCCACCTCTGGGGTCAGCTGGAATTTTGCCCTGGATGTAAATCTACTCCCCTTTGATCTTGCAACAATGTTTACCGGAATCATCAGCATCAAGGCGGTATTCTAATGAATCGGATAAATCGAATGAGTTCAGGCCGTCCCGCAACATTAATCCCACTGAATCGAGGCTGTCCACACCACCATATATGGTGCTATTACAGTTCTATCACCACTATATGTAGCGTTTCTGATACTCGAAATAGGTTGCGGGACAGCCTCAATTGTATTAATCGTATGAATCGTATAAAGAAGCTTCACATAGTGCTAATTCTCCTGTTTGCAATCCTTCTGTCAGCCCCCGTTGGGGCACTTGAAGTAAGCGGTATGTTTCATACCGGCAATCTATCTTTTGACAAAGAATCTATAGTCCAAGAAGCATCATTGAGCGGAACAAAATTCCCCTACGGTTTCTCCCTTTATGCATCCCAACAGATTAATGATGCACTTAATCTCAAAGCAGGGGTTTTTTACGATCCTATCCTGCGCTACATCACCTACACCCTCTTTGAGTACCGCCAGGATTACATTACCTTGGGGGTTGGTCCCTTTTTCGGAACCCTCAACACCCCCGGGTCCATTCTCCAATCTGGGATTTCCACCGAAGTAACCGCTCAGATACCTGGAATGGTCTATGCTAAACTGCGCTCCGACAGTTCTATCGGCGCCCGGTTCACTAAGAATGGCGATTACCTTCAAGAACGAAATGATCTTTCCATCGGTTATTACATTCCCAATGCAATCTGTTCACTCAATATGCTCTCTAAAAGTTTTGTTACACGAAAAACAGCATCCCTGGAGATTGATGATACCCTGGTTGAATACTCCTTTAAGGTGGATATCTACCAAAAGAATGTCCCTTTTCAGATTTTGCTCTCCTTTGGATATCAGCAACTTACCAGGAGCTATATCGACACTACAGCTTCAACCACCACGGCGAATACCTTGAATTCGATCATCCTCGGTACCAAATTTACCTTTCGTCTCTCTGATGCTCTCAAGATCATTGCAGATCTGGATAGTAATGTTTATTCATTTGGTACAGGTAAGGACGGTGCTTTGGGGCTTCCTGGGGGGTTGCCGGAGGCTTATTTGTTTCGGTCGGCAGTTGGTTTTAGTTGGACTTTTTGAAACTGTTGCCAAAGAAACTGTTGCCAAAATTGTGGAATAGGCTTCTATAGTCCCCAACATCGCCATCGAAAACAATTCTGATAAACGATCATTCCTGATATCTGCTTACTCGTAATTTGTTTAACTATCTCTTCTCTCCTTACCTCCCCCTTATGCCGCCAAATGCCCAGACAACTGCTCCGGCCTAATCCCCATGGGCCTCACGACAACATCTTCATCAACC
>CAYMWV010000002.1:0-2253 GCA_964394395.1 uncultured Sediminispirochaeta sp.
TGTTTGTCAAATCCGCCATCTTCTTTTCTTCTTGATCTTCTTGATCTTCATTGTACAGAGCAGATTGTTCCTGGTCATTCCGGCTGAGGGATCGGAGGGGCCGCGGGTCCGGCCCGGCAGGGCCGGACGGAACCCCCGCAGAGCCCGACCCCGGCCGCTTTTTTGCCGGAGAGGGGCCAGGCAAAGGGAGTGCTGGTGCGCTTTTAAGCGCCTGCGGCCCCGGAGGCGCCGGGGGGCGCCGGAGGGGTGCTGCGCCGGGGCTTGTGGCGGCCGGGGGCAGCCCCAGGGAAATCACTCCCAGAAGATTACTCCCCCAGCTCCGCTTCAATCTCCTGAAGCCGCTTTTTCATCTTTTCCATGTTTTTTAAAATCCGCTCTTTCTCCCGCACCAGCGCCTCCTGGGGATCTTCTGACCGGGGAGCGGGAGTGCGGCCCGGGGAGAAGCGTTCTTTGAGCATGTCCGGGGTGTCGCCGGAGAGGAGGCTTTGCAGGGCGGCCTGGCGCTCTTCGGGCTCCCGGACCCGGGAGATAAACTTCATATTATCATAGCCGATTTCCGGGGGTAGCTCACTCTCCCCCACCCGTAGCAGGTGCTTGATCTCGGTCCGCTCCAGCTGCAGCACCCGCTCTACGTAATCCTCAAAACGGGTGTGGGTCTCTTCGCAGAGCTGCCGCGCCTGCCGGAGCACCTGGCCAAGCTGCTTCATCAGGGAGCCGTGGCCGGAGATGAAATCCCGTTTTATCCGCTCGGTGAGTTCAGCGAAGCGAGGGTCGGTTTCGAAGATGCTTTTGTAGAGGCCGGTCTCTTCGGCCCGGTGGAGAAGAGCGTGGAGGATGCTCCAGAAGCGGCGGGTGTGGCTGCGGTTGCTTTTGGGAGCGTCGGCGGAGCAGAAGTGGAGGTGGTGGGCGTACTCGTGGAGGGCGGTGTAGATAAGGAGATTGTCATCCTTGAAGTTTTTGTTGTGCAGGATGATCTCCCCGGTTTCGGGTTTGTAGAGGCCGTTTACCTTACGGCTCTGTTTGCCCGAAAGAACCAGGGAGAAATCCTTCTCCGGTTTTTCTACCTGCAGCAGCAGCTGTTTTACCTGTTCGGCGTTCATGGGGTCGGGGGTTCACCAGTTCACTTATTTACAGATTCCCGGCAGTGGCGACCATCACCGCTTTGATGGTGTGCATCCGGTTTTCTGCTTCATCGAAGACCACCGAGTGGCGGCTGCGGAAGACCTGATCGGTCACCTCCATCTCCTGCAGGCCGAATTGCTCCTTTACATCCCGGGCCACCGAGGTTTCCAGATCGTGGAAGGCGGGGAGGCAGTGCATGAAAAGCACGTCGGGGTTTCCCGTGGCATCGAGCATCTCCATGTTCACCTGGTAGGGCTTGAGGATCTTGATCCTTTCGGCAAACTGATCCTCCTCGCCCATGGAGACCCACACATCGGTGTAGATCACATCTGCATCTTTTACCCCCGAGGGGATGTCGTCGGTCACCTCGATATTTGCTCCCGTTTCGGTGGCCAGAGCTTTGGAGTAGTCCAGCATCTCCCCGGCGGGGTGGAGCTGTTTCGGCGCCACGGCGGTGAAGCTCATCCCCAGCTTGGCCGATGCCAGCATCAGGCTGTTTCCCATGTTATTCCGGGCGTCTCCCACGAAGACGAGTTTCACCTTGGAGAGGGGCTTGGGGGAGTGCTCGGAGATGGTGAGAAAGTCCGCCAGGATCTGGGTGGGATGGTAGAGGTCGGTAAGGCCGTTCCAGACCGGCACCCCGGCGTGCTCTGCCAGGGAAGCCACTGTCTCCTGCTTAAAGCCCCGGAACTCGATACCGTCGTAGTAGCGGCCCAGCACCTTTGCAGTATCTTCGATAGACTCCTTTTTGCCCATCTGGCTGTTGGTAAGGAAGGTTACCTGGGCACCTTCGTCGAAGGCGGCAACCTCGAAGGCGCAGCGGGTACGGGTGGAAGCTTTTTCGAAGAGGAGCACAATATTTTTTCCCTCCAGTAGATTCCCCTTGATCCCGGCACGTTTTTTGCGCTTCAGATCCATGGAGAGATCGAGGAGATAGCGGATTTCGTCGGGGGTGAAATCCTTCAGGGTGAGTAGACTTCTTCCTTTCAAGTTGACCGGCATAGCTTCCTCCTTGGGTCCGGTTTGGATGATTTGTTCCCCAGGGGCGCTGTAGCCCCCGTTTTTTGCATATATATGCAAATATTTCAGGATTATATGTATATTCTTGCAGTTTGGCAAGAGGGTTGACAA
>CAYMWV010000002.1:2353-12124 GCA_964394395.1 uncultured Sediminispirochaeta sp.
CCCTATCGATACTTCTGCAAAACAGCCTTGATTTTCTCCATCTCCACCGGTTTTGCTACAAAATCGTCCATACCGGCGGCAAAACATCTTTCCTGTTCATCTTTCAATGCTCCGGCAGTTAGAGCAATAATAGGAACTTGTTTACCTGTGACAGCTTCTATTGCGCGAATCTGCACTGTTGCCTCCAGTCCATCAAGCTCAGGCATCTGCACATCCATAAACACCAGATCCGGCTCTATCTTTTTATACTGCTCTACCGCCTGCACTCCATTTTCCGCTTCATACAGCTCTGATTCAGATACAATCTTGCCGATCATAATCTTTATCAGCTTCATGTTAACCAGATTATCTTCAGCTATCAATACCTTAACCTTGCCAGAAACACCATTAGCTTCAGCTTCTGTGACCTCCGACTCATCGCTCCGGGCAAAGGCAGTTCCCTGGGAAGGCACATTTCCCACACTCCTATTCCCCAGGGCAGGCGATATCTTATCCGGCTCCCTCAGATTGCAGAGATAGGTAAAGAGGTCGCTGCTTTTAACCGGTTTGGTCAATCTGAATCGAACACCCATCTCCTCGCACCGTTTATGAACCTCGGCATCATCAGAAGAAGAGTGGAGTAAAATGATTGGCTGTTTTTCTGAGCTTGTCTTGTATTTGTCACGGATCAGGCGAATGGTTTCAAGACCGTCCATATCGGGCATATTGTAGTCACAGATGATAACATCAAAGGATTGAACTGTTTCAAGCCGCTTAAGTGCTTCCCGGCCATTATCATATGATTCACACTCGATCTTCCACTGGGCCATCATCTGCTTTAGAATGAAACAATTATTGGCGTTGTCGTCGATAATAAGGCAGCGCTTCACCGATTCAATCTGCGAGGGGTCCCGTTTCTCCCCCTCCTCAAACCTGGTGTTTAAGTCGAAATAGAAGGTGCTGCCTTCACCAAGGCTACTGCTGATATGGATTACACTTCCCATTTTTTTGGCGATCATATCGGAAATGATCAGGCCCAGACCGGTACCTCCGAATTTACGGGTAGTTGAACTGTCCGCCTGTGAAAAGGCTTTGAAAAGCTTCTCTTTCTGTGTATCGCTGATACCAATACCGGTATCACGAACAGAAAAGGAGAGTTTCCCCTCTCCATCGTCAAGCTGTTCATACCTGACTTTGAGTTCTACTTCGCCTTTGTGAGTAAATTTTACAGCGTTACCAAGCAGGTTGGCAAGAATCTGCTTAAGCCGAATCGGATCAACAAAGGCAAAGCGAGGCATCCGGAGGTCAATATCAAGAAGCAGTTCAATCGCTTTTTTTTCCGCAGCAAATTTCACAATATCTATACTGTTTTCTAAAAGATCGATCATATCGGTCCTGACCGTTTCCAACTCCAGCATGCCTGCTTCGATCTTTGAAAAATCAAGAATGTCGTTGATAATCCCCAGCAGGATATGCCCGGACATATTGGCGTTTTCTATATACTCCTGCTGCACCGGGGTGAGGGGTGTATTTTTTATTAGATCGGTAAAACCGATAATCCCATTCAGGGGAGTGCGAATTTCATGGCTCATATTGGCCAGAAATACCGATTTTGCTTTACTGGCTGCTTCAGCCTCCTCTTTGGAATCAACAAGCTCCCGTTCAAGTTCCATTCGATTAGTGACATTAACCACCATTTCAGCAAATATTTTTAATACCATTATTTCATTATCAGAGTATCTCTGTACCGATTTGACATAATCAAAGCCGACAAATCCAATGCACCTATCCCGACTCATCATCGGAAGATTTATTACACTTTTTACTCCCTGGGGCTCAAGGATCTGTCTGGCGGTATCCTTTGGAGGTAATTGCAGTACATCCTCAATATAGATGTTTCTACCATGTGTATGAGCATCAATCCACTCCGGGAGCAGATCAAGAGGATTATTCTGTAAATTATCAATTTCGGGCTCTATACCTTCATTACACCATTCGAAGGTGTTGCTGGCGAGCTTTCTATCCCAGTCGTAGGCAAAGATATAGGCCCGATCTGCGGAGACAAATTCTCCCAACTCTTTGAGGGAGTTATTGATAGCATCATCTACCTCTTCTCTGGAAATATTGATGTACTCTGAAGCAATTTTCATGAGAATGGACTGCATTGCTGACAAGGATTTTAATTTTTCTTCTGCCTTCTTACGGTCGGTGATATCAATAGCCAAGCCGGTATGACGTATAATTTTGCCCTTTGCATCTAATACCGGAAAAGTTTGTGCCCGAATCCAACGAATATCACCATCTGGTCTTAATATGCGATACTCAAGGTTAAATGTGCCACCATTGCTGTATCTTTCCAATTCAGCGCAAACGGCAGCTTTGTCTGCATTGTAGATAGTATCAATAAACGATTGCGGTTTGTCGTATAAGCTTTGACAGGAACGCCCCCACACTTGTTCATAGGCAGGATTAACGTAAAGCACTTTTGAGTTATCTGCACTACGCAACCAGAATACTTCCCCCATACTTTCGGTAATCTGACTGAGTTTCTCCTCGCTTTCCCGCAATTCCTTCTCTACCAACTTACGGTCGGTGATATCTTCAAAGGAGGTCATGATATAAAGCGGCCCCCCGGTTTCATCTTTTACTGTACTTGCCGAGATCTGAACATCGAATAGCTCACCATTTTTCTTTTTTGCCTTTAGCTCCCCCTTGAAAGAGCCATTTGCAGCAATCTCTTCCAGGGCATGCTCTATTTTTCCGATTTCAGATGCTGGGTGGGCATCAAATGGGGTTTTATCGTAACATTCTTCAGCCGTTTTATAGCCAAACATCTTGAGAAATGAATCGTTCACATAAAACACTTTTCCCTCTGCATCGGAAAATGCTAGTGCAGCGATAGATGTATCAATGGCTGTCTGTTTGATCTTTTCAGAGGTGATATCGATAAAGGTTGTAGAGAAATACATCTTATGCCCGGAATAGACATGCACCCGGTACCATTTCTGAAGCAGCTCGAAATATTGCTCAAAAGATTCATCGCCCCCCTGAAGGGCTACTTTTCCGTAAAAGCCGATCCAGTCAAAATCAGCCTTCTCTATACCGGGGATGACCTGGCGAACCGTTTTCCCCACCACATTCTCCGCCTTGAGGCCGGTAACCTTCTCAAAGCTTGGATTAACCTCAATGAAACGGTAATCGACAGGCCGGTCTTGCTCATCCAGGATGATTTCATGATGCGCAAAGCCAAAGGGTGAGGCGTAGATAATATCCTGCAACTGTTTTTCATTCATGGTTTATATCCTTAAGGATGATATCATCATCGGAAATCCCTTCTGGCCACAGGGCTGGACACGGGCCCCATGCATCTGCTCTGACAGAGCATTCCTGATTCAAATTATAGAGATCAAGAGCCTATGGTGCAACAGGGGAGGAGAGTATCGCTGCTTCTCTGGCTGCCTGGCTGCTGGCGGCTTCGGCACAGAGTGGATAATGGGCTTCAAATTTCGTGTAAAATCTGCTATAATTGGCGGATGCAGCAAAGTATGTTGCTCCTTTTTGCAAAGAAATATCTCTGGTGGCAAAAACCTGAAGAGGCGGTACGAAATCCGGAACGGGTCCTGGCAGCGGCCATGAACCTGGGAAGCCTGGAAGATTATCAGGCCCTGTACAAAGTGTTTGGCCCCCGAACTCTGGCGTCGGTTTTAAAAATGAATGTGCCGGGCTGGTTTGCACCAAAATCCTGGTCTTTTTGGCACAGGGTTCTGGATCTGGTTCCCCTGTCAAAGCCTGTGCCTCCGCCCCCGGTTAGAGAGTTTAGATGAAAGCATTCAAGGCCAGACTGGATATTCTTCCTCCAGCCCAGCGCATTCTCTGGCATCAGTTATCAAATATTAACAGTAGATTTGTTCTCTACGGTGGCACCGCTTTGGCTTTGCGGCTGGGCCACCGGCAATCGGTGGATTATGATTTTTTTACCCACCGGGAACTTGATACTGAACGAATTCTGTCAGATCTTCCTTTCCTGGAAGATGCAACGGTGCTGCAGTCAGAAAGAAACACCTATACCGCACAGGTACCGATGGAAGATGATTTTGTTAAGATCAGTTTCTTTGGAACCCTTTCATTTGGCAGGGTCAAGGACCCGGAGTGGAGCCACGATAAGGTTCTCCTTGTGGCCTCTGCTGAAGATATTCTGGCAGGCAAGCTGAAAGTTATCATGCAAAGGATAGAGACGAAGGATTACCAGGATGTTGCGTCCCTGATAAAAAACGGATATTCCCTGGCTGACGGCCTGGCTGCAACACAGACCCTTTTCGGGAAAACCTTTTCTCCAGTAGATTGTCTCAGAGCACTGGAATACTTCGACGACCCTCTGCTGGACGATCTTGGGCAGGAAGAGAGGAATGTGCTGAAATACGCTGTTCAGGATATCATTACCCAAGGGGTAATTCCGGAAAAACTAAAAAAGAAAGAGACACTTTTCTAAGTCTTCTTCCAATGGAGGCTGTCCTGCAACCTATCCTGAGCATCATACACGTCATACACGCTCATCGGCAAGCTTATTAAACCCCGTCTGATCAATACCGCTTTTCATCCCCATCGCCCGGGCTTTCACATGGAAGGGTTCGGGAGTATCGCTCACTTGGGGAGAGAGCCCCCTGCGCAGAGCCTGATTGAGGGTCTCCTTGAATGAGCTGTGGGTCCGTCGCATCTGATCCTTGAGGAGCTGTTCCACCTCCGTATCTATGGTCACGGTAGTACGCATACAGATATCATGATAGCAAGATAGTAAGCTGTCAAGATGCTATTACAATTCTGCAAGCCGGGAACTTAGACTTACCTGCCGAGGGGCAATTTCAGCCCATCAACACTCACTGTGCCCGCAGCTGTGGCACTTCTTGCACCCCTCAATGAAAATGAAGGTGGCGTTGCCGCAGACCGGGCAGATGTCGGCGTGGACTTCGTCGAAGGTGAAGGCGAACTGTTTCGCCTCGGTCTCTTCATCCTCGTCGGGCAGGGCGGGATAGTCCGTAGAGCTGCCGTCGTCGCTGGTCAAACCGAGGTGCTCCTCCAGGGCCTGGGCCACCGCATCGGGGAGACTCATCACCCGGTTTTTTCCAAAGCCCCGCTGCCGGCCGCTGCCGATACTGCGGAGCTGGGCGATCACCGCCTTGGCCCGGTCCACCGGTCCGAGGCTGCTGGGCATCCGCAGGATAAGACTGATAAGCCGGCCGATTCCCTCGGCATCGGCGGCCACATCGCTTCCCACCTTGGCCACATTGATAAAGACCTCGAAGGGCTCCTCCATGGCGGTACCGTCGGCATTGACGGTGATGTAGGCGGTACCGATGGGGGTGTGTTTCCGGTAGGTGATGCCGTGGAGCACCGTGGGGCGCACCCGGGGCTTCAGCAGTTTCGCCGGAGTTTCCCCCTTCTTCTCCTGCTGCTCTTCATCTTTTTTGTGGTAAAGCACCTGTTCGTCCCGGCTGCCGTCCCGGTAGATGGTTCCTCCCTTGCATCCCAGGTCGTACATCATCTCGTAGAGCTGCCGGGTCTGGTCCACCGTATACTGGTTGGGCACATTGCAGGTCTTGCTGATGCTGGAATCTACCCACTCCTGGATGGCCGCCTGGACCCGGACATGGTCCTCCGGCGAGAGGTCCATGGCGGAGACGAAATAATCGGGGATCTCCTCCGCCTTGGGGTTGGCCTTTTTCCACTCATCAAAGACTCCTACCCGCTCAATGTGGCTGCCCATCCGCCCCTTCCGTTCCCACTCCCAGAAGTAGTAGGGTTCGATTCCGGTGGAGGTTCCCACCATGGTGCCGGTGGTACCGGTAGGCGCCTGGGTCAGCAGGGTGACGTTCCGGATTCCCTGTTCAGCGATTTTCTTGCGGATATCCTCGGGCATCTGTTTCATGAAGCCGCTTTGCAGAAAGGGCTCAGCCTCGAATTTGGGGAAACTGCCCTTCTCTTTCGCCATATCGCTGGAAGCCCGGTACGCCTCCACAGCGATAAACTTGAAAAGCTTCTCAATAAACTGCTCCGACTCCCGACCGCCGTAGCGGATCTTCAGGCGAATCATCAGCTCCGCTAAGCCCATGGTACCCAGTCCGACCCGGCGCTCTGAAAGCTGCTGATCTTTATTCTTCTCAAAGAAGTAAGGGGTGTTGTCAATAACATCATCCAGAAAACGAACGGCGTAGCGTACCGCCTTTCCCAATTCATCCCAGGCAACGTCCTTCTTCCCGGCAAACCTGGCCAGGTTGATAGCCCCCAGGTTGCAGACCCCCCAACCGGGAAGGCCCTGTTCGCCGCAGGGGTTGGTGCAGTTGATCCGGCCGTAGTAGGCGGAGTTACTCATGGCGTTGTACCGGTCTACGAAGAAGATACCCGGTTCGGCGCTGGCCCAGGCACTCTCGATAATGCTGTTCCAGATATCCCGGGCCTTCATTCGTTTGTGAACGATCACCGGCCGACCCGCCTCTCTCCAGGCGGTAAGATCCCCATCCCATTCAGTATCGTAGCCCTCTGAACTTGGGTCGGGGAAGAGAAGCTCCCACTCCGCATCGTCCCGAACCGCTTTCATAAAGTCGTCGGTGATACCTACACTGATGTTGGCGTTGGTGATCTGCCCCATTTTCTGTTTGGAGGCGATAAACTCCAGGATATCGGGGTGCCAGACGTTGAGGATCAGCATCAGGGCTCCCCGGCGGCTGCCCCCCTGCTCGATAAGGCCGGTAACAAAGCTATAAAGGGCCCCCCAGCTTACTGAACCGGAGGAGCGGCCGTTTACCCCCTTTACGTAGGCGTGGTGGGGACGGAGGGAGGAGAGATTGATACCGACTCCGCCGCCCCGGCTCATGATCTCGGTCATGTGACCCAGGGTTTCGATGATCCCCCCCCGGCTGTCTCCGGGGCTGGGAATGACGTAGCAGTTGTAGTAGGTAAGATTCTGGTCAGTCCCTGCTCCGGTAAGGATCCGACCCCCGGGGACAAACTTCCAATCCTCCAGGAGCCAGGAGAAGTTCTTCCCCCACTCAGCCCGGACCGATTCATCCTCCTCGGCGGCGATGGCGGCAGCTACCCGCTCAATCATCATGGCGGGATCTGTTTCCAGGGGTTTGTCCACCTGCTCCAGGGGACGTTCGACCTGATCACCTGAATCGAGGGTAACTGAAACGTGATCTCCCGAGAGCTCCAAAACGGTACCAATCTCCCGCTGCCCGGTCTGGGGGTTACTCACCACCACCACGGTGTCCCCCTTCTTCAGGCTCGACTTCTTGCCATCCTTTAAAGCATACCTGTCAAGAAAAATCTTCCGTCCCAGATCACTTAGACCATTTTTTTGCGCCACGTTCCCCTCCCGCGAATATAATACGATTTTGTATCTCCGTGCCACCGGTGAAAGAGGCCGGGCCGGGGAAGCTCCTTTCCAGCGGCACACCACCTGACCGTCGGAAGAAAAGCAACCCGTGATGGGAGTTCCCCAAAGGAAGATTCCGAAGGGAAATCCCAAAACAAACAGGGACAAGGGTAACCGAAAGCGATGGGTTTATCAATAATTGCAGGGGCTTTTATTGTAAAAGAAAACCACCGACAGCGGCCAGAGGCCCCTGTGATCTCTTAACTATATGCTGCGGGGAAACGGGTATACCCGGCTACATCATCCCCATACTCCCTTTGTAAAAGTCGAGGGAGAGCACCATCACCATGGCCCCCTGTTTTTTTGTCATATCTCCGGTAATCTCCTCGATCCCTTTCAGCACTTCGTCGATTCGGGTCTCCGGGACCAGGGCCATGATGGTTCGGCTCTTGCTTCTGTCCTTCTTCATGAAGCCGATAAAGTCAGCGAAGAGGGGGATATTGGAGATATACTGCCCCATCCCGTAGGAATCGAGAATGGTTGCCCCTTCGATCCCCTGCTCAATAAAAAACTCCAGGATGTTGTAGAAGAAGTCCTCAATATAGAGGTTCACCATCAGGAGCTTCATCTTCTGGTCTTCCGCCGATCCGCCGTTCTGTTCCCGGCCGTAGCGCAAAATCGTTTCAAAAAGGCTTATCTCGCTGGGCGCCTGGAGCAGTTCGTTTTTCACCCGGGGCAGGCCGAGGAGCCGGGAGAGGGCTGCCAGAATTTTCAGGTGTTCATTTACCGCTTCCTCCGGGCCCAAAATAAGGAAGATGATCCGCACCCGCTTCTTGTCCATTGCGTCGAAGTCCACTCCCTTCTTCGAGACCCCGCAGAGGACCAGAAACTCCTTCATCTCCTTGATCCGGGCGTGGGGGATAGCCATCTCGTTCCCAAAGCCGGTGGAACCCTGCTCTTCCCGCTCTCTTATGTAACGGTAGATCTCCTCTTCAGTGAGAGCATCGGTAGTAGTGCTCTTCTTTGCAAGAGATGCCAGCTTTCGGATTACCTCATCCTTGTTTTTCGCTTTCAGATTTACCTTGCAGCAATTTTTATCCAGTATGGTGAGAAGTTCCACGCTATTCCTCCATTTCATTTCCCCGGATGATGGCAAACCGGGAGAGGGACGGGCCAATCAGCTCATTGACAAAGACCGACAGCAGAATGATATTAACCAGCATATCCACCCGGGCGATATTCTCCGCTCCCATGGCTGCGGTAACCGGCGATGTCTGGATCATCAATACCAGACCGATGGCAACCCCCGCCTGGGGTAACATGCAGATCCCCAGGTAGTTTTTGATCTCCCTCTCCGCACCGGCGATGCAGGCTCCCGAGTAGACGCCGCCGTACTTCCCCACTGCCCGAAAGAGGATGTAGGCTATCCCCACAAGCAGAATATCACCCTGGAAAAAGATAGCAGGGTTGAGCTCCGTCCCGGCGATGACAAAGAAGAGGGCGTATATGGGCGGAGTGAGAGGCTCGATGATCCGGAAAATTCTGTGGTTTGAAGGAGAGAGGTTGATGATCACCGCACCGGCGGCCATATTCACCAGCAGGGGAGAGAGGTGAAAGAGTACCGCAACGGCGGTGGTCAGGAAGATCAATCCAATGGTGATGATGATGATTTCGTTCGTGCTCTTCTTCCGGGTTAATAGATGAACAATCGCACCGGAGAAGATCCCAAGGACGATCGACAGCACCACCTCAGAAAGGGCGTGAAAGATCACCGCACCGGCGGCGATGTGCTCCCCTCCGGCTGCCAACATGGATCCGGCAAAGGCGAAAATCACCCCAAAGAGAATAACACAGCCCGCATCATCCAGAGCAACCACTCCGTAGAGGTAGTCGATAAACTTCCCCCGGGCCCGGAGGCTCTGTACGATGGCCACCGTTGCTGCCGGGGCCGTTGCTGAAGCGATGGCCCCCAAGAGGAGGGCAAAGGGGAGGGGCATCCTGAAAAGCAGCATCCCCAGAGCTACCACAAGAAAGGTTACCAGCAGTTGGAGGGCGGTGATAATTACCACCTCCCGGCCCATCCGCTTCAGCTTCACCCAGTAAAACTCCCCGCCAATGGTAAGGGCGATGAGCCCCAGGGCCACCTCGGTGATGGTGGAGAGGGTCTGCCCCATGTGATGGGGGACGATCCCGGTTATCGATTCCCCCATGAGGAGCCCTGCGATGATAAAGCCGGTAATCTCCGGCAGCTTCACCGTCCCTGCCAGCCGGCCGATGTAGTAGCCCACCAGCAGGAGAATGCCCACCGTAAAGAGGATGTGGGTGCTCAGAAAATCCCGAAAGAGGGCGATGTTGCTTAGAAGTTCCATGCTGGAACGTATCATACTACGGAGCGGGCATAGAGGATAGAGGATAGAGGATAG
>CAYMWV010000002.1:12224-30903 GCA_964394395.1 uncultured Sediminispirochaeta sp.
GTACCCAACCATCTTTCAGGAAAGTTATTGATCATCTATCCTTTTTCAGCTATTGTCTCCTCACTACTGAAACCGATTTCAAGGAGCCCTCATGACAGGCAGACGTACCACCCTTTTTATAAAAATATTTCTTGTCTTCACCGGAATGATCTTTATTATTGTTACCGGAATTAGTATCCAGGACTACTTAAAGGAGCAGAAGGCTCTCACCAAGGGGTTCCAAAAGGATCAGCTTCGGGCGGAAAGTAATGTTGAGAACATTATCCGCCTTACAGACCAGGCGTACAAGGTTATGGAAGCCTCTCTGGACAGCAGACTGGAAGCAAATTTTTCCAGCTTCATAAAAGCCTATAACGATGCGAAAGGCAATATCGATAGTATCGACCTTAAGGCTCTTAAAACATCCATGGGTGATGATATAGAGCTCTATATTATTGATGACCAGGGAATTATCCAGGTAGCTACGGTACCGGAAGATGTTGGACTCGATTTTCAAAAGATCGCACCTCCTTTCTACGAATATCTGGAGAGGATCCGTAAGAGCGATCACTATTTTGCCGACCGGATTACCACAAGTAGTCTCGAAGGAATGCTCCGTAAATATGCCTACCATCCGTCACCGGATAACCGTTACATCCTGGAGCTAAGCCTGGAGTCCGATGCATTTACCGAGAGCCTGGCGGCCCTGGATATAGAAAAAGTGCTGAAAGAGACGGTGAAACTAAATAAAGAGCTGCTTTCCATCTCCACTGTGAATGACGGGTTTTTCATGATGGAAACAACCCGGGAAGATGTAAAGCAGGGTGAGGGGAAGCTACCAAAGATCGAAGAGACCTACCAAAAGCAGGTAATTGATCTTTACAACCAGCGTTCCGACCAGAGGGTATCAATCAAAGAGGAAGGGAACTTGGAGCGGGTCTACCATTTTATCGACCTGAAAGATGACAAATTCGCCACCGATAATAGCCGGGTAGTGGAGTATATCTACGATTGGTCCTTTCTCAACCGGGAAGTACAGGATATGGGAACGGATGCTATCATTCGCCTGATGGCTGCTCTGATAATCAGCATGCTGATTGCCCTCTTTATAAGCCGAAATATCACAAAACCAATCAAGAAAACCGCCCAGATACTCGGAGCGATTGCAGAAGGAGAGGGTAACCTAACCTCCCGGCTGGATATCGATAGACGTGACGAGGTTGGACTCTTGGCAGATAACTTCAACACCTTTGTTGCAGGACTGGAATCCACCATAATTTCGGTAAAAACCACCGGAAAGGAGGTTGAGGAGGCCAAAGCAACTATCGGCTCCACAGCAGAGGAAACTACAGCAGGGATAAGGGAGATTGATGCTACTATTAAAGCTGTGGGAACCAATGTTGCTGGCCTTTCAGAATCCTTTCAGGGGGTAAACTCATCAATTCGGGAGATTAACAGCTCTGTTCAGACCCAGAACAAAGAAATCGAAGAGCAGTCCAGTGCAGTGGAAGAGTCGGTGGCTGCAGTAGAGGAAATGGTAAGTAGTTTAGCAAACGTCGCCTCCGTCATCAGGCAGAAAAAGGAAGCTACTGACAGGCTGGTAAAAAATGCTCGTAGCGGTGGGGAAAAGATGGCAGAAACAGGTGCAGCGGTGGAGGAAATTGCTGGAAACATCGATACCATTAGCGAAATGGTAGATATCATTAACAATATTGCAAGTCAGACCAACCTGCTTTCCATGAATGCCGCCATCGAAGCAGCTCATGCAGGAGATGCGGGCAAAGGTTTCGCTGTGGTAGCTGATGAAATCAGAAAACTGGCAGAAACCTCCGGAGAAAATGCAAAAGAGATCAGTCGGGTATTGACCGGGATACTGGAGAATATCAACCATGCATCCGATTCGAGCAAGCAGACCAGCGCCGCTTTTGAATCAATCAACGGAGAAGTGAGCAAAGTCTCTTCGGCCTTCGACGAGATCCTCTCCTCAGCCGCAGAACTCTCATCCGGGGGCGAGCAAATACGTAGGTCCATGCACTTGTTGGAAGATATTACCGTTACGGTACGGGAAAATGCAGGAAACATCAGTGGGAACAGCGCTTCAATTAGCAGTGCTATGGAGCCCTTAGCCGACCTCTCTATGCAGGTAAGCGCCAGCCTGGAAGAGGCGACAGTGGGTACCGGGCAAATCACTGCAGCTATGGAAAACCTAACCGTACTGACAGAAAAGCTTGACCGGTTGGTAGACAACCTGATGGAAAAAACCGGGCGCTTTGTTACTGGAGAGGATGTGAACAAAGAATCACAAGCGGGTTAATGCTTCCGCTCCCGCCGCTTCCGGTTCCCGTCATCCCAGATACCGTAGACACAGGGGATGATCAAAAGCGCCGTGGCGGTGGAAAAAATGAGCCCAAAGATGATGGTCCCCGCCATGGGGCCCCAGACCACCGAGGCGCCGCCGATTCCCAGGGCAGTGGGCAGGAGCCCCGCAATGGTGGTGATGGTGGTAAGCATGATGGGCCGCAGCCGCAAGGTTGCCGCTTCCAGCACTGCATGTTCTGGGGCGTAGTTCTTCTCCTTCAACTCGTTGATGAAGCTGATGAGAACGATGGAGTCATTTACTGCGATTCCCGCCAGGGCAACCCCGGCGTAGAGGACGGTGGTGGAGAAAGGGGTTCCGGTAATCACCAGAAAAAGCACCACTCCCACAAAGGCGAAGGGGATGGAAAAAAGGATAAGAAAGGGCTGAGCGTAGCTGTTGAACTGGGTTCCCAGGATCACATAGATCAGAAATACTCCAATCAGAAAGATCCGCAGGATCTGAAAGAGGAGCTCGGCCAGTTCGGCAAACTCCCCGCCCACCTTAAGCTCCGCCCCGGGGTACTGGGGGGCAAGATCCGACTGGAAGTAGGCCTCTATCTGGCTGTTAATATCCCGTACCCGCTCTTCGTTGTAGGCTTCGGAGGTGATGGTTACCTCCCGCTTGCCGTCCACCCGTTTAATGGAGGAGATGCCTCCCGATTCGGAGACCGAAGCGACGGAGGTGAAGGGAACAAGCCTGCCGTCAGGGGTGGGGATGGAGAGCTGCAGAAAAGAGTCCACTGCGGCGCGGTTTTCCGCCCCGAAGCGCACCACCACATCGATACTTTCGTTGTTCCGAAAAATGGTGGTAGCGACAACACCGTCGAAGGAGCTGCGGATGTAGCTTCCAACGGAGAGGACCGAGAGGCCGTACCGGGCCGCGGCCTCCTCGTTCACCCGGATCTGCAGCTCCGGGGTACCGCTGTCCACATCGTCATCAATGTTGTAGAGCTCGGGATATTCGGCCAGTTTTCGCCGGATCTCCCCGGAGGCCCGGGCAAGCTGGTTGTAGTTATCCCCCTGCAGGCGGAAAGAGAGGGGTGATCCCACTGGAGGGCCGTTGGTCGCCTTCCGGTAGCGAACACTCTCGGCCCCCGGGATGGTACTGCAGAGCCCTTCAACTTCCTGAATAATCTGGGGGATGGAGCGGTTCCGCCCTTCATCCTGCTCCAGCAGGTCCACCACAATTTCGGCAACATTGCTGCTTTTGGTATTACCGTTGCCGCCGCTCAGGAATCCGATGGAACTGCTTAAGGCAGAGACCTCACCGCCCCCCACCAGAGGGAGAAGCTTCTCCTCGAAGCGGCTCACCACCTGGTCGGTTTTTTCGATGGGAGAACCCGGGGGCAGCTCAATCTCAATATAAAAGAGGGTAAAATCTTCTGCGGAGAAGAGATCCTGCTGCACCGTAGTCACCAGGGCGAAGCTCCCGATGGTGATCATAGAAAACCCGATGGCCGCCAGGTAGCGGTGCCGAAACACCTTTTCCAGAAGCTTCCGGTACCCCCTCCGGAGCCGGTCGAAAAAACCCGCAGCCCGCTCCTTCGCCTTGCCGGACCACTCGGCAAAGTGGACAGGCAGGAAGACCAAGGCTTCAAAGGTGGAAACAATGAGAGCAACAGAGACTACCAGAGGAATAACCCGAAGGAACTTACCGATGGTTCCCGGAAGGATCATCAGGGGAAGGAAGGCCGCCACGGTGGTGGCTGTCGCGGCAATTACCGGAAAAACCACCTGATTGGTCCCCTCCACTGCCGCATCAATCTTGCTCAATCCCTCCTGCTCAAGCCGGTAGCTGTTCTCGATTATGACGATGGCGTGGTCCACCACCAGCCCCAGCACCAGCACCAGCCCAAAGAGGGTATTGGTATTCACCGTCTCCCCCAGATACTCCAGGATGATGAAGGTCATGGCAAAGGTAACCGGCAGCCCTACACCAATGATGAGGGCGTTACGGAATCCCAAAAAGAAAAGGAGAATGGCGATGAGTAGAATAAAGCCGAAGAGAAAGTTATCCACCAGAATGGAGATACTCCGGCGGATCTGGACGGTAGAGTCATTAATCAGGTCCAGCTCGGTTCCCGCCGGAAGCTGCTTCCGATAGCTTTCCACCAGCTCCCGAACCCCTTCGGTCACCCCAAGGCTGTCCCCTCCGGAGACCTTGGAGATGCGCAAGCTCACTGAGCGATCTCCGTTGAACCGGGCGGTGGTTCCATCAGGATCGAACCCTTCGCTTACGGTTGCCAGGTCCCCCACATGGACCAGACCGGAGCCGGCGGAACTGCGGCGGACGATCACCTTGCGAAACTCCTCAGAACCACTCAATTCCCCCACTGTCCGCAGGAGATACTCCCGGCTCCCGGAAACCAGGGTTCCCCCGGGGATCGTCACTGACCGGCCCCGGATTGCCCGGACAATCTCATCAATGGAGACCCCCAGACTTTCGATTTTGGTCCGGTTTACGTCGATAAAGAGCTGCCGGTCCCGGGTACCCACCACATCCACGGTGGAAACATCCCGGATATCACCTATCTCCTCCTCCAGCTCCAGGGCGGTCCGGTTCAGGGTTTCAAAATCGGCACTCCCGGAAATCACCACCTCGATAACCGGAAGAAAGTCGGCGGCAGAGAAGTCGTCCACCGAGGGGGAGAGGGTGCCCTCAGGCAGATCCAGGCCGGAAACCCTGGTCTGGGATTCCTGAAAGAGACGCTTGAAGGTTTCATCGTTGATTCCATCATCAAATTCCACCCGTACCAGGCTTAACCCCTCGCTGGTTACCGAGCTGATCCTTTTCAAACTCTCGATATCGGTAAACTGATCCTCCATGGGAACCGTCACCGTCTTCTCCACATCCTCGGCGGAGACTCCCGGATAGGGGGTGATGATGTTGACCCAGTAGAAAGGAACCTCGGAAAACTGCTCCTTGGGCATCCGCAGGATACTGAAAGTACCGAAGAGCAGCAGGGTCACCATAAGAATATTGATCAGTACAGGGTGCCGGACGGAAAATCTGCCGATATTCATTCCCACTCCCCGCTTTCGCCGATAATCGTGGAGATCACCGGATCCCCATCAGATAGGAGGGATGTTCCGCTCATAATCACCCTCTCTCCCTCCTCTAATCCGGAAAGTACCACCCTCCGGTTTCCCAGACTCCGGCCGGTTTCTACCCCTTGCAGCCGAGCGGTCCCTTCCGCATCCACCATAACAAAAGTTTCACCATCCTGCTGGATGAGAGCGCCCGAGGGCAGAAGAAGCGCCTCTTCCTGTCGGGCCGGAGCAATGGAGGCGAGGGCGGTCATCCCGCTTTTTACCTTCCCCTCGCAGCGGTTCTCCCACTGCACCACCACCGCAAAGCTCCCGGTGGCGGGGTCACTCCCGGCAGCCAGGGCGGAGACTTCTCCAGGAAAGAGCTCATCCCCGCAGGCCGCAGGGATCCGTACCGAAGTGGCTGCCCCCGGTTGGATCAGCGAAACCAGCTGCTCCCCCACTCCGGCGGTGATCTGCAGCTCTTCCAGGTTAACCACCCCGGCAATCCGGGTACCCTGGCCGATAAAATTCCCCCGGGCCACCGCATCGCCAATAAAGGAGATAAACCCATCAATAGGAGCTACGATAGAGCAATCTTCATAAGCCTTAACAACACTTCGGTATCGCGCTTCCGCCCCCGCTGCAGCGCTTTGACTCCGGGCAAGCTCCGCCCGGGATACCCCGCCGCCCCGGAAGAGCTCCTCCTTTGTAGCCTGATCAATCCTGGCGATCTCCAGCTGCTGCTGCGCCTGCTCCATATTGAGCCGTGCCACCGTGTCGTCCACCTGAACCAGCACATCCCCAGCCTCAACAGCCCCCCCCAGCCGCAGGGAGAGCTCCTTGATAGTACCCACTGTTTCGGAGACCACCACCGCCTCTTCAACTCCCCGGACCGTACCGGTAATTTCTACGCTATCCCAGAGCATCCCCCGGGTAATGGTTACAGCTTCTACAGGAAGAGATTCATTTTCTTGCGCATCTGTGGAAACTACTCCATTTCCATCCCCGGACCCGCAGGCAGAAAGGATAAAAGAGAGCAGGATAAGAACAATCGGTTTCATTGGTAATCTCCTTTTTAATGGTTACAGAATAATCATTTTTTTCAGGGATAGCAATTTCAAAGCGGTATATTTTCCTAGCAAAAAGAAGGGCAAAAGAGCTGGGGACGAAAAAAATTGACCTCATCGGAAAAGAGAACTACACTTAGCTATATGATTAGCTATACTATTCCAACCAAGATGCAATACAAAAACGATCGGGGGTAAGCTTATGTGGGAGGATCTAAGAGTTTCTGCGATGATGACGGCGGTAAACTCCAGCCAGAGTACGGACCAGCCCCGGTTCTGTCAAATAGCTCACAACAGGGATCGGGGTCCCAGCTGGTCGGGTATCATGGGCTATGTTTTCGACCATGGGGGGGAGAAGAGAGGACTCTATCAGAGTGCCCACTTCGCCGCTCAGCTGCCCCACAGCTACAAGGAGGGGAGTCCCATCCAACCCCATGTGCACATCTCCTGTATCCCCGGCGATGAGGCTGCGCCGGGGCAGAAGCTGCTTTTGGAGTTCGAGTACACCTGGTTGAACCTGGGGGAAGGAGCAGCCGAGGGCTCAAAGATCATCACCATGAACTACACCATCACGGAAAAGGATCTGCACCAGGAGCACCGGCTTGTCAGTTTTGGCATGATTGAGAAACCCGACGCCACAATCAGTTCCATGCTCTCCTGCCGTTTTTCCCGGATAACCTGGTCTCCCCGGTGGGAAACAAAACAGTGGGAAGCAGCTGGAGTGGAAAACGACTCCTTCCTCGGGGGGATGCTCTTTCTGGAATTCGATTTTCACTTCCAGAAGGATGGGGAGGGGAGCAGGGAAATTTACGGGAAGTAAAATGGCAAACTAAGAGCGCCCACCACCGGCGGCCCCCGGCCGCTGCCCCCCACCCCCGGGCCCCTGTGTCAAGATAGTTTTTGCCTGAGAAGGAAAGATCAGCCTTTCAAAACCTCAGAAGTTTTTTGTTCTTTTCCCTTTTTTTTATACTTATACAACCCCCCCCCACCCCCACCCCCAGGGGTGAAAAAAAACTTCCTTCCCCCCCCGCCATAATCAAGGTCCTCCGCCCCCCCGGCGGAGCGGTAGCGCTCAAGCAGCGTTTCCATGTTTTGGATCGACTCCCGGCATTTGGC
Source organism: uncultured Sediminispirochaeta sp. (assembly GCA_964394395.1). Taxonomy (GTDB): domain Bacteria; phylum Spirochaetota; class Spirochaetia; order DSM-16054; family Sediminispirochaetaceae; genus Sediminispirochaeta. The sequence goes on from CAYMWV010000002.1 coordinate 19,775, forward strand.
AATGTAATCTGCAATCCCCTCGCCCTCGGTACCCAGTATCCCCTGCTCTGCGAGCACCATCTCTAAGAGGTCGAGATTACCCTTCAAGCTGGTCAGGGGCTGGGTAAGCTCGTGGCTGGCAGTGAGGGCCATAGCTAAAACGGTATTGGTCTTTTCCAGCTCCAGAATCCTTCTCCGGTTACGTTTCAACTCCACCTGTAACTGAATCCGGGCAAGCACCTCCTCCTGCCGCAGGGGCTTTGCGATGTAGTCCACCGCCCCCAGCTGGAAGGCTTTCACCTTACTATCCACATCATCCAGGGCAGAAAGAAAGATAACCGGGATATCCGATGTGGTCGGTTTTTCCTTCAAGGCTTTACACACCCCGAAGCCGTTCCCGCCGGGCATCATGATATCAAGAAGAATGATATCAGGAACGATCTCCTCCGCTAAAGCCTTTCCATGTTCACCATCCTGGCTGACGAATACCTTACAGCCCCGGGACTCTAAAAGATCATAGAGAAGGGCCAGATTGCTTGGAGTATCATCAATGATCAATACCTTTGTCGGTTGTTCCATCTCTACCCCCGGAGGAATCTATCTGCTTCTCCAATTCTCTCTTTATCCTGTTGACCCGGAACTTTCGGGCCAGGGAGCTGTAGTGGGTAATAAATCCCTCATATCCAGTATCGGCATATTTGTCCAGGAACTCCAGAAAGCTTCCCATATCGCCGCTATCAATGGCCTTTTTCAAGGAAAGCAGAAGCGGCTTGGGGGGCACATTTTTCCTATACGGTTTCTCTTCAGTCGCCACCGCTTCCTGCCCTTCACCTTCCATTTCCGCAAGTTCCTCCCGCCGGGGACTTCCCAAAGGGAGAGTAAGGCGAAAGGTTGCCCCCTGGGGACCTCCTTGAGGGTTTTCCAGTAAGTCAAGGGTCCCGCCCATCTCTTCAGCCAGCGTTTTACTGATATAGAGCCCCAAACCCATTCCTTCCACCTGCTTCGACTGCTCTTCCCCCCGGGTGTAGGGGAGAAAGATCTTGCTTCGCAGTTCCCGATCGATACCAGGGCCGGTGTCGGAAACGGTGACGATCAGAACCCTATCCCCTTTCCCGGCCCCTTCTCCTCCACCATGGCCGGGGGTGTTGCAGGAGAGGGAGAGGGTAAGAGAGCCTTTCCCGGTGTACTTCAAGGCGTTTGAGAGGAGATTGTGCAGGATCCGGCGGATCCACTTTTCATCACCCAAAGGGAACCGGGGCAGACCGGGAGTCAGGTGGACGAAAAAGGAGAGCCCCTTCTCGTCCGCAGCGATTCGAAATCCAATGGCGATCTCCCGGATCATATTTCTCAGATCAAAAACCCGCCCCTGGCTCTTTAGCTGTTTCGATCCAATCTTCGCAAAATCGATAACATCGTTAAGGAGGTTCAGGAGGTAGTTGCTGTTATCCACAATGGATTCGGCGATTCGACGCTGTTTCTCTCCCAGACCAGGATCGCCATGGAGCATCCCCCCGTAGCCGATGATGCTGTTCAAGGGGGTGCGAAGATCATGCCCCATCCCGGCCAGAAAGCGATCCTTCGCCATATCAGCCTCCTTCATCGCCTCCCTGGTTCGCAAATCGTGAACAATGACCACCATCCCGGCCAGATCTCCCGACCGGTCAAAGATGGAAGAGCTGCTGAGCTGAACAGGAATCCCCAGGAACCGGCTCTCCAGAACCAAAAAACCTTCCTGGATCGCTCCCTGGAAGAAACTGCCGGGGGAATCCTTTCGAATCGATTCAGGTAAGAGGGTATCCAGCTCCTTCCCAAGCATCTGCTGCTTCTTCAGGGGGATGATCTCCGGCAGCCGCTCATTTATCTGCTGCACCCGGCCAAAGATATCCACCAGGAGCACCCCGTCCAGCATCCCCTTCATGATATGTTCCGCCGCTATCTCCGGACTAAGCTCCAGCAATCTGTACCGGGTAGTGGCGTACCATCCCGCCAGTACCACCAGGACCAGGGCGGTAGGCGCCATGGCAGGGAGGCGCAATCCCAGGATGGAGGGCAAAAAGTTGAGGGAGTTAATAAGCAGCAGGGTAAAAACAAGAGCCGCCAGAATCAGCTCCGCCTGTTTTTGAAACCGGAGGATCATCGTCTTCCTTCTCCAGGATAGAAGAACAAAAGCCCCAAGCAGCAGGGAAGAGATCTGATAGGTGAGATAAAAGAGGTACCAGAAGCTTCCTACTGCATGAAGCTCCACAGTACCTAAGCCCTCACCCACCACCATCTCCTTTACAATGAGCTGCCCTGTATAGTTGCGGTAGAGGGAGATCGCCCCAAGAAGGTAAAAGAAGATGATGCCCTTACGAAGCGGGAAGTGTCGATCCGCCAAAACAAGAAAAAAGTGAAGCACAATGGCCGGCAGGAAAGACCACGCCGGAGTGATAAGGCGGTACCAGAACCAGGCACTTTCAAGGTCCCCAGCGGGATAGATGAAGGTGTAGCCGAAACACCAGAATGCAATTGAAAAGGCGAAAAGAAAGAAGAGCCACCCCTTCAGGGTCCGACTGTTTCTCCGAAGCCCGTCAATCCCAGTGAAGAGGGCTAAGAGAAATCCGGTCCATGAAGCTAGGGAGAGAGGGTTCATGATCCTTAACCGAGAAAGATGTTACCAAACTTCTCGAAGTCAAAATACTCCTCAAAAAGCTTGCAGATAGTCCGGTATTTTGGCGTATCATAGAGCTGCAGCTTGGTGTTCTCGAAAACATCAAGGACATTTTGCTCCGTGCTGGCCGTATCATTTTCCACCAGCAGGGTGGGAACCCCGGAATCTTCCAGAAGCTTGCGGATATCCGGATCCAGGGTCACATCTTCCCGGCAGGTCATGATGATCCCTCCCATGTGGGGAGAGAGTCTCTTGTTATGCTCGATAATTCTTTTGACCCGCTCGGTAGAACCAGAACCGATAATGATCAAATCCCCGGAGCCGACGTAACGGTTCAGGTCCAGGTATTCGGTCCTGAGACTGATGATCCTGATGTTGCGGCAGGGGATGTGCCAGTTGTCCGCCTCAGGATCTCCCACCGCCTCGGCTCCTTTAAACCTGCGCCGAATAAAATCCATGGAGGGTTTGGGCAGATCTTCCATGATGGGCAGGTAACCGAATACCCTGAGCTTATCAGGGAAATCCGGGTAGGTTCGCTGCAAGACCTCTTCGGTGAGGTATTTTTTTGACTGTTCGATCTTGTTGGGCAGCACCTTGTTGAAGATAATCCCCTTCACCCGGTTCCTCTTGTACATAAAATAGGATAGATCAACCTCCAGCTGATCCAGGGCCTTGCCGATTCCTCCTCCGGAAAGGAAAATAATATCCGCCCCAATCAGGTTACCAACCTCGGCGTTGGATAGCCCCACAATGCCCCCCACTCCGGGGTGTCCTGTCCCCTCCGCCACCACCACCTCTTTATCCGACAGGTGAGCCATGGCCTTCATAATATTCTCCCGCAGCTCCACAGTGATCTGATCCCGGTCAGGATTTGCCAGAAACGCTTTGGTAAACCCCGAACCAAGCTGCACCGGAGAGGCAAACTCCATCTCCATGTCCCGCAGACCGGTGAAAGCCTCAATGATCTTGACATCCTTATCCACAGTAATGCCGCTGTCCAGCTCCACCAGCTCCTGTCCTACCGGTTTGATGTAGCCAATTTTCTCCGGGGGATAGATCTTCTTAAGCAGGCTGATAAGGCCAAGACTGGTAACCGTTTTCCCCGCATGCTGCCTGAAACCGGTGATATAGATCATTTTGGGTGCCATAGGCTCTCCTTTGCTTCACTTGATATATAGGCCGAGGCCTGATAACAGGATAGGCTATCGAGAGAGAAAAGTAAAACCGCCCCAAATCTAATCCATATTTGAGTGTTATCTGTTTTTAGCTTCGGCAGTTTACTTCTCGGAAAAGCAGGCTTATTAAAGTAGGCTTATAATGGGCGGGCAATTTCATGAGATTGCCCGTCGTTAAACCGTTTACACCCAGTCAAAACCATGTTACCATTTAGTATGTTACCAATTAGTAACATACCCAGAGGTATCATATGAACTCTCCCTTTCAGTTCGGCAAAACGGTAAGCGGAAAATCCTTTACAGACCGCAAAGAACAGATGAAATACCTGTCGGATAACCTCTTAAGTGAAATATCCACCATTATCATATCACCCCGCCGGTGGGGCAAGTCCTCCCTGGTCAATAAATGCATGGAGGACATCTTCGGCGCAAAGAAAAATTACCGAATTGTAATGATAGATCTCTTCAGAATACGCAGTGAAGAAGAATTTCTGCAAGCCTATGCGACCGAAACAGTAAAATGCTCATCAGGTAACATTGAAGGGGCCGTGGGATTGGTAAAACATGTATTTACATCGATTATTCCAAAGATTACCTTCTCTGCCGATTCGGTCAACGATCTGTCACTAAGCTTCGATATGAGGGAGTTACAGAAAAGCCGGGCAGATATACTTGATCTGCCTGAACGAATTGCCCGCAGGAAAAAAATCAAAATAATCGTATGCATTGATGAATTCCAAAATATGCAAAGTTATAGAGATTCGGATCTGCTGAAGAAGGAGCTCCGTTCAGTCTGGCAGAACCACGAGCATGTTACCTATTGCCTCTACGGCAGCAAGCGCCACATGATGAGCGATATATTCAACAATACTGAAAGCCCTCTTTACAGGTTTGGATCGATCTTGTTTCTTGACAAGATTGAGAAAAGATACTGGCTATCCTATATATCCGAAGCCTATAGAGAGACTGGGAAAAAAATTGATGCTGGTCTTTGTGCGGACATCGCAGATTCCATGCGTAATCACCCCTTCTATGTTCAGCAGCTGTCACATATTGTATGGAATTTAACCGATAAAAAGGTAGACTCCGGTATCCTGACATCCGCGAAAAGCCTCATTGTTGATATGAACAGGCCCTTTTTCGTGAGAGAATACGAAGCCTTAAGCAGCAGACAGATTAATCTTTTAAAAGCAATCTGCTCAGGGGAACGGCACTTGAACTCCGAAGAGGTGCTTCGAGAATACAGATTAGGCACTTCAGCCAATGTAAGCAAGAACAAAAAAGCGCTTGAAGAACAGGATATAATTGACCTCACCCATGGGATGGCTTCGTTCATCGATCCTGTCTTCGAACTGTGGTTCCGCCAGGAAATCCACGGCAGCATGGCGACATAATTGAGGCTGTCCCGCACCTCCGGTCTTTTCTTCGACGACGTAGAACCAATGGGGTCACCGGTGAGCAAGAAACCGCCCGGGTGATCAACCGGGCGGCGCAGAAATCGTAACGCCAGGAGGCTTAGTACCCCATATCAAGCATCGCATCGGCCACTTTCTTGAAGCCGGCGATGTTGGCACCTTTGACATAGTTGACGTGGTCTCCTTCCCGGCCCTCACGGACACACGCCTCATGGATATTTTCCATAATCCGCTGGAGCTTTTCATCCACCTCTTCGCTGGGCCAGGAGAGTTTCATGGAGTTCTGGCTCATTTCAAGCCCGGAAACTGCAACTCCGCCGGCGTTTGCTGCTTTTCCGGGGGCAAAAAGCACTTTGGCAGCGTGAAGCTTCTCCACCGCATCGGCGGTACAGCCCATGTTACTGGTTTCCACCACGAATTTGGCACCGTTTTTGACAAGAAGATCCGCATCAGCGCCGCTCAACTCGTTCTGAATGGCGCAGGGAACGGCGATATCCACGGGGACCTCCCAGGGCCGCTTTCCGGCTACAAAGGTGGCGCCGAATTTGGCGGCGTAGGGCTCCACTACATCATTGTTGCTGGCCCGGAGCTGCAGCAGGTAGTTCCACTTCTCTTCGCTGTTTACCCCATTCTCGTCCAGGATGTAGCCGTCGGGGCCGGAGATGGTGATGACCTTGCCCCCCAGTTCGGTAGCCTTGATGCAGGCTCCCCAGGCGACGTTGCCAAAACCGGAGACAGATATACGCTTACCGCTCATTGAGTCCCCGGCGGTCTCAACCATCTGCTTGGCAAAGTACATGGCTCCAAAGCCGGTGGCCTCGGGACGAATCAGGCTGCCCCCCCAAGTTCTCCCTTTTCCGGTGAGAACACCGGTGTTGGCGAGCTGAAGGCGCTTGTACTGACCGTAGAGAAAACCGATCTCCCGGCCTCCTACGCCAATATCCCCGGCGGGAACATCCGTCTCGGGGCCGATGTAGCGCCAGAGACTGGTCATGAAGCTGCGGCAGAAACGCATAATTTCATTATCGCTTTTACCCTTGGGGTTGAAATCGCTGCCCCCCTTGCCGCCGCCCATGGGGAGGGTGGTAAGGCTGTTTTTAAAGGTCTGTTCGAAGCCGAGGAACTTCAAAGAGCCCAGGGTTACACTGGGGTGAAAGCGCAAGCCCCCCTTGTAGGGTCCCAGGGCGTTGTTGAACTGGACCCGGTAGCCCCGGTTCACCTGCACATCTCCGTTATCATCTTCCCATTCAACCTTGAATGTGTAGATCCGGTCCGGTTCGGTAAGCCTTTCCAGAATTTTTGCATCCACATAGGCGGGATTGTCATTTACCACATCCACCACCGATTCAATTACTTCCTGAGCCGCCTGGATGAACTCCGGTTCTGCGGGGTTCTTCTTTTCCAGCTCGGCCATAAATTCTTTTACGTTGTACATTTCCTACCCTCCAATTATATGCCTCTCTTGGCGTTGGGACATGGAGATACTCTAACGTGATAGATCAGTGCAGTCAAGTGTTTTTTCGCATTTTGTCAATTTTCCTGCTCATAATCATCTATTTACGCAAGATTGGTTTAAAATATAGAGGTATTTCACAATAACTTAGGAATAAATTCCGGTATCCCCACGACTCGAACAAAGCGTTGAATTATGCTATTGTGTCCCAACCATGGAACGGTACTATTTCAGGGAAACCCCCTTTAAGCTCCTGATGCAGAAACGGGTGGCGGACATTTTATTGGTCTGCAGTAACTACGACAAGTTTATGCTTGAGGAGGATGGAAGGATTGATGAGCTCCTCTTCCAGGAATATGTAAGCCTCAACCTTCGATATCCCCCGAAATTCACCCAGGTCTCTACCGCCGATGAGGCCTTCGAGATGCTCGGCTCCCGCCACTTCGACCTGATTATCACCATGCTCAGTATTGGCGAGATCACCGCCATCGACCTGGCCACGGGGATAAAGGCGGAACATCCTCAGATACCCATCATCGTCCTTACCCCTATATCGACCCGGGAGACGATGCAGAGGTTGAAAAACAAGGACAGCAGCTCCATCGATTACATCTTCAGCTGGCAGGGGAATCCCAATATCCTCCTGGCCATGGTAAAACTGATCGAGGACGGGATGAATATCACCGATGATGTGGCCACTGCGGGGGTGCAGACCATCATCCTGGTGGAGGATTCGGTTCGCTACTACTCCAGTTACCTGCCCATGATCTACCGCTCCCTCTTTGAACAGGCTCGGTGCCTCATGACCGAGGGTCTCAATGAGTGGCAGCAGACCATGCGGATGCGGGCGAGGTCTAAAATCACCCTGGCCAGGAACTACGAAGAGGCGATGGAGCTCTATGAAACCTATAAGGACAACCTTTTAGGGATCATCACCGATGTCACCTACAAAAAGGAGGGGGAGACTGACCGCAGGGCGGGATTGAAGCTATGTGAGCACATCCGCCGGGATAATCCGGAGCTGCCCATCCTCCTGCAATCAAGCCACAAGGAGCATGAAGCAGAGGCGAGGCGCTACAACGCCAGCTTCATCTACAAACACTCCAAGGGGCTTTTAAAGGAGGTAAAGGAGTATATCCGCAGCAACTACGGCTTTGGAGACTTTATCTTCCGGGATCCCACCACCCATGCTCCCATCATGCACGCCCACGACCTCTGGGATCTGCAGCACCGGATCGCCGAGGTGCCGGAGGACTCCTTTATCTTCCATGTGAAGAGTAACGACATCTCCAAGTGGCTCAAAGCCCGGGTCCTCTTCTCCCTGGCCGAATACCTGAGGCCCAAGGAGCTCTCAGACTTTCCCCGGGTACAGGATTTGCGGGAATTTATTATCGGAGCAATCAAGCAGTTCCGGCTTCAGGAGGGAAGGGGAACCATTGCGGAGTTCCAGCGGGACAGGTTTGACGAGTTCTCCCTCTTCAGCCGGATCGGCAACGGCAGCTTGGGGGGAAAAGGACGGGGACTCGCCTTCATTGACCTGCAGCTGAAACGGAACCGTCTTACCTACAAGTTCCCTAACCTTGTCATATCAATCCCCAGAACGGTGGTGCTTACCACGGAGATCTTTGACATTTTCATTGAGAATAACAACCTCTTCGATACCGCCCTCTCAGACCTTCCCGATGAAGAGATGCTGAAAACCTTTATGGAAGCGAAGCTCCCGGCGCAGCTTACCGAAGATCTTTCGGCAATCCTGCAGGTAATCACCAACCCCATTGCAGTTCGCTCCTCCAGCCTACTGGAAGATAGCCACTACCAGCCCTTTGCGGGGATCTACTCCACCTGGATGCTCCCCAATAATCACGCCGATATCTCCCGACGCTACCGGGACCTCTCCAACGCCATCAAGGCGGTCTTCGCATCCACCTACTTCCAGGCCAGCAAGGATTATATGCGGGCCACCAACAACCTGGTGGAGGAGGAGAAGATGGCGGTTATCATCCAGGAGGTTACCGGAGCCCTGCGCAACGGCCGCTGTTATCCCCACATCTCCGGGGTGGCCAGAAGCCTCAATTTCTATCCCGTGGAAAATGAAAAAGCTGAAGACGGGATTGTAAACATCGCCCTGGGGCTGGGCAAGCAGGTTGTGGAGGGGGGAGTCTCCCTCAGATTCAGCCCCAGATACCCCAAAAAGGTACTCCAGCTCTCGGATACAAAAACCGCCATGAGGGATACACAGAAGCAGTTTTACGCCCTTCCCCTGGACTCGGAAACCCTTCAGTTTGGGGTTCAGGAGGAGTCAAACCTGATCCTCTGTGACCTGGAAACGGCGGAGGAAGATGGAATAGTAAAAAACCTCGCATCTACCTACGATATGGAGAACCATCGCCTCCGGGACGGCAGCGGATACCCGGGTCCAAAGGTGCTCACCTTTTCCGGTATTTTGAAATACAAGATGTTTCCCCTTCCCGAGATTATCAGAGAGCTCCTGCAGCTGGGCCGAGAGGCGATGAACGCTCCCATAGAGATAGAGTTTGCAGTAAATCTGGACCCTCCCGGAGGGAAACTGCCCACCTTCAGTTTTCTGCAGATCCGGCCCATTGTGGAAAACGCCGAGGCGGAGGATCTGGTGGTGGAAGATCCGGACCCGGAGAGGACCCTCATTTTCAGCAACAAGGCGATGGGAAACGGAAATTACCGGGATATCCAGGATATCGTCTATATCCGACCGCAGCTCTTCGATCCCGCCCACACCAAGGAGATGGGGGCCAAGATTGCAGAAATCAACGCCACTATGGAAGACGAGGATAAGGGCTATGTGCTGGTGGTGCCGGGAAGACTCGGATCCAGGGACCCCTGGCTGGGAATACCGATCAACTGGAGTCAGATTTCAAACGCCCGGGTCATTGTGGAGGCGGGCTTGAAGAACTTCCGGGTCGACCCAAGCCAGGGGACCCACTTCTTCCAGAACCTTACCAGTCTGCGCAACGCCTACCTGACCATCAATCCCTTTATGGACGACGGGCTTTTCAATGTGGATTACCTGAACAGCAGAGAATCGGTGGTGGAGGACACGTTCTTACGCCATGTCCGGCTGGAGGAACCCTTGAACATCATAATAGATGGAAAAACCGGCAGGGGAACTATTAACCTTGCAGTTCCCGGTAGCGGGCAAGGGCTTCCCGGATGATGGTGATCGCCTTTTCAAGATCTTCCCGGTTGAGGACATAGGCAAGGCGGATCTGGTTCTTCCCAAGCCCTGGGGTGGCATAGAAACCGGCGGCGGGAGCTACCATAACGGTGGCTCCCTGGTAGCGGAAATCCCGGAGCATCCAGAGGGCAAAGTCTTCGCTGTCGGCCACCGGCAGCTGAACAATAAGATAGAAGGCTCCTTCCGGCTTTTTCACCACCACTCCATCGATTTTTAAAAGTTCATCAAAGGCGAGATCCCGGCGGAGCCGGTACTCCTCAATCACCGACTGGAGGTACTCCGGGGGAGTGTCCAGAGCCTTTTCAGCGGCCATCTGCTCCACCGTGGGGGGGCAGAGCCGGGCCTGACCAAACTTCATCACCAGGTCGTAGACCGATCTGTTCCTGGTAACCAGAGCCCCTACCCGGGCACCGCAGGCTGAAAAGCGCTTGCTTACCGAGTCCACCATGATGGCGTGCTCCTCCAGCCCAGGAATGGAGAGGATCCCCGAAGCCTTCTCACTCCCGTAGACAAACTCCCGGTACACCTCGTCGCTGATGATGTAAAGGTTGTGACGACGGGCAAAGTCGGCCAGCTCCTCCAGCCGCTCCCTGGAAAAGATGGCTCCCGTGGGATTTCCCGGACTGGTGATGATAATCGCTCTGCTTTTAGGGCTCAGGACCTTCTCAAAAGCCTCAATCGGAGGGAGATGAAAGCCATCTTCAATCCTTGCAGTAACCGGAACAATGGAGGCTCCGGCCATAACGGCAAAACTGGCGTAGTTTGTATAGAAGGGTTCGGTAACGATCAGCTCATCCCCCGGAGAGGTAACCGCCATAAAAGCAAAGATAAGGGCCTCACTTCCCCCGGTGGTAATGAAGATCTGATCGGGCTCTACATCGATATCCCACTCCCGGTAGTATCGGCAGAGCCGCTGACGGTAGGAGGCCAGGCCGTCGCTGGGGCCGTAGGCGATAATATCCGGTACATGTTTGTAAGCTTCAAGCATCAACTCCGGGGTGTGGATATCGGGCTGCCCGATATTGAGATGGTAGACATGAACCCCTTCCGCCTTTGCAGCCACCGCATAGGGTGCCAGTTTGCGGATAGGGCTGGCCTGGATAGTACTGTTTCTATTTGAAAGGTGCAGGGAAGCCATATCTACCTCCTGGAATCTTTTGCAGCATGGAAGCGCCGCATACGGCTGAAGGCGATGGTAACACCGTGCCGGGTTTCTATCAAGTGGAGTAAAGCCATTCTCATTTGG
>CAYMWV010000002.1:31003-62602 GCA_964394395.1 uncultured Sediminispirochaeta sp.
AATGAGAATGGCATTTTCTACTATTGGTTTTGGTCGACCACTAATCGTGGTCGTCTCATCTTTAGAATTTCATCTAATCTCCCCGGCCGGCGGGAATGTGAATGGCAAAGGTGCTGCCCTTTTTCGGAGTGCTCTCAATGGTGATTCGCCCCCCACTTCTGTCCAGGAACTCCTTTGAGAGAATAAGTCCAAGGCCGGTACCACTCTCCTGGTCGGTTCCTTTCCTGCTTCTCCGGGAATCGATGTGGAAGAGGGCGTCAATACTCTCCTGGTTCATCCCCACCCCGGTGTCGGAGACGTTGAGGACAACCTCATCGCCCCCAGGTTCGGCGGAGATACGGATCTCTCCGCCCCGGGGGGTGAATTTGATGGCGTTGGAGATAAGATTCCGGACCACCGTGTTGAGGGCCTGGGGGTCGATGTAGGATTTCAGATCCTCCGGCACCTGGCTCTTTATCTGCAACTCCTTTTCCGAGATGTTCACATTCAACAACTGCAGGTTGTCATTAATGATATCTGATAATTTCAGCTCCTCCGGATTCAGTTGGGTAGTACCGGTTTGAATCCTTGCCCAGTGAAGCAGATTCTCAAGCAAACTGAAGGCGTTCTTGCTGGCGGTGTGTATCCCTGAGATCATCTCCTTGGCGGTCTCCGGATCAAGAGCGTCAATGTCATCTTTGAGGTACTGGCTTACCCCCACTAAGGCGGTGAAGGGGCTGCGCAGGTCGTGGGCGATAATGGAGAAAAATCGGTCCTTTGCTGCGTTTGCTTCCCGCAGCTCCTGCTCCACCGCCCGAAGCTTCAGATGGGTTCTCACCCGGGCGTGGAGCTCCGCTGCCTGGAAGGGTTTGGTCAGGTAATCCACCGCCCCCAGGTCAAATCCCTTCACAACACTATCGGTGTCGCTCTTTGCGGTAAGAAAGATAACGGGAATATCGGCGGTCTTTTGATCCGATTGCAATTCGGAACAAACGGCGTAGCCATCCATTCCCGGCATCATCACATCCAGGAGAACAAGATCAATCCCCCCCTGCCGGGCAATTTCCAGGGCACTCTTCCCGTCGGTGGCGAAGGAGAAGTGATACGTATTCTCTCCCAAAATCACCGCAGCCAGCTGAATATTCCGGTACACATCATCTACGATTAGAATTCTCGGCTTTTCCCTATCCATTTTCATCCCCATTATGTTCCTCGCCTATGGATCTGCTGATTTCCGGAAACTGTTCCAGCAGGGAGAGGATCTTCTCTATGTCAAACGCTTCAGAGGCTCGATGAAGAGAATCTCCCAGCCGAGCAAGCCTGGCTAAATCATACTCATTACCAAAGGCGGCCAGATCGAGAGCAAAGGCATCAATCGCCTCAATCCGGTTCTGCTTTTTGATTTCTGCATACCGATCAGGAAACTCATTGGCAAAACGCCTTTTCGCAAAAAGAGGAAGCACCTTCCCGGGAGAGCGTTCCAATTCCTTGTCCCGGGCGCCAGCGCCCTCCTCTTTGAGAAAAAGCTTTTCCAGAAGCTTTTCCAGCGCTTCGGGGCTAACCGGCTTGTTGAGAAAATCGCGGAAGCCAATTTCTCTGATCTGCTGCAGGATATCCCGACTATAGGTTGATGTGACCGCCACCACCGGAATACGCCGCCCGGAGGAGGTGCTTCTCAAGGCCTTGGTCGCCTCAAAGCCGGTCATGGTGGGCATACTCAAATCCATAAGAATCAGATCGGGGTTGTAAGCCCGGGCCATGGAGAGCGCCTCTTCCCCGTTTGACGCTTCTATCGTCTTGAAAGAGAGGCGGTGCAGGTATTCAGCGAGGATGCTTCGATTCCCCGGATAGTCATCAACCACCAGGGCAAGCCGCTGCCGCAATTGGAGAAGCCTCTCATCCTGATCGGTCGCTCCGGTGTAGATCCCGGGAATCATGACAGAAAAGGTCGACCCCTCCCCGGGGCTGCTCTCTACCCCCAGCTTTCCCCCCATCTTCTGGATCAGCTTCCTGCAGATGGCAAGACCCATCCCGGTCCCGGCGAAGGGACGGTCGCTCTTCCCATCATGCTGATGGAAGGGATCAAAGATCAGATCCAGAGAGGTTTCGGGTATGCCGATGCCGGTATCAATCACCTCAAAGAAGAGACGACGGCTTCCTTCAAGTTCAGAAAGAGTTGTTTCTTCCCTACAGTGCGCCTTGAGAGATACTTTCCCTCCCTTCGGAGTAAACTTTATGGCGTTGCCAAGAAGATTTCCCAGAATCTGACGGAACCGGGCGGGGTCCAGGAAAAAGTGGGTCGCTTCAAGAGCTCCGATATCGATGGTAAATTCGATCTGCTTCTCCACCGCCTGGGGAAGGTAAAACTCCTTCAACTGCTCCAGCAGGTGATAGAGATCCACCATCTCATTCTCCATTCTCACCTGCCCGGCCTCAAGTTTGGAGAGATCGATAAGATCGTTCATCAGGGTCAAAAGTCCCTTACCGCTTTTCACAATAAAATCAAGATACTGCTGCTCCTGCTCAGAAAGCGCCGCCGAATAGAGCTGGTCGGCAAAGCCGAGGATTGTGTTGAGGGGTGTGCGAATCTCATGAGAGATATTGGCCAGAAACTGATCTTTATGCAGGGCGTGCTCTTCACTCCGGACCCGTTCATCCGCCAGCTGTTTTTCATAGTTAATCTGTTTCGAGATATCAATTCTGTATTCCAGCACCAGGCCGCTTTCCCTTCCGGTAGAAGCATTCCCTTCTTCGCCCCCTCCCGGAAGAAGGGTAGTAAAAACCTCAAAGGGAAGATCGGTACCCCCATCTTTCCTGTACCAGACTATCCGCCGGACCGGCGAAGTGCTTTCTGCGGCCCGTTGAAGCGGGCAATCCGGGTGGGGTGTATGGCCACAAAGTCGGTGCATCCCTGTTTCCGGATCGTACTGGCCGCAAAAGTAGGGAGCTCCCACTTGCAGCCCCCACTCCTGTGCCGCCGGATTGATCAGGGTAAGGAGCCTGCTCTCCAGAGAGACAAGGAAAGCGGGGAATGGAAAACCGGAAAGGATATCCTGCCCATCCATTCCGGAAGGGGGAAGGTGATTCATAGACCCAGTAGGGTTTTGATTCTGTTTTCCAGGCTGCTGATATCGATAGAGACCGTAGCCGATTTACCCATCGGCTTGGCCATCACATCGGCTGCTCCAAGCATCTTCGCCTTTCTTACATTTTCATCGTTCTCATACATGGTTCCGCTCAAGATGATCACCGGTAGATCTTTGGCTATTTCACCGCTGCGCTTTTTCGAGCCTATCTCCTTGAGGGCCGATAGGCCATCCATCTCGGGCATCTCCACATCCATCACCACCACATCGGGTTTCCAGGAGAGGATCTTCTCAATCCCCTGACGCCCGTCCTCGGCCAGTGCAATTTCCCAATCCCCCGATTTCTTAAAGGCTCCTTCAAGACCGGAGCGGACCAGGAAAGAATCATCCACAAGTAGTAATTTTTTTGCCATATTAACTTCTCCTCTCTTTTTGATACACCGCAGCTTCCAGAAGAGCTGGGAGGATTTCTGCGTAGATAGTTGGATAATCTCCCTCCAGACTCTCTCCCAGGAGACCGGAAGCCTTCTCCAGGCTCCCCGGACGGGGATGCAGAAAAAGCACAGGCCCTTTTCGCCCCTCCCGGAGCCGCCGACATTGATTAAACAGATCGCCAATTTGATAGAGAGTCGCCTCCCCTATCCGCAATTCCACAAGCAAGGGCTCCTCTTTCTCGGCGCCTTCGGCGCCTCTCCTCGGGCTCTCCTTTTCTGGGCTCTCCTCTCCAACTTCCACGCTGACCAGATCACGCAGCTGCATAGGCTCGTCAATGACCACCCGATGAATCCAGGGAGCGTGATTGACATCATGTTTCACATCCCAAAGGATGGTATCCAGAAGGATGTAGAAAAGCTCAAAGGTAATCGGATCGTAGGGAGCCTGCAGCCGCACCAGGGCAGTAACAAACTTCTCCAGGAAGAGAATCCGCTCCCCCAGAAAACCGAAACATTCGTTCTCTCCAATACTCCTGAGGTCAATCACCTCCATCCCCAGCTCCATAAGCAGATCGAAGCCCTCATCTTCTGAGCTGGCCGCCGAAAGATCTTCTGCTATCTTTTTTACCCGGGCCAGGGGAAGAAGCAGGGGAAAAAGCTCCTTATATGAGAGGGTTCCCGGAGCCGCTCCAGTTGCTGGACCGGCGGATGAGATAGTGGAGGCGCTATTGGAGGGTCCGCCGGGGGATGCACCGGCATCTGCCGGAGCCCTTGCCGGAGCCGAGGCCAGCTCCTGTGGCGAACTCCCTGCCGCTGCCCCGTCTGCTTGATCATCTTCTTCTTCACTGTTGCAGGAAGCACGGGGCTCTCCAGAGCTACTCTCCTGCAGTTGCGGCTCTCCGGGCTCTTCGGGTTTCCCGGGTTTCCCGGGCTCCTCGTTAAGCCGCTGTTCAAAGAAGGGCAGCTGCTCCAGCACCGCATCCTCTTCCTCGGTGGCGGCACAACCGGAAAGGAGGTCGATAATCTCCAGAGAGATCTGCAAGAGATCCTCCCCCAGCAGCTCGTTCCCCTTTCTTACCAGATCGAGTCGGGACTCAAGAGTGTGGCATAGCCTTCCAATCCCCTCAAGGCCCACCATATTGGCATTCCCTTTAAGGGTGTGAAAGAGCCGGAAGAGACCGTTTATCTTCTCATCGTCAAAGCCCTCGTTTTCCAGGGAGAGAACCACCTCCTCAGCATCGGTGAGAAGGTCCTGAGCATCGGCGAAGAATTGTGACTGCAGGGAGCCGCTTTCGTCGCTCATTGCTCCTCCTGCCAGGTCTTCTTTGCCGTCTCCTTAAGTACCTTGTTCCACCGCATCCACCGGGAGATCGATCCCTCCACCACCTCCATAATCTCGTCCTGATTAACAAAGGGTTTCATAACAAAATCGAGGGCCCCGGAGCCGAGGGAGTCTATCACCCGTCCCAAGGTGGAATCGCTGGTCATCATCACCACATGGGTCAGAGGATCGATCTGTTTAGCCTCTTTCAGGAGTGCAATACCATCCATTTCGGGCATCACAATATCGAGGATAAGGAGGTGGATCTTCTCGTTCCTGATCACTTCCAGCGCCTTCAGGGGACTGGCCAGTGTCTTGACCTCAAGCGTCTCCTTATCCTTCAGGTATTGCTTTAGAAGGGTAAGAACCATCGGGTCATCGTCGCATATAAGCGTTTTTATCTTCATAATGGGATAATGATAGGCCCTTATGGGGTCTCTTGTCAAATTATCTCGGGGCAGCCAGTCTGGATAACGGGAAATATCTATTTCTTCCCCAGTTGTTGAATCATGTAGAGCTCAATGTACCGGGTCAATGGGCCTTTGCGCTTGATCTCCGCAAGAGATTCGGTCTCGGCAACCTGCTCCGCCAAGGTTCGAAGCCGCTCTGCATCGGGCGGAGAGACGGCGAATCCCCGTTTCAGGCGGCGCATAAAATCCCGGATCATGGAGTTTACATCTTCCACCAGGTTCTTCTTCGCCTCATCGTCCACCAGGGGGTTCCACTGGTAGATGAGCTTCTTCATATCCGTCTCAAGATTCCCTGAATCACCCACATAGCTCTTCTTCAGTGCCTCAAGGGCATCCCGGTAGCGCTGGAGCTGTTGTTTCTTGCTCTCCCCGGAGCCGGGAGTGCCGGAGGCGTCACCAGTGAAGTCCTCAGATGAAGCGCTTCCTCCTAATGTAGGCTCCTCCGCAGAATCCTTTGCAACAAGGGTTTTGAATCCTTGACCAATCTTCCTCTTCCCAAGACTCTTTCTTCTGGCCGCCTCATCACCCCCGGAGAACTGAGAATAGACTTCCGAAGGATCTTTTATATTTGCAGCCCTGGCGCTTACCCCCTTGAAAAGGTGGATCAGGAAAACACCAAGCCGTCCGATTATGGGGATCGACTTCCAGAGAGGAATCATGGTGCGAGCTTCCAGGAGTACGCTTTTCCGGTCAAACCGGAGGATTTCGTCTATAGGAATAAGGCCTGTCTTTTTTGCATCGAACAGCCGTTCGGTTTCAATATACACCTCTTGACTTGGCTTGGTCTCCTGAAGGGTCATCATCAGAAGCTCAAACTTCAAGAGGGCGAACAGGAGGGGATCCCGATTCTTTACTCTCCTCCAGAGATCCGCCTCAAGCGCCTCCCGCCGGTTCATCTCGGGAACTTTCCTAAACTCTCCCAGGTGCACCGACCAGTCCCGGGCCACCTCAGTCCGGATGGCCCGTCCCTCTTCAAGCACCTTCTTCAGGGTAAGCTGAAGCAGCTTCTCCTTGGCGATGAAATACTCATGCCCCGCTGCATCCCGGAGCCGGATAATATCGGGCATGGGCCCTTCCGAGTGGAGTTCGGTCCGCTTCTCCAGCCAGGCGGCCAGCTCTTTCTGCTTGATGGTTCTTGTTACCGGAAAGCCCTTGGGGTCTTTGAATCCGCTTATTTCCAGAAAGGTGTGGAAATAGGGCCTGTTTTTAAGGCCATTTTCCACCACCTGCAAGGCCTTCTCCCGCTCCTGCTTGGAGCGCTTGTTGCCCTTATAGAAGAGGTTGTACATTCCAATCAAGTAGATAGCCTGGGCAAAAGCGTGGTCCCGTTCCAGTTTCGTCTCTTTCTCCCGGAAATCCTTCATGATAACACTCATGAAGTGGGACCAGACCTGGAAGGAGAAATCATCGGGATCCTTAATAATGGCCAGAGCGGTATCCCGCTGGGTGAGGATATTACTGATCATATCCTTGATGCTGCGATCCTTTCCCGGGAACGCTGCAAGCAGGCGATGGTTGATGTAGTCCACATTCTTTTTTATTGTCAAATATTGACGCATCTTGGAGATGGAGAGGTCCAGGATCTTAACCTTTGCAAGCTCCGGGATGATAAGCATGGAATGGATGCCCTCAGGGAAGGTTAGTCTTATCAGCTGCTTCTCCAGCTTCTTCTCTCCCCGAAGGAGGTCAACAAAGTTGGCCTTTACATCAAGAACCTGAACAGACTCCTCCGGGACCGTGACCCCCAAAGCCTCCTCTCCCGGGAAGGGGCGTTCGTTATCCCCCTCCATCCCTTCATAGGCGCTTTTTACCAGGGAGAGGTAATATCCGGGATAGATCAACACCTTTCCATCCATGGTGTTCTTTCTCAGGCAGGAGCCCTTCTTCTCCGCCTTCTCGATCAGCTCCGAGAGCATGGAGGGGGTATAGCTTGAGAAATCGGTAAAATCGCTCTTGCTCCGACGCACCTCCTCGGACCATTTACCTACCCCTCGTATCAGAGTGGCAAGAGGTATGGAGGGAGTTTGCCGTTTCCGGGTGTAAGACCGGATCAGCTGCTCAAAATCATTCAGGGCATTCATGGTTTGTTATCTTTAGTATAGGCCGGGGAAGGGGCTTTGGCAAGCGATTCGCAAAGCGACATCGCGGGCCGGCCTCAGCTTTCTCTAAAAGCCCACTCACCCATGCCGCAGAAACTCCACCCAGAGAGGATCCCCCCCAGGGGGCGGTGCGATCACCGATACCGGCTCCTTCCCACCCACCGGGTGATCCAGGGCGATGGAGCGGGCGTGGAGGTGGATACCCCCGTTCCGGTTGCTCCTGGGGTAGCCGTACTTGAGGTCTCCCCGGATGCGACAGCCCACTGCGGCCAATTGGGCACGAATCTGGTGGTGCCGGCCGGTCAAAAGCTCTATCTCCATCATATAGTAGCGGTTGGTAGCGCCCAGGATTTGGTAGCTCATCCGAGCCTCCTGACTACCCTTGGAGGGTTTTTCGGAAGCGAAGGATTTGTTTTTATTCCGGTCCCGCCTCAGGTGGTGGACCAGAATGCCCTTTTCTGCCGGGGGCATCTTGTCGATGATAGCCCAGTAGATCTTCTTTACCTGCTGCTGCTTGAAGGCCTCGGAGATCCGGGAGAGGGCTTTCTCGGTGCGGGCGTAGAGGACAACCCCGCTGGTGGGCCGATCGATCCGGTGGGGGATGCCGAGAAAGACATTCCCCGGCTTATCGTAGCTTACCCGCAGGTACTCCTTCACCGCCTCGGCCAGGGTGGGGTCCCCGGTCTTATCACCCTGAACGATATCACCGCATCGTTTGTTTATCGCAATCAGATGATTATCCTCAAAAAGTACCTCCAACGGTGCTGTTTTATCGCTCATATTGTCATCCTCATATGCTCATCCTTGTGCGCTCATCCTTGTTTTGCCTTCCGCAGTTTGATACTCTTCACTTCCTTGGTGGAGAGCCGGACCCCTCCGGCCTTTGCACTTTTTACCAGAAAGTCCGACACGGGAAAGCTCTCCTCAAGCACCTTCAGCCGGGGTTTGGGCTTGTACTTGAGCACCACCTCCTGATCCTCCCGGATGGTAAAGGCGAGCGGTTTGCCATCCTCGGGCAGGAGCTTGTACTCCTTCTCGATAATGTACTGCTCAATGGTGCAGCGTTTGATGTAGAGCTGCTTGCTCTTTTTATCCTGGTAAACGATGGAAAATAGATTTTTTCCCAGCTCTTCCTTATCGGCAAAGCCGCAGAAAAGCATCCCCGACCCCACAAAGAGCTTCTCCGGCGCACCAATCACCTTGTAGCTGCCGTCCGCCCGGATCACCAGCACCCGGTCGTACTGACTCACCTCAAAGAGCTTCACTCCCCCTTTGAGGTCGCAGCCCAGATAGCCGGTCCCGTCATCGTAGCGCAGCTCCCGGTCCCGGACCGCCGCTTCCCGGACATCCACCCGGTCGAAACTTCCCACCCTGGTCTGTCTTGGCCAGGCGGATCGGCTCTCCTCAAGAACTCCTTCGAGAAAACCGATGGCGTAGGGAACCAGGTTCTTCAGGTGGTGCCGCACCTCTTTCAGCCGACCCTCCAGCTCCTCCAGCTCCTTTCGGGCTTTCTCGATATCGTAACGGCTGATCCGGCGGATGGGGATTTTCAGAAGCCGCTCCACATCCTCCTCGGTAACCTCCCGGCGAATCTCCTTCTTGAAGGGTTCAAAGCCCTTGATGACCGCATTGATCACCCCCTGCCGGCTCTTCATCTCCTCGATCTTCTTGTAGATCCGCTCCTCGATGAAGATCCGCTCCAGGGTCCGGGCGTGGATCTTATCCTTCAGCTCCCCCTCTTCGACCTTCAGCTCCGCCTCCAGCACCGCCACCAGTTGCTTTGCGTGGTACTGAATCACTTCGGTGACGCTCATCTGTACCGGCAGACCATCCTTGATCACCAGAAGGTTAACGCTGATGGAGTACTCACAGTCGGTGAAAGCAAAAAGGCTGTCTACCACCTCCCGGGTGTAGACCCCCCGGGCCAGCTTCACTTCTATCTCCACCTCTTCGCTGGTGTAGTCGTTGATCTGGCTGATCTTCACCTTTCCCTTCCGGGCGGCATTTTCGATACTGGCAATGAGGCTCTCGGTGGTGGTACCGTAGGGGATCTCCCGGATCAGGATCCGTTTCGGGTCCGAGGTGTCCAGCTTCGCCCGGACCAGCACCTTCCCCAACCCGTCCTGATAGTCCGAAACATCCACCAGCCCCCCTCCGGGAAAATCGGGGAAGAGCTGGAAGGGCTCCCCCTTCAACTCGGAGATGACCGCCTGAACCACCTCCCCCAGGTTGTGGGGCAGAATTTTGGTGGACATTCCGACAGCTATCCCCTCGGCGCCCTGAATCAACAGAACCGGAATCTTCGCCGGAAAGGCCACGGGCTCCCGGTTTCGGCCGTCGTAGCTGTCGATATACTCGGTCACCTTGGGGCTGTAGAGCACCTTCTTTGCAAAGGGAAGGATCCGGCACTCGATGTACCGGGCTGCGGAAGCCTCGTCACCGGTGATGGGGTTTCCAAAGTTCCCCTGCTTATCAATGAAAAAATCCTTATTGGCCACCACCACCAGGGCGGAGTAGATGCTCGCATCCCCGTGGGGGTGATACTTCATACAGTGGCCCACAATATTGGCCACTTTGTGGAACTTTCCGTCATCCACCTCGAAGAGACTGTGAAGGATCCGCCGCTGCACCGGTTTAAGACCGTCGGTAATGTCCGGTATGGCCCGGTCCTTGATTACGTAGGAGGCGTATTCCAGAAAATTCCGGTTAAAGAGGGTTTTTACGTAACTCATCTCAGATCAGATTCTCCATAATAAAACTGCGCCGGGTGGGGGTGTTCTTCCCCATGTAAAACTCCAGGGTATCGGGAATGCTTTTCAGGCTCTTGATGGTAACCTCCACCAGCCGCATATCATCCCCAATAAACTGGCCAAACTCCTTCGGGCTTATCTCCCCCAGCCCCTTAAAACGGGTTACTTCAGGAGAGGAGAGTTCCAAGGTCGCCTGATCCCGCTCTTTCACACTGTAGCAGTAGCGGGTCTCTTTCTTATTCCGCACCCGGAAGATGGGGGTTTCCAGAATGTAGACCCGCCCCTGATGCACCAGCTCCTCGAAATAGTTGAGAAAAAAGGTTAAGAGCAGATTCCGGATATGAAAGCCGTCGTGATCCGCATCGGTGGCGAAGATGATCTTGCTGTACCGCAGCTCCTCCACATCGTTCTCGATTCCCAGGGCCATCATCATGTTGTAGAGCTCTTCATTCTTGTAAAGGTCCGCCTTCTTCTTCCCGAAAACGTTCTGGGGCTTTCCCTTGAGGCTGAAGATAGCCTGGGTATAGACATTTCTGCTGGAGACCATGGCGCCGGTAGCGGAAGCACCCTCGGTGATGAAGATCATCGTCTCATCCCCCCGCTTCTCCCCCAGATGGAACTTGCAATCCTTCAGGTTGGGGATCTTCAGGGCGATCTTCTTCGCCGCCTCCCGGGCCTCCTTCTTTACCGCATTGAGCTCTTTGCGGAGCCGCTCGTTGTTCCGGATCTTCTCGTCCAGCTTCTTCGCCGCCCCCTGGTCCTTGTGAAGGAAGTCCACCACTGCGTCCCTCACCTCCCCGACAATCCAGCTGCGGATCTCGGTGTTTCCCAGCTTGTTCTTGGTCTGACTCTCGAAGACCGGGTTCATCAGTTTAACCGCAATAGCGCCGGCAACCCCTTCCCGAACATCCACCCCGGAGTAGTTTTTCTTGAAAAACTCGTTCACCCCCTTCAAAAGCCCCTCCCGGAAGGCGCTCTGGTGGGTCCCCCCGTCGGAGGTGTACTGGCCATTTACAAAGGAGAAGTAGGTCTCCCCGTAGGTTTCGGTGTGGGTAAAGGCCACCTCCAGTTTCTCCCCCCGGTAGTAGCCAATTTCATAGAGGGTCTTCTCCCCAATCTCCGAGGCCAGAAGGTCCAGAAGGCCGTTTTCGCTTTTGAATTTCTTCTTATTGAAGATGAGAGTGAGCCCGGAGTTGAGACAGGCGTAGTTCCACATCCGCTGCTCGATATACTCCTCGTTGTAGCCGTACTCCCCGAAGATCTCCGGATCGGCGTGAAACTCCACATAGGTGCCATCCCTCTCCTTCGGCGCCTTCCCACTCTTCTTCGACTGCAGCTCCCCCCGGCTGAAGAGGGCTTCGAAGTACTTCCCCTCCCGGAAGCTGATCACCCGGAAGTGGTTGGAGAGGGCATTTACCGCCTTGGTTCCCACCCCGTTGAGGCCCACAGAAAACTGGAACACCTCATCGTTATACTTGGCTCCGGTATTGATAATCGAAACACAGTCGATCACCTTCCCCAGGGGAATCCCCCGGCCGTAATCCCTGATCTTTACCTGACCCGCCTTATCCAGCTGCACCACGATTGAGGAACCGTGACCCATGATATATTCATCCACACTGTTGTCAATCACCTCTTTTAAGAGAATGTAGATGCCGTCGTCAAAGTTGGTACCATCCCCAAGACGACCAATATACATCCCCGTTCTGAGCCGGATATGCTCCAGGCTCGAGAGGGTTTTTATTTTGCTTTCATCATAGCTTGTTGTCTTTGTGGCCATGCTGTTTTGTATCATGTTTTACCGGGAAAAAGAAGAGGGGCTAAATGGGAACAGCTTTTAGCTATGGGGCTGGCAGCCCAGGAGTTTCGCTACCGTTCGGTAGAGGAGTCTCCGGGAAACCGGTTTTATCAGGATATCCCCATAGCCCTGCTTCAACAGCTCCTGCTGCTTTTCCGGTTTGATCCAGTCGCTCAGGCCAAGGAGCGGAATACTTGCGGTCCCGTCGGGTGAACCATCAAGAGCCCCACCTTGTGCCCCTTCAAGAAAGGAGGGGTCCGCCAGAGAGGTATCCAGGAGGAGAAGCTCCGGAAGCTGCCCCCCTTTTTTGATATCTTCTTTTACATCTTCACGTTTCACATCTTCAAGAAGCCGGTCCAGTTCTTCCCTGCTCTTGGCCTCTGTCACCTGACAGCCCGCATCCTTCAATGCCCAGGCCAGGGTAAGCCGGTGCAGCTTGTTCGCATCGGCCAGGAGCAGCCGGGGAGCAAGTCGCTTTAAGCATTGGAGCTCCCAATTCCCAGACCAGGAGCTCTTTTCCCCAGACGGGTCTCCCGGTGGCAGACACCGGCCAGGGAAGGGGAGATCGAGCTGGAAAGAGAAGGCGCTTCCCGATTCGCACGTTTCCTCCAGCTTGATACCCCCTCCCAGGGCCTCCACAATATTTTTAGAGATCGCCAGTCCTAATCCGCTGCCTACCCTGCTACGCTGATTGCCCAGAGTGGAGCGGGTAAAGAAATCAAAGATGGTCTCCTGAATATCCTCGGGAATCCCCGTACCGGTATCAACAACCTTGAAAAGGAGAGTAACATTCTCCTCCTCCGGAAAGAGGGGATAGGGCTGCTCCACCTTGAGCTGCACCGAACCACTGTCAGTATATTTAATCGCATTACCAAGGAGATTAAGGAGTACCTGCCTGATTTTCAGGGGGTCTGAAACCAGGCGGTCCGGAATGCCCGGTTCAATCTCCACTGAAAAGAGCAGCCCCGCAGCTCGGGCCAGGGGCTCCATCAGCCGGCGAACCGGATCAACGAGCTGCCTGGAAAGAGAGAATTCAGAGTAAACCGGATCAGGAAGCAGCTCATCCTCCCTTCTGGAAAAGAGGGTAAGCTCCTCCACCAGAGAGAGAAGGGTCTCCCCGGTATCCTTAAGCAGCTCCAGCTCCCCCCGGAGCCCCTCACGAAACACTTCGTCCCCGGACCACTTTCCAAGCCCCTCAGAGAGAGCCTCCACAAGAGTGATCATCCCCGACAGGGGAGTACGCAGTTCATGAGAAACCGTTCTCAGGAAGAGATCCTTCTGTATCTGTGCAGCTTCCGCCTTCTCCTTGGCCTGCAGGAGATCCTGTTCTCTTATCTTATAATCACTTACATCATTTCCGATAGAGAGGTAGCCGTAACAGTGTCCCTGGCTGTCAAAAACAGGCCGGTTAGACCAGGAGAGATAGATTCTCTCTCCACCTTTGCCTACCGCCTCCTCCAGGGTGTGATGGTAATCTCTCTTTTCCGGATCTTCGAGGATTTCCCTGATATAGGGAGCCATCTCCTTACCTGTAGAGTCGATTCGGGGAAGAATAGTATCAACCACGGGCCGTCGATATATCTCTTCCATGGTGTAACCAAAAAGATTGAGCCCAAATTTGTTCATAAACAGGATTCGCCCAGACAGATCCACCTTCATGATAACGCTGGCAGCCTCATCTACAATCCTTCTGTACTCCTCTTCCCGCTCCTGCAGCGCCTCCACCATCCGCCGCTCATCGGTGACCACCCGTCCACAGCCAACGGTACCAATAATCCGGCCCTCTCTGTCCCGAAAGGGGGCCTTGTAAACATCGAGAAAGAGAAACTCTCCCCGGACATTCCCAAACTCATCAAAGCGGCCAGCCTTGCCCGATTCCATCACCACCGTATCACTGTCCCGGCAAATCTCTCCAAAGGTGTGCCAGCCGGGATTTCCGGCATGGCGCTCCCGCTCTCGACGGGCAAAAAACATGTCGTTTTTCCCTATCGGCTCATTTGTATCCTCTGCACAGAGCAGTTTTTCGCAAATTGCCTTATTTACAAAGAGAAAACGCTTCTCAAGGTCCTTTGCCCAGAGGAGATCCGGGACATTGTCGCACATGAGCCTGAGCATCCCGCTGTAGGGAGACTCCTCAGCTCCACTTTCGAGATTTGAAAGGAGGGAAATGGCGTCTACGATCGGTTCTTTTTTCTTCATTACTGCTTTCTGGTTTTAGTATAGGCCTTCCCTATACCTACCACAAGGAGCAATGAAGGAAATAATGGAATTTCCTTACAACCTGACCCACCAGAAGATTCTCAGCAGGGCTGTTAGGCTAACCAGAAAAGCAAAGAGTATAAATAGAGGAGTTGCGTATCCCGGCAGCAAAAGTGTGAGACTATAAAAAAGAATCGTTTCACTTCCTTCAATGATTCCCTTTGGCATAATAATGGAGGTTTTCGGATCAGTTCCCCTTCCGTCATCCCGACGTTCCCATTTTTTCTCCATTAGTGCCGAAAGGTACATCCATGAAGCACTGTTAACATAACAGGCAGCAAGAAGAAAAGCCGCAGCAGGCCATATCCAGGATTGAAAGAGCAGTTGCGGAAAGGCGTCAGCTGATTGAGCAAGCCCCGAAGCTATACCAAGGGGGAGAAGAGCATAAATGATAAAATCGGCAAGGAGGTCAAGGTATCCTCCAAGATCACTGCTCAAGTCCATTTCCCTTGCCAACGCTCCATCAAGGCCATCAAAAATTCGGTTTACCAGCCACAGTACCAGGGCAACAGTCCACCACTGCATGCCAGCTGCGGCAGCGGCAAAGATACCAAAAAGGAAGCCTGCACCGGTAAGCTGCATGGGGGTGAGCGAATACCTTGCAAGAAGCCCTACCAGAGGCTTCAGTAGAAAATCTTTTATTCCCCGCAGTTTTGCATCAAACATGATGATAACGTTGATATTTTACCATAAACCGTCGGTCGATAACATCTTTCAAGCAAAAAGCAGCTCTACCAGAAAGAAGAAGCCGGCCACGTTGGAGGATGCCGACAGCGCCGCCAAGGTTCAGAGCAGAAAGAGCTGGACCATCTCCCTCAAAAGCCAATAGTTCATCCGGGCCAGTTTTGTTGGAGCTGTAGGATTGGCCCGAGGCAAGAGCAAGAAGATTATGCTGTAACACTGGCTGCTGACGCACCGCATACACCCCTATCCTGTCCAGGCAACGCCCAAGTCGTGGAGAATAGAAACAGGCGCAGTCTCCTACAGCAAATATTTCAGGAAACCCCTCCACCTGGAGAAACCGGTTAACCTTTACCCCGCCATTTTCTCCCAGGGGGAGACCAAAATTCCGTATGGCTTCCGGAGGCCTTACCCCAGTGGCAAAAAGCACTATATCCGCTTCAAGTTCCGTCAAACCCTTTGCTGGATCAATTCGATGATTCCTGAAAATAGTGACACCCCAGCGCTTGAGAATGGCTGTGATAAATCGCTCCCCTTTCCCAGAAAATCCGCCCAACCCGGCAGCCTTAGATGTGTAGAGATCCACTTTTGCCTTTCGCCCCATGAAGAAAGCAATATTTCCTGCCAGCTCCACACCGGCAGGTCCACCTCCGATTACAGCAATTCGTAACAAGCCACCACCGGTCACAAAGCGGTCCATCGATCCCTTTAGCTCCAGTAGAGATGAAATCGGCTTTGACTTATGGATCGTCACTGCAATAGACTGACTATGGAAAACAGCATCGACAGTTTCACTACCAAGATTAAGGGAAAGCAGATCGTAGGAAAGCTCTCCAGTCGCTTCCAAAAAGAGCACTTTCTTCCGGGCATCAAGGTTTTTGATTCGATCCTGAACAAAGCGAACCGCAGCACGAGAGGCAAGCTTTGCTGCGGGCAGCATAATCGCTTCTGTGCTGTAGCAGCCTCCCAGGACGCCGGGGGCCATCCCTGAATAAGGGTGGGAAGCTTCCGGACTTATCAACACAAGCTCATGCCCCTCCCTGGCAAAGAGGGAACCCTGTCGGAGAAGTTCAATATGAGTATGCCCGGCTCCAGCAAGAACTATTCTCACAGCTCTTTATCTCGCCGCATTAGTACTCCAGTCATATCGGTACCGAAGTTTTCCGTTACCCTCAATAAAAGGAGAAAGCTTACTCCTGATTTCTGGTTTTGCATAGGAATGTAGATGCTCAAGGATAGCCTCCCGGGTCTCACCAAAGTCGATACTGAACCAATCATAAATAGAAGAAAGATAGAGCGTATTGCCCCTTACCTCAACGCCCCTGGGATGATTGATGTAAGAAACAGCTGCCTTTTCCAGCAGTTCTTCTACGTTATCTCCCGTCAAGGCACGTTCGGCCAGTTTGGGACAGCCCATGCTGGCACAATTTACCGCATCGTGTATTCTGGGATCCTTCCATATCGGTCTCAGGATACGATGCTCGATATCGTTTCGGTTAACCTCTCTCCCCTCAATAATCACAAGAGAAGCATCCCACGGACCGCGGCTAAAAAGCTCTCTTCGTGCCAACCAAGCTGCTTTGCTACCAGCTCTCCATTCGGGATAGCCTGAAAGCCTATCACCACTTCTTTTAGTTCCGTCTCTCTCCTGCCACCTGCAAAAGCAGTAAGCAAAGTGAAACATAAAAAGAGCATCACCATCATTTTTTTCATCATCCTAATCCTCCTTCCAGGGAATGATAATCGTTTCAAGAAGCCTTATAAGCCGATCCAGAAGCAAACCGGTTATCCCCATAGTTATAATACCAACGAAAATGAGATCTGTTCTCAGAAAACGACCCGCATCAAGCACAAGCCAGCCGATTCCATTGGCGGCTGCCACAATCTCTGAACTTACCAGGGTTGTGTAGGTAAAGCCAATACTCACCCGCAATCCCGTAAAAATACCGGGAAGCGCCGAAGGGAAGACTACCCGCCACATTAAGCTCCAGCCATTGACCCCAAGGCACCTGGCACACTCCAGACGATGAGAGGGGATCCTGTCCACCGCTGCCATGGTACTTATCGAGAGGGGAGGGAAAGCGGCAAGGTAGAGGAGCGCTATTTTTGAAGAATCGCCAATCCCCATCCAGACAATAAGCAGGGTGTAATAGGCCAAGGGAGGCAGGGGACGATACATTTCAATCAGCGGGTCAAAGATGGCCCGTACCGTCCTGCTTCGGCCCATGAAAAGTCCCAGAGGAACTGCGGTAAGCACCGCCAGGGAAAAGCCGGTAAGCACCCTTACCATGCTGTTCCGGAGATGGTTCAACAAGGTAAATCCCCGGTATTCTCGAAGCAGTACCTCTTTGAAGGATGCAAAGACCTTCCCCGGAGAAGGAACCAACAGCGGTTCCACAAGCTCAAGGGCTGTCACAAGCCACCACAGGAGAAACAGCGTCACCACACTTGCCAGAGAGAGCAGTGGATAAAGACCGGTCCATACCTCTTCTTTTCTCTTTTCCCTCTTTTTCCTCTTTTCCATAAGCTTCTACTCATCAATATGCTGACGCAAAGCTTTCCTCGCTATTCGGGCAATTACTATTGTAACCAGCAGGGTTGCCCCAAGTCCAACGATCCGGAGAGCCGGACCTAACCATGCCCCCAAACCTTCTGCTGCAGCGCCCTCAACAGGCTGTGGCCCTGCAGCAACAGCTGCGACATCACCAGCCAATGACCCGATATAGACATAGAGTACCGTGCCGGGCAGCATCCCGATCCAGGAGCTAAGAACATATGCCGCTGTGCGTATATTCGTAAGTCCGTAAGCATAGTTGAGCACATTGAAGGGGAATACAGGAGAAAGTCTTGTCAGCAGAACGATCTTCCATCCTTCCCGGGCAACGGCCCTGTCGATTGAAGCAAATTTTGGACTGCCCGCAATTTTGGCCGCTATCCAGTCCCGGAAGAGACTCCTCCCCAGTAGAAATGCTGCTGTTGCACCCAGGGTTGAGCCGATGCTGACATAAAGAGTCCCCGGACCAAGACCAAAGACAAATCCCGCTCCAAGGGTGAGAATACTTCCGGGAATAACAGCTACAGTGGCACTTATATAAAGGGCGATAAAGATAAAGATACCCGCAAGTCCAAGACCGTTTATATATTCCAGTCCCGTAATCAGGAGCTTCGGCAGGTCGAAAACAACTGACAGTACAATCACTATTGCGATAAGGAGTATCACAATGGCTATTTTCTTCTTGTTCAGGTTGCTGATCTTATTCATGTTGCCGATTCTCCCCTACCGGGCCAGAACCGCTATAACGGAAAAGAATCTTCAGGATCTTCCGTACCCGCTTATTGAACAGCGCTGGTCCAAGAACCTTTCCTGCAGCGCTCTTATAGATCTCAGAAACCGTCGGATAAGGGTAGACCGGGCTGAGGAGCTTCCCCAGCTTCCACTTCTCTGCCACCCCCCGAACAGCGGGCATCAACATCTCACCGGCATGGGGACCTGCTATCTGCACACCGAGTATCTGCTTACGGGAGTTGTAGAGGATTTTCATTTTTCCGCTTGTTTCCCCCTCCGCTCTTGCCCGGTCGTTTTCGCTCATGGGGACCTCAACCAGATTATACGATAGCCCATCTGCCTTTGCCCGGGCTTCATTGTAGCCTACCGATGCAAGCTCCGGCTCTGTATAGGTAACCCAGGGTAATGCGGAATAGTCCATCTTCCCCGGCAGATGAAGAGCCAACCTTCGAACCACCAGAGATGCTTCAGCTGCTGCAGCGTGGGTAAAAAGATATCTGCCGTTACAGTCCCCGATGGCCATTATATGTCGTGCTCTAGTGCGGAGGCTGTCGTCAACCTTGAAAAAGCCTCTCTCCACGGTAAGCCCTGCGGCTTCTACATTGAGATTCTCGATATTGCCAAGCCTACCTGCGGCCATCAAAATTTCATCTGCTTCCACCACACTCTTATCACTCAAGGTTACCGCTTTCTTTTTCCCTTTCAGCGATACCTCGGAGGCTCCAACTCCCTCACGTATTTCAACCCCCTCCGCCAGGAGCCGCTCCCTTATAATGGATGCCATATCTTCATCTTCCCTGGCAAGGATGTGGGCTCCTGCCTCAATAATCGTCACCTTTACTCCAAGGCGGGTCATAGCCTGCCCCATTTCCACCCCGATCGGCCCCCCGCCGATAATCGCAAGGGAAGAGGGTAGTTTCTCGAGGGAGAAGATATCGATATTAGTGATGAATCCTGCCTCTTCGAGACCAGGTATCGGAAAGATTCTGGGGCGGCTCCCGGTGGATAGTACAATGTTGGCTGCAGAAATGGTTCTCCCCCCGGAAAGCTTCAGCGTGTGGGGGTCCTCAAACAGAGCCCGTTCCTGAATAACCTCCACGCCAAGACTCCGAAACCGTTCCGGACTGTCATGGGGGGCGATGGATCCGATAATTCCCGCAATTCTTTCTCTAACAGGCTTATAGTCCACCGGAAGAGTCGGTGTTTTACCAGGCAGAGCTGAAAGAAGCCCGGGAAGTCCATAATCCTCAGCTCTTCTCAGACCCATTACCAGGGAAGCGCTCCGGAGAAGCGATTTGCTCGGTACACAGCCATGGTAGAGACAGTCGCCCCCTGTCTTGTGGGGCTCAATAAGGGCCGTTTTCATTCCCAGCTGTGAACAGCCGGAAGCGGCCGATAGGCCGGCAGCGCCTCCCCCGATAATAATGATGTCATGACTCCATCTGCTCATAATAGCTCCGTTTCTTATATAATTGGTCATCTTCGTGTTCTTTGCAACACATTGCTTTATCTACTGAAATTCGAGACGATCCAGCTCCCGGGAAAAAGCTGCGTAGGAGAACCAGAAGTGGTGCACCGCCGTCGCAGGGCTTAAGGTTTCTCCCTTATATGCGCCCTCAACAGCCTCTCCAAGTTCGTTCCAGATTGTACCACTCCCCTGGTCGATGAAGGCCCCCTCTTTGAATCGAAACTCCAACGGGCTCCCTTCTCTTTCGGCAAAAAATGCATTGGCACTGCCGATATCACGGCCATCGGCAATACGAGAGCTGTCAAGAGCTGAGGCAGTTCCGGGGGTCCAGAAGAGCACTATCGGTCGCCCCCCAAGAGGGAATTGAACAATTCTCTCCTCCTGCAACTGCGAATAGGCAACCCCGCGATGCTCCCCCCCTATCTGCACTACAATAAGCTGATCAAGGAGATGGTGTTCCTCATCTATCTCCGGCCCCTGGTAGAGAAATGGACGCTCCAGGGTATCGTACCCTTCGTAGGGATTTGTTCCGTAGGGGCGGGAGATGCCGGTCTTACGACTGAGCACCTGGGCATTGGGGAAAGCTCTACGAGCCTGTTCAAAAGAGAGGGTCAGAGAAGGGATGATATCAAGCTGTTCACCGGTAAAAGTCCCTGCAACAGCCTCTCCGGTGGCCTGCTGCCACCAGCTCTCGGTCCCGCGATCGTACATGATCATATTGCTGTACCGCAGTAATCCGGATACACCAAAAACAAGCTCTTCACCATTGATACGGGACAGAAATACAAGGCCTGTGTTACATAGAGGACAGAAGGTGACGGCTACCGGTTCTCCTGCAATATGGTCGTTCACAATCTCATGCCACATCAGGATCTGTAGTGGATAGATCTTGCTTTCCTCTGGCCCCGCGCCATCTGGTTTTCTCCGGAGCACCAATACCGGTTCCCGTTTGTCCAGCCACTGTGAGGCCTCCTGCACCGTTGTGAACCGGGGGCTGTCTATGGAAGGGATGCCATCTTTGGGCGGTCCTCCCGATACGACTTCAGAAAAATCTATGATAGCATGCGAAAAATCGGTGGAAAAGTGAGTACTGAAGGGGTTAGCGCCACTTTTATGCTCATCATCGCTGCTTGAATTAGGGCCCGCAGCTCCTGTGGAATCGGCACTGCTACCACAGGAAACTATCAGGATCTGAAAAGATAGGATCAGTAAAAACAGGGGTATTTTTCGGTGCATCCTGGACCTCCTGTAGGTAAAGTAAGTTTTACCCAAGGAAATGTCAAGGAGACTTTACATTTTTATACAAGCCGAACTGGCGTTACCGGGAACTCAATTGCGTTGTCGAAGAAAAAACAACACAATCACCTTCGTAAGAACCATCCCCCCGAGAACAAAAATCAGCGCTTTTTCAGGGGTGATCCTGAAGATATCAAGGATAATAAAGAGAACAAGCAAGCCTGTTCCAACCAAAAACCCGCAACGCTCAGCCCAGGCAAGGTGAATCCGTTCCCGCTCATCCTTTGCACGTTCCCGGAATACAATTCCGACGTATAACCCATATAAGGCGATAAACAGAACAACAAGGGTCTTCTCCCACATCAGTGGCATAAATGAGTGAAAAGGGTCGATACAGGTCACCAGCAACAGTAAGAGCACCACTGATACCAGGATTTCAGAGTTTTCCTTGATTCTATTCCACATAATCAAAAAGCTCCTCAACGGTGGATTTCAGGACCCGGGAAAGCTTGAGAGCAAGCAGCACAGAGGGAGTATAGTTCCCCTTTTCTATGGCGATGATAGTCTGCCGGGTAACACCAACCATCTCTGCCAGTTGAACCTGGGTTAATCCTGCACCTGTGCGTTTTTCACGAACCCTGGAAAGAATATCTACAGCCATGGGTATAACATAACAATTTTTTGGAGAAAATCCCACAACATAAACATGAGAGAGGCAAGCATGATACAGAAAGAGTGTTTATCGGGCCACGATTAGGCCACGATTAGGCCACAATTGGACGACTATTGGATGACTTTCGAGGCAGGGAGATCCTGATTCCCAGGAACCTTGCTTTTTTTCCCCTTCACCAGTATCTTTATCCAGGTGGAGGCCCCATGAAACATGGAAAACAGGAAACATTGAAGCATATACAGGAGCAGTTTATTCCTGAGCTAGAGAATCTTTTTGGTGATGCCCTGGAAGCTGTAGTGCTTTACGGCAGCGCCGCAGGCACAGAGTTTAACCCGGACAGCTCCGATATCAACCTTCTGGTTATAACCGCTAAACCGGTTCCGGAGAAACTGATTGAATTGGGTAAAGCGGGAAAGAAGCAGATTCAGAAACATCGGATCAGCATGCAGATTCAAACCCTGGAGGAGTTCACCTCATCTTCGGATGTTTTCCCCATGGAATATCTGGATATGATAAACCGACGGGAAATTCTTCTGGGAACGGACCCTTTGGAGGGGATCACGGTAGACCCGGCGCATCTGCGGCATCAGGTGGAAGAACGGCTCCGGGGGAGTGTAAATGCCTTTCGTCAAGCCCTTCTCTCCTCAGGTAAATCGGATAAAGCGCTTCGCAGGATACTCGTTGAGTGGTTTGGAGCCCAGACAGCTCTTCTGCGGGGCCTGCTGCGATTAAAAAAGGAGGAGCACATCCCTTTTGGGGCTGATGCTCTGGCCGGGAGAGTAGCGGACCGTTACGGTATCGATGGTACCCCCTTTAGCAAGTTATCAACCCTCCGGGACGGGGGCAAGCAAGAAGATAAGGCGACTGAAATTGCCCCGCTGATCCTTACAGCCCTTACCGACCTGGCCCGAATTGTCGACCGGATGGAGGCGTAGGGATGGCCGGAAGGCGGAGGATCTTTACGGCAAGCCCACGGGTTCTGGCAGACTCAGGCGTTCTGGCAAGCTCAAGGTGTCTGGCAGACTCACATCGGGCCCCGATGCTGCTTCTGCAGTTTGTGGCGCTTCTTGTATTCCTTTCCCTGACGGTGATGGACGCAGCGGCTCAGAAGCTCCCCTCCCCCACCGGCTATGTGAACGATTTTGCCGGTCTTATTGATCCTGGATATGAAACGGAAATAAGCCGGATCGCCCGGTCGGTTCAGCAATCGACGGGAGCTGAGATTACAGTGGTGAGTATCGAAAGCTATGAGCCCTATGGTTCTATCGAGGAGTATTCGATCGCCCTGGCGGAAGCGTGGGGGATAGGTGAATCTGGAAAGGATAACGGGGTGATGCTTATCCTTTCCATGGCAGAGCGGGAGCTTCGGATCGAGGTGGGTTACGGCTTGGAAGGAGCGCTGCCCGACGGTCTGACTGGAGAAATTATGGATAAATCCATGGTCCCATCCTTCCAGAATGGTAATTACGGCGAAGGGTTCCTGAAAGCGGTGCACGGTATTTCGGGAATAATTGCCAACGAGTACGGGGTGGAACTGAAAGAAGTGGATATGCGGGAGAGCCGGGGCTACAAAAGATCATCGGGAGCCTCCTCGGGGGCCTCCTCTCTTTTCAGGTTTATCTTTATCATGTTTATCCTCTTTGCCGGAGGGGGGCGCTTCTTCTGGCCCCTGCTCATCTTGAGCGGTATGGGAGGACGGCGAGGCTACCGGGGCGGTTTCGGCTCCGGGGGCTTTGGATCGGGAGGATTCGGTTCCGGAGGAGGAGGAGGGTTTTCCGGGTTCAGCGGTGGAAGTTTCGGCGGCGGCGGCGCAAGCCGGGGCTTTTAATAATAGAAGCAGGAGATTGACAATATGAGCGGAAGAAGCAGAGCGGGATTACTGGTTACCTTACTGATCATCGGGGTGGCGGTTTTTGCCCTGGGTTCCTGGTATATCGGGACCCGAAACAGCCTGGTTCAGGCGGATGAAGAGATTAACTCCGCCTGGGCGGAGATTGATAATCAGCTGCAGCGGCGCAGCGACCTGATCCCCAACCTGGTCTCTACGGTGAAGGGCTACGCCTCCCACGAAGAAGAGGTGTTCACAAACATCGCTAACGCCAGGTCAAAACTGGCTGGAGCTTCCACAGTGGCTGAGAAGGCGGAAGGGTATAATCAGATGGAGGGTGCCCTTTCCCGGCTTCTGGTAATTGCGGAAAACTATCCCCAATTGAAGGCAAACGAGAACTTTACCCGCCTTCAGGACGAGCTTGCAGGCACTGAGAACCGCATCGCCGTGGCGCGAAAGCGATACAACGACAGGGTAAAGCTCTTCAACACCCGGATACGAATGTTCCCCGGATCCATGATAGCCGGATCGATGGGATTCGAACAGCGAGACTATTTCGAGATCGACGAGGCCGCCAGAAACGCTCCCCAGGTCGATTTCGGCGATTAAACGCCCCCGGCAGCCTGGCCGCCCCTGGAGAGGGGCCAGAATAAACACTTTCGGTGGCCGTGTGTTGAAAACAGGAGGAAGATACAGATGGAATGGAGAGCAAGTCACATCCTGGTCAAGGATCAAAAACTGGCCCGGGATCTGGTAAAACGGGCAAAACAGGGGGCCGACTTCGGGGCTCTGGCAAGGGAGTACTCCACCTGTCCAAGCAAGAGTAAGGGGGGAGATCTGGGTTGGTTTGGCACCGGGAAGATGGTTCCCGAGTTTGAACGGGCCTGTTCAACCATGAGCCCTGGATCGGTATCAGAGGCGGTTCGCACCCAGTTTGGCTTTCATGTGATAAAATTGACAGGACGGCGATAGCTAGCCTTGAAGTTTTTTTCTAACTCCTTTATAGTGGACGTCGAAGACGTTAAGTATGGTTTTGTTTTTTCAGCGTCTGAATTGGTTGTTTCGGATCCGGATGTTCTTTCCTTTCCTTTCAAGCATTTTCAGGACATATGATGGACAGTTTTCCTGCTTTCCCGTTTATCATCATATTTTCCGGAAATGTTCCGGAGCAAGGAGTTTTTTTATGGCCAAGAACATTTATGTAGGCAATCTTAATTACGATGCGGCAGATCAGGAGCTTGAAAGCCTCTTCGCCCAGTACGGCGAGGTTACCAGCGCCAGAATCATCAGCGACCGCTACACCAACCAGTCCAAGGGATTTGGTTTCGTTGAAATGTCAGACACCGATGCAGCTGATGCTGCTATCTCCAGCCTCAACGGCAGCCAGTGGATGGGCCGGGAGCTGAGAGTAAACGAAGCACGGGAACGAAACGACCGTCCCCGGAGAGACGACTACTAGTCCTATCCTGTTTTTAGGGTAAACAATCGGCAGCCGGCCAGCGGGTCGGCTGCTTTTTTTACATCACTTGCAATTCTATCCAAGCCCAATCGTATCGGCGACCCCAGAAGGAGTAATTTTGGCTAAAAATTTTTACAGTTTTGAAAAACGACAACAGGAAATGAAGAAGAAGAAAAAGAAGCAGGAAAAGATGCAGAAGAAGCTGGAGAAGAAGCGGCTAAAGCAGGAAGAGAACGGGGAATCAGGGGAAGTTCAGGACGAAAACCCTGCCCAGGATAACGAAACAGAATCGGAAACGGAATCCCCGGAAGAGAACTAACAGCTGATCTTGCGCTGCAGCCGCTGAGAGGGCTTACCCAAGAGGAAGCCCTGGCTGTAGTCGATTTTCATCTTTTTCAAAGTATCAAGCAACTCTTTAGAATCTACAAACTCAGCGATTGTCTTTATCCCCAGGTCATGGGCCATCTCGTTCATTTTCTGTACCACTCCTGCAGCTTTTGGTTCCCGCTTCATCTCCTGCACAATAGCCCCGTCAAACTTAATATATTGAATAGGAAGACGGAGAATGTGCAGGAAATTGGAATAGCCGGATCCAAAATCATCGATAGCTATCAGATATCCAAGTTCCTTTGCGGAGTCGATGAAATGTTTTACATCATTGTAGTTTTCCACCCCTTCACTCTCGGTAATCTCCAGAATTACCCGGTCTTTACAGTTAGGAAAACGCTTCATAATCGATTCGAGAAAGGGAAGGAAATCGGGATCGTAGATGTTTTCCATGGAAATATTAACGGTAAAAAGTACGCTCTCCCCATCCATTTTCCGAAAACTGATCTCAAACACCTGTCGGGTCAGTTCCTTCATATAAGAAGAGAGTTTCACCGAATCTAAAAATTTACCCGGAGGAACCAGATCCCCTTTCTCATCAATTATCCTGACCAGTGCTTCATAGATTTCTACCAAGGCTCCTCGATTGCGCACGATTGGTTGATATACCACTGTTAGCCGATCTTCCGAGATGGCATGACTCACCATAGCCAGCGCCCCTGTTCTTGATATGATATCTTCTTTAAACTGGACGCTATCTTCAAAAAGAAGGTCGCTTTTTCCTCCAAATACAGCCGCAATCAAGGCCTGCTCCGCCTGGCTATAGAGAATCTCAGGGGAACTGTTTTCACCCAAAGCGATACCGGCGGTAACGGGTACGGGGAAACGGAGTCCATTGATACTGAATGTCTGCTCCCGTAAGAGTCCAATGATGGTAGCAAAACGGCTTTGGACCTCCTGAGGATTTCCATCGAACCGGGAATACTCTTCCAAAATCGCAAAGGTATCCCGTTCTACATGGTAAAGAGATACCCCGCCCAGAGTTTGACTCAACGTTGCATCAATCACCTGTCGTATACGGGTGAGGTATTCACTACCGAATGCAGCTCCAAAACACGAATTAATCTCGTTAAACCGTTCGGCCTTAAAAAGGGCCAGGGCGGGAGAATGGTATCGTTCAATATCCGACATGAGCTTGTACCGATTGGGTAGACCGCTCTCCGGATCCCGGTAACTTCTGTCCAGCAGCTTCATCATGATTCGCCTTAGCCGATATTGCATTGCCCAGAGGGTTAAAGCTCCTGCAAAGGAGAAGAGCCAGAGGAGTATCGCCATCAAAGGATTAAACCAGATGGAAAGAATCCGGCTAATTCCAGCAAAAAGAACAGCACCCTGAAAAAGAAGTACAAACAAAGCCGTAAGCAAACCCCACAAAGGAGGGAAGGAGAGAACCAGTATACCGGGGAGTGCGGCGGGAAAAAGGAGCAGAAACTGGTTCAGGGGATATTCAGGAAGCCAAGAGAGCCCCCACCCGGCAGGGTCAAAGAAATAGAGTAAAAGGCTTAATCCATGAATGAGGAGTGGAAGATAGCTCCCCCCAGGGGGAGCTTCCTGGGGGAGCAGCTGATACCGACGCTTTTTCTTCATACAATATCGTATATTAGCACATCGGATTTATAATACCAAGTTTTTTTATTATCCCTATTCCACAAAATCTTGTTAAAAAACCGCCTTCACCTTACCCTTGGCCGCATGTTTGGAAGAGAAATTGTCGGCGCCATTGGGGCCTCGGGATAGCAGCAACAGATGCTCTTTCCCGGGAGTCAAAAGAGTATCAAAGGAATCTCCGGAATCGAGGGGGAGGGCAAAACGTACTGTGGTCACCCCATCAGATTCCTCCCCTGAGATGAAGCGCACATCATCACTTCCCCCTAACTCTGTGTCCGCCTTGTGGCTAAATATGCCGGTACCGAAATGATCTGAACCAACCAGATCCCCATCAGCCACATAGGCGATGACTATCTGGGCATCCTTCATCACCCTGGAGGGATTAATACCTACTGCAACCCAACCGGTGGTACCTCCCTGAAGGGTAAAAATCATCTCATCACCTGATACCTCCCAGAGCAGCTTCATACCCGCAGCTTCAACAAACCGGCTGCTGCCTGGCTCCTGGGCAGCGCTACCTTGGGCGGCCACCTCCTGGGTACCTCCTGCAAAGAGCAGGGCGGAAGCTCCCATAAAGAGCGCAACTAACAAAAGAGTATTTAATAACAACCTATTCCGAATATGATGATTATTCATATATCATCCTCCTTCCACAAGTATAAGGAGGGAAGATGGTGAAAAGCAAATGTGCTATACCCTTTATCATGGCAATCAGAAACATACGGCAGATAATAAGCATTGCACTGGCCGGAGCCCTCTTTTTAGCCCCTTCCCTTTCCGCCCTTACCATGGAAGAGTCAGCAGAACAGCTTTCCGGGAAGGCGCTCCCCCTTCCGATTCAAAGTGGTACCTCCTTACGGAACCGAGACTATCAAGGTAATCGCCTCAACTAAGCAGTTTTCGGACCTGAAACAGGAGTTTCAGGAGCTGGGAATGGCCACCCGGGGCCTGGCCCCGATAGGGGTGGAAGAGACGGAACAGGAGATCATGGCCGACGGGATGGTTCATTTTACGATCCTGAAGGATTAGGTTTCTTCTTCCGCTGTCTGGCTAATAACAAAGAGCAGGATTATTTGAAGAACATGTAGAAATCATGTAGAAATCATTTAGAGTTGAAAAAAGCCTTGTCAAAGCACTTGCGTGGGTATATACTTTAATCAATCATCGGGGATAGATGAAAGCAGTGGGTAACCTGCTTATGGCCGGACAACCACCCACAGCTGGACAGATGGTGAAAACCGACAGCCTATTGTACTCGAGAAACGTGTGGCAAATAGGATACATCAGTATGCTATAGTTTCAGCTTGAAAGATGTTAAACATCCCCTCTGTGTGTATAGGTATATTGTTACCAACTATAACATAATAATACTTTGAGGAATGGTGCACTATGGAACAGAAACAGTACAGAGCTTACTCAATCGGGAATCTTGACTCAATCCCTGAGGTCGGAAAGCTTTCAGGCTCTTTTTTGGAAAGGATGAGAGCAGTCGCAACGGTGCTCCCATTTCGGACCAACAACTATGTGACCGAAGAGCTTATCGACTGGTCTAAAATCCCCGCAGATCCCATCTTTCAGCTCACCTTTCCCCAACCGGGGATGCTCCATGAAGATGATATAAAAGCGATCGAGTCCCTGATCCGCCAGGGAGCTTCCAGGGAAAGGATAGACCGGGAAGTGTGGAGGATCCGGAGGAAGATGAACCCCCACCCGGCGGGGCAACTGAAACTGAATGTCCCCAGGGAGGGGGGAGAAACCTTCCATGGAATGCAGCACAAATATGACGAAACGCTCCTTTTTTTCCCAAGCCAGGGGCAAACCTGCCACGCCTACTGCACATACTGCTTCCGGTGGGCCCAGTTTATTGGAATGGAAGAGTTGCGGATGGCAAGCATGGAGACCAAACCGCTGATCAGATACCTCAACAGCCACCCGGAAGTGACGGACCTGCTGATTACCGGAGGGGATCCGATGTTCATGAGAAGCACCCTTCTGCGGCGCTATATCGAGCCAATTCTGAAAGCCCGGCCGGGGGGGCTAAAAACAATTCGAATCGGGACAAAATCCCTATCCTACTGGCCCTACCGCTTCACCACCGACAAGGATAGCGAAGATGTGCTGACCCTCTTCCGGGAAGTGGTAAATGCAGGATTTCATCTCGCAGTGATGGCCCACTTTACCCATATCCGGGAGCTTTCCACCGAAGCTGTTGCCTCAGCCATTGGGGCCATCCAGAGAACAGGGGCAGTCATCCGATGCCAATCTCCTGTGGTCCGACATATCAATGACAGCGCTGATATGTGGGCCCGAATGTGGCAGGAAGAGGTTGAGATGGGAATGGTCCCCTATTACATGTTTATCCCCAGAGACACCGGACCTAGGGACTACTTCAACATCCCCCTGGAGAGGGCGCTGAAGCTCTTTTCAGATGCTTACCGGCAGGTATCAGGCCTTGCCCGGACCGTCCGGGGGCCCAGTATGTCCGCAAAACCGGGAAAGATCCTGGTTGACGGGATAAGTCGAATAGGGGGGAAAAAATATTTCGTCCTGAAAGTAATCCAAGGACGAAATGCCTCCTGGGTAAACCGGGTCTTTTTCGCTGAATACGATCCGGAAGCGAGCTGGATCAGTGAACTGCACCCCGCCTTTGGAGAACGGCGCTTCTTTTTCGAAGAGGGCAACATCTATGGAGGAGCTCTGCACAAGCCGGTCCGCAATGTTGCGGTAGATGTAAAGCCGGAAATGGAGTTAAGCTCCCCTGCAGCCCCTTTCAGGAACCCCCGATTCAAAAACCCAGAATGCAAAGAGTCCAACAACTGAAAAAGAACAAATGAAATCGCATTCCAAACAGGGTAGCAGATTGAACGCTTGCAGAAGATTTCCTCCCCTCCTACAATGACAGGAGTCGGGAGGGAGCAAGGTGAGCAGTGTCGCTAATGGAAAAGATCAAAAGCCGAGGATTGTGATAATCGGAGGCGGCGGATCCGGTGCTGCCACAGCCCGGGAACTTACCATGTTCGGTTATCGGCCCATGCTGATAGAACGGGATGAGTTGACCGCCGGCACCACCGGGCGGCACCACGGGCAGCTCCATTCAGGAGCCCGGTACGCCCTGGGGGATCGGGAGATTGCCCGGGAGTGCCTGGAGGAGACAGAGGTGTTGAGGCGTATTGCTCCGGGACTAATTGAAGATAACGGTGGGCTCTTTGTAGCGGTGAAGGATGAGGAGATGGAGTTTGCCTCCCCCTTCTGTGGAGCGTGCGAGGGGGCAGGAATCGAGACCCGAAGGGTAAGTGGGGAGGAGGCACGGCAGCTGGAGCCGGCCCTCTCCGAAAGGGTAAAGGGGGGCGTATTGATCCCTGCGGACGCCTCCTTCGACGCCTACCGGCTCCCCTTGGCCTTCTTTTCCGCTGCAATGAACTCGGGAGCGAGAATCTACCGCTTTGCAAAGGCGACAGAGATTGAGCTTTCCGGCGGAAGGGTACAGGCCCTTCATCTGGAAGACCGAATCAATGGAAAAAGCAGGCGACTGGAAGCGGATGTGATAATAAATGCCGGCGGCCCCTGGGTGGGCGAGATTGCCGCCCTTGGAGGGGTGAACATGGAGGTAACCCCCAGCCCGGGAACCATGGTGGCGGTAAAGGGGCGGCTGGTAAAGCGGGTGATAAGCCGATTGCGTCCCCCGGACGACGGGGACATCATTGTTCCTCAGCGGGACTTCTCCATAATCGGCTCCACCCAGCGAATCACCAAAACCCCCGACAGTATAAAGACCAATACTCCCGCCCCAGGCGACCGGGAACTGCTCTTAGACTACGCAGATGAGATGGTCCCCTCCTTTTCGTCGGCTCCCTTCCGGGCTGCCTGGAGCGCCGCCCGCCCTTTGGCGAAGGAGGCGGGAGAACTTGCAGCAGCGAGGGCCCTCTCCCGGGATTTTGTCTGTGTTCATCACCGGGAAGTGGGGGCTGCAGGGTTTTTCAGCATGGTGGGGGGAAAAGCGACGGTACTGCGGGCCATGGGAGCGGAAACGGCCCTCCTGGTCCACCGCTACCTGGCCGGAAGGGAAGGGAAAGAGCTTGAACAGGAAGTGGCAAACCGGTCGAAAAAGGAAATTCTCCCTCCATACAGAAGTTTTTATTCCCTGTTTCACCGATTGGAGAGAGAGAGGAGCCTGACATGGTAGAAAAAAAGCGGGTGGCGCTAATGCTTCGGGTAAAACGGGAGAATGCGAGGGAGCCCCACGGGGGCCAGCTGGATCAGTTCCAGTTAGAAAGCGATAGTGAGAGCACTGTCCTGGACCTGCTTATGGAGGCCGGAGTACTTGATCAGAGCCTTCTCTTCCGCCACTCCTGCCACCACGGCTCCTGCGGCACCTGCGCCTGTATCATCAATGGAAAGGAGCGGCTCGCCTGCAGGACCCTGGTAGGAGAGCTTCTGGAAGACGATAAAGCTGCAAACCCACCGGTAATTGAAGTAGCTCCTTTGAAAGGCTTCCGGGTGATAAAGGACCTGGTCTATGACCCTTCCGGGATGTTCGACAAGATTGATGTTGAGTGGTCCTACCTGACAGCATACCAGCACCAGAACCATCACCATGACAATCACCACCACGACCACAGCGGAAAAAAGTTTGAAAGCTGCATAGAGTGCGGGGCATGCATCTCCGCCTGCCCGGTAATTGCACCTCTTCAGAAGCTCTCCGTTTCAAATGAGGTAAACCCATTCCAGGGCCCCGCCCCCCTGGCGATGCTCCACCGGCAGCTGGAGGAGCTGGATA
>CAYMWV010000002.1:62702-64700 GCA_964394395.1 uncultured Sediminispirochaeta sp.
CCAGGCCGCAAGAGCAGATGGAGCTGCCGCCTGCCAGCGTCACATAGAGTGCAGCCGGGTATGTCCCCAGAATGTGGCCCCCGCCAGGCGGATCCAGCAGCTTAAAAACCTCCTGGGCATATAGTACAGGCACCGGGGCCCCCGGAGTTCGGCACTTCCCCCGGAGTTCGTTACTCCCCCGAAGTTCGTTACTTTAGGCACAAATTAGATGCCATTGAGCACAAAGGGACTTCACAAAAAAAATAGATGTGTTACTCTATCTATCTCCCGGTAACAGATGCATCCGGGAAGGACGCTATTTTTAAGGAGTGGAGTGTGATTGAACAAGGTTTAACACTCATGATTGTGGGTATGGCAGTGGTATTTGTTCTTCTTCTACTGCTGGTATACGTAATGAAGCTACTCTCGTTTGTGGTGCAGAGGTTTTTTCCCGAAAAAGAGGAAGAGACAAGATCGGCTGCCCAAAATGCACAAAGTGGAGAGTCCGAGCTTATAGCTGCTGTCGCCGCAGCTGCAGCGTACCACAATCGATAGAAAAGAGAAATCATAGAGAAATCAAGAAGAGGGTTTGCCATGAAGAAGCGTATAGATTTTATGATTACGGCATTTCGGGATGGTTTTCAGTCCGTCTATGGAGCCAGAGTACTTACCAGGGATTTCCTTCCGGCGGTAGAAGCTGCTGTGGAAGCGGGGATCGATCACTTCGAGGCAGGAGGGGGAGCCCGTTTTCAGAGCCTCTATTTCTACTGCAACGAAGACGCCTTTGAGATGATGGACCAGTTCCGTCAAGCCGCAGGGCCGGAGGCTAACCTGCAGACCCTGGCCCGGGGGGTAAACGTGGTGGGGTTAGATAGCCAACCCCGGGACATTATCAAGCTCCACGCGAAGATGTTTGCCAAGCACGGCATCAGTACCATCCGGAACTTTGACGCCCTGAACGACGTAAACAACCTCACCTACTCGGGAGAGTGTATCGTCAACGCCGGATTGAAGCACGAGGTGTGCGTCACCATGATGGAGCTTCCTCCTGGAGCAGAAGGAGCCCACACCCCTGAGTTCTACATGGGGGTTTTGAAGCAGATCCTCGATGGGGGCATCAAGTTTGACAGCGTCTGTTTCAAAGACGCTTCAGGAACCAGCGTTCCCCACAAAGTATTTGAGACAATCAAGCAGGCCCGGGCGATGCTTGGGGCAGATACCCGGATTGTCTTCCACAGCCACGAGACCGCCGGAACCAGTATTATCGGCTACAAGGCTGCCATCGAAGCTGG
The DNA here is from genome assembly GCA_964394395.1 of uncultured Sediminispirochaeta sp. Lineage (GTDB taxonomy): Bacteria > Spirochaetota > Spirochaetia > DSM-16054 > Sediminispirochaetaceae > Sediminispirochaeta. Next base: position 63,974 of record CAYMWV010000002.1, read on the forward strand.
AGCAAATCAGATCGACCTCTCCATGGCTCCTGCTTCGGGAGGAACCTGTCAGCCCGACATCATCACCATGTGGCACGCCCTTCGGGGTACGGAGTACGATCTTGGGATCGATATCAAAAAGGTCATGAAGGCGGAAGAGGTGTTCAAACAGTGCATGAAGGATTACTATATGCCCCCGGAGGCGAAGGCAGTGGAACCGTTAATGCCCTTCAGCCCCATGCCCGGAGGCGCCCTTACGGCCAACACCCAGATGATGCGGGACAACGGCATCCTGGACCGGTACGATGAAGTCGCAACTGCTATGAGCGAAGTTGTAATGCGGGGTGGTTATGGAACCAGCGTCACTCCGGTGAGCCAGTTTTACTTCCAGCAAGCCTTCAACAACGTGATGATCGGTCCCTGGAAGAAGATTGCCGAGGGTTACGGGAAGATGGTCCTGGGCTACTTCGGGAAAACTCCGGTGGAGCCGGATGCGGAAATTGTAAAACTCGCCTCTCAACAGCTTGAACTGGAACCCACCACCCGGATGGTAGTAGACATCAATGATGAGGACGAGAACAGGGGAATAAAGGCCGCCACAGCTATGCTGAAAAAAGCGGACCTTCCTGTTAATGATGAGAACATCTTCATCGCCGCCACCTGTAAAGAGAAGGGCGTCCAGTACCTGAAGGGTGAGGCGAAGGTGAATGTCCGGAAGATTGACCCCCAGGAGACCAAAAAAGAGGCG
>CAYMWV010000002.1:64800-70127 GCA_964394395.1 uncultured Sediminispirochaeta sp.
GGGGCCGGGGCCAAAGGAAACTACACCGTAACTGTGGGGAACAAGAAATTCAACGTCACCCTGGAAGGGAACAGCGCCGTGGTCAACGGGAAGAACTACACCGTTGATGTGGCCGCCGGTGGCGCATCCGCTGAAGCTGCGGGTGGAACCGGAGAGGGAGAGAAGGTAGAAGCTCCCATGCCGGGACTCATCCTCCGACTGGAGAAGTCGGTGGGCGACTCGGTTGATGAGGGGGAGCTCATCATGGTTATGGAAGCGATGAAGATGGAAACCGAGATCCACGCCCCCAAGGCCGGAACCATCACCGATATTCCGGTAAAACAGGGGGATCAGATGAAAGCCGGGGAGACCCTGGCGGTCATCGCCTAAGGAAGTGAGGTTTATATGAATTTAGGAAACGCACTGCACAAACTCTGGCTATCCACAGGTTTAATCAACTTTGAGATTGGCCAGATTGTTATGATTTTGATAGGTTGTCTCCTCATCTTTCTGGCCATCAGCAAGAAGTTTGAACCCCTTCTCCTGCTACCAATAGGCTTTGGAGGGATTCTGTCCAATATCCCCCTGGCGGGAATCGCAGGAGAGGCCGGCTTTATTGGTATGATCTATGCTGTTGGAATTGATACCGGGATCTTCCCCCTCCTCATTTTTATGGGGGTGGGGGCGATGACCGATTTCGGTCCCCTCCTTGCCAATCCCAAGACCGCACTCCTGGGAGCGGCAGCCCAGTTTGGTATCTTTACCACCCTTCTCGGAGCCCTTGCTTTGGGCCTGTTGCCCGGTTTCGAGTTTAACCTATCCGATGCAGCGGCCATTGGCATTATCGGCGGGGCCGATGGACCCACATCGATCTTTCTGGCAAGCCAGTTATCTCCCAGGCTGCTGGGAGCCATAGCGGTGGCGGCTTACAGCTACATGGCCCTGGTGCCCATCATCCAGCCCCCAATTATGAAACTCTTTACCACCAAAGAGGAGCGGATGATCAAGATGGAACAGCTGCGCCCGGTGACCAAGCGGGAGAAGATCCTCTTTCCTTTGGCGGTTCTGGGAATCTGCATCATCCTGCTGCCCAGCGCCACTCCGCTGATCGGTATGCTGATGTTCGGAAACCTCCTTAAGGAGAGCATGGTGACCGATCGGCTCAGTAATGCTGCGCAGAACGAGCTGATGAACATCACCACCATCTTTCTGGGACTCACCGTCGGATCGCAGCTGCAGGCTGATAAGTTCCTCAACGTGGAGACCCTGGGGATTCTGATCCTTGGGCTGCTTGCCTTCTCTATCGGAACCGCTATGGGGGTACTCCTTGCAAAATTGATGAACAAGCTAAGCAAAAAGCATCCCATCAACCCCCTTATCGGCGCCGCCGGCGTCTCCGCAGTTCCCATGGCCGCCCGGGTAGTTAACAAGGTGGGCAAGGATGCCAATCCCCAAAACTACCTGCTGATGCACGCCATGGGACCCAATGTGGCCGGGGTGATCGGCTCTGCGGTAGCCGCCGGGGTTTTGCTCTCCATCGTTCCTACCATTATGGGGAGTTAGACATTGACTATTCCCCGAACTCATGCTCCGCCCCGTATGCAGCTCTAGAGGAAGAGCACCCCCAGCACCCCCCCGGCAAGGATGTAAAAGACCGGCTAGGCCCGAAACTTCCAGTAGACGAGGGAAAGAACTGCGAAGATCAGCAGGGCCGGCAAGCCGATCCAGCCGGGTTCCGGGAAGCGTTCCCAGACAAGCACTCCGTTGGTAAAGACAAACCAGGCCGCTGCAGCTATGAGACCCGTTGCGGTGGGGCGCAGCCCTGAAAGCAGGTTTCGCACCAGGGGACGCTCTGCGTAGCTGTAGAGAAACCGGGCAATGATCATGATGATGACGAGGCTGGGGGCCACCATCCCTGCCGTTGCAGCCAGGGATCCGGGGAAGGAAGCGGCCTTGAAGCCCGCATAGGTTGCCATATTGATACCGATTGGCCCCGGGGTGGACTGACTCACCGCCAGCATGTCGATAAACTCTCCGCCGGTCACCCAGCCTCCATCCACCAGGGTCTCCCGCAACAGGGGAATCGCCGCAAGTCCTCACCCCCCGAAAAGCCCTCTCCATGATCGGCACCTCCCGGATCCGGCCAAAGAAGAGGGCGATGGCGGTAATGATAATCAGGGAGGGTCCCACCATCCCGAGGGTGGCGGCCAGGGCCCCGGCTATCCCCCTGCGGCGAAAACCGACGAAGGTGGCGGTATTGATGGCAATAATCCCCGGAGTCGCCTGGGCGATGGCGTAAAAATCAATCAGCTCCTCATCGCTGAGCCAGTGGCGGCTCTCCACCATCTCCCAGATCGGAAGAGCACACGTCTGAACACCCCCGCCGATGGAGAAGAGGCCAATGCGGAAGAAAATGGAGAAGAGTTGGATCAGTTCTTTCAAAAAAGGGTTCAAGGCGACCTCCCGACAGTTGCGGCCACAGCCTAACCCGGGGAGGCGGTTTGTGTACAGGCTTTCAGGAAAACGGGCTCTTCCCTTGGTCCGTATACCTTGGTAATTCAGGCCGTCCCGCAACATTAATCCCACTGAATCGAGGCTGTCCAAACCACCATATATGGTGCTATTACAATTCTATCACCACTATATGTAGCGTGTCTAGTACTCCGGTGAGGTTACGGGACAGCCTCAATCAGAAGCTTAACTGTTCTAACAGGCAAGGCTGCCAGAAGCAGCGTGGGCCAGGAGCATCTCACACATCAGCTCAAAATCAATACGTTCCGGATTCCGGTATCGGATACAACCCTTCCCCATCGCGGATTTTGGGAATCTATCCCGAAAAGCATCAAGCACCCCCTCCTTGAGCAGGTAGAGGGAGATATACTGACGCTGGCTGTTGAACGCAAGCTCCACCGCTCCATCCTTCCTGTAGGAGGGCATCCCGTACTCCATGGTTTCTTCATGGGCCGGATGGGTCTCCCTGATGAGGGAGCGGATTCTCTTGAGAGCATCAAGGCGCTGTTCAGGTACATTTTCAAGAAACGCATCTACACTTTTGGCATCACTGGTCATTAATGTATTCCTCTGCCCGGGTCTGCATCATTTCCTGTGAAGCCGCTTTGCTTCCGCTTCCATAAAGGGTTTGGTTCCCCTGGTAATGATATCCTTGATCGCCTCCAGGGGTAATTCTTCAAACTCCCTGAAATTGAGCGAGGTCTTTCCCGATGAAAAGGGTTTGAGCACCTTTATATATTTCTTCTGCATATCCGGATCGGAGTACATTGGCATGAGATGAAAGGTGGTAAGGTCCGAGGAAATCGGCCCTACCATGTAGACATAATAGCCCTCCGGCGTACCCGGGGATTTAAAAATGATCTTGCCCTCCGTCCATTTGCTGTCCCCATCCTTTTCTTCCAGGTAAGGGGCCAGTTCACGGATAAGGTCCCTGACTTTATTGATCTGAATCGATTGAAAAGCAGAAGCCTCCATAGTCCCTCCTTGTCATATGCATTGCTACTAAAATAATAAGAAAAACAATCGGCAATGGCAATCTTTTTTACTTAATCTATTCTCACCTGCAGGATCAATCAGAGCCCGAAACAGAGCACTGCGGTATAGACGAAACCGCCGGGCCAGCGGGCCAAGCTTATCCGCTTCACCGAAGAGGGCCGCTCCATCCTTGAGAATTTTGGAGAAGCCGCACGGGAACTCTACTCAAAATCCTTATCAAGAAATGTTGCTTCGACAATACCCAGAACGATACCGTCTCCAGCCTTATCATGGGAGTTGATTAAAGATAGATGCTCGGTAGAGATATTGGGCATCCAGAGAAGGAGAGAACCGATGCTGCCAGGAGAATAGCTATAATCGTACTGGTCACTCTACCCATTATCTGCATATTTCATCCATTTCCGCCCCTAAAGAGCAAACCCTAAAGATACACCGGCCCAGATATCTCCGGTCTCTATCAGATAGGAGACGCTGCCGCCCACTCTGAACCCGAGGGCCCCCGTTTACCGGAGGTAAATTCCAGCAGCACGGCTCCCTCGCCTGCGTGGTCAATAAAGAGCTCCTCCTTTATCGCTCCAGTGCAGGTACCCCTAACAATGTGGGCGATAGCCAGGTACCTCCCATAAGGGGAGAATGAACCAAAGGGGAGAGGCAGCAGGATTCCGGCACCAACTGCTCCGTGAGTATCGAGCATCCGCACTATCCGATTATCCTCCGGGAAGAGAGAGAGTACCCGATCGTATATATGCCCTCAGATAGATCATACTATCAATACTATACAAAACCAGTTGCAAATGAAAGGTATCAAAGCCCAGGGCAAGCCCTGGACCCGGGACGCATAGCGTCCCTTTCCGACCCAAGGGTCGGGGTATTGATACCTTTCTTTCCCTGCGCTCACTCGGGAATAGAACCGACCAGTCGGTTCGCTCCTCTCGTTCGCTTGGGAATCAATAAGGAAAAGAAAAAGTTGTTATCCACTTTGGAAAATACTATACTAATGCCATGCAATCGAAAGAGCATCATGAACAGTTACAGATCCTCCTGGTAGATGACAACCTGGTGAACCAGCAGGTGGCCAAAGGGGTGCTTTCCATCCTGAAGCATTCGGTAGAGCTGGCGGGAAATGGCCGGGAAGCGGTGGAGATGGCAAAAGCAAAGGATTACGATCTGCTCTTTATGGATATTCAGATGCCCCTGATGGATGGGCTTGAGGCGACCCGAACGTTGCGGGAGGAGGGGTTCACGACACCCATCCTGGCGATGACCGCCCACAACCAGGAGGAGGAGAAACAGCGCTGTCTGGATGCGGGGATGAACGGCTATGTAGGCAAGCCCTTTACCCCGGAGGATCTTATCCAGGCAATCGACAGCTACTACCACCCAGGGGATGATCAGGGTAAAGAGGCAGCTGGGTCAGCAGATAAGGATGCTCCCCAGAACAGCTTCATCGAGCTGCCGGAGGAGCTTCCGCCCTACAACCGGCAGGAGATGCTTGATCGGGCCATGGGGGATGATGAGCTTATTCAGGAGCTGGCCGACCACTTTATAACAGAAACCCCGCAGCAGTTTGAGAAGCTGCGACAGGCCTGCGTTGATGAGGATGAGGATCAGATCCGCCGGGTGCTCCACCGGATGCAGGGTTCGGTGGGAAACATGAGCGCCAAACGGATGCAGGAGCTGATCATCTCCACAAAATCGGAGATAGCAGCCCTTTCAAAAGAGGAGCATTGTATAGCTTTGCTTAAGCAGCTGGAGCGGGAGTTTGAGCTGTACCGGCAGGCTCTTGATCAGAAGTGATGCGGCAGGGATCGCAGGGGAGACCCCGCAGCCCCGGAGGGGGC
>CAYMWV010000003.1:0-10007 GCA_964394395.1 uncultured Sediminispirochaeta sp.
AAGCTGGGAGAGATCGTCTTCTTTATGCGGGCCGGTTTTACCGGATCGGCAAAATGGTCTACCGCCTATTGGGCGGGGGATCAGCTTGTGGATTGGAGCCGGGGAGATGGTCTTCCAACAGCGGTCACGGCGGGAATCAGCGCCGGCCTTAGCGGGGTAGGCTATTACCATTCTGATATCGGGGGTTATACCAGCCTTGGATGGATTAAGCGTAAAAAAGAGGTGTTTCAGCGCTGGGCGGAGTTCTCCGCTTTTACCCAGATTATGCGGAGCCATGAAGGGAATCGCCCCGACACAAGCTGGCAATTTGATACGGACCGGGGAACCCTTCGCCACCTTGCTGCCATGACTAGAGTGTATACCACGTTGAAGCCCTATCATCAGGCCCTCTCCAGGGAGTATCAGGAGTCAGGCCTCGCCCCGATTCGTCCCCTGGCGCTCCATTATCCTGATGATGATCGCTTAAAAGGGCTGAAGTACCAGTACCTTTATGGCAGGGATCTGCTGGTAGCTCCGGTGGTAAAAAAAGGAATCCGGCGCTGGAAGCTCTACCTCCCTGGGGACAACTGGATTGGTTTCTGGAATAGGGAAAGCTACCAGGGGCCGAAGATTATCGAGGTGGATGCTCCTCTGGGGAAACCTCCGGTCTTTTTCAGGAAAGGTAGTGTTTGGGAAGAGCTTTTCCAGAAAGCTGCCCTGGCTGGAGAGATAGAACCCTCTTAACCAACACATCCCTTCTGCCGATACACAAGGTATGAAGGGATTACTCCAAACAGGATTATTATTTCTTCTTCTCCTGGGAGCCGCCATCCTTCCCCTCACCTCACTCTACGCCCAGGATACCGAGAGTGTCAGGACCCCTCCCGCTGAAGCGACCCCCCCCAATGCGGCCCCCCGTGAATCAGAGACAGCCGATGCAGCCTCCCGGCAAAACCCCTTGACCCTATCCGCAGAAGAGCTGATTATCGATCAGAGCATGGAGGGGGGCTATAATCTCTATGTAAAAGCTAAACCGGGCCTCGGCTCAATCCTTCTCACCGAATCTACCGCCCATCCGGACCGCCGGGTGGACAGTTATGCTTTCCGTAATCCTGACTACCATCCCGCCAATGGAGATGAGCTGCGGATTCTGGAGGGAGATGTACTGGATCCGGCGGAGACGGGCCGCTATTTTTTAGTTGATTCCACCCCCGAAGATCATCCTGTACTGGGCCAGGCTTTCAGGATTTTCATCCCCTATGTGGTGGAGTTTGGCTATGAGTGGTCAAGAAACGGCAGGGAGCAGATCCTTGACGGCTCCTGGTTTAACATCCGCAGCTTCCCGCTTCCCTTTTCTGATTACTCCGAGGGCTTTCAGGACAATCCGTTTATTGTCCGGGTGGTACAAAAACCCCAGCCTCCTCCCCCTGAAGAGGAGCCGGACCTCTCTCCCTATATGGAAGATACGGTAAAGAGTTATGAAGAGATACGTGAAGAGGGAGATGGACAGATTATCTATGGCAAGGGAGAGGCTGACCTCCTCAATAATATAGAAGAGATGATTGAGAAGGTAGAAGAGGAGACTTTGGACCTGGTACTCTGTCTGGATACCACCAAGAGTATGGAGAACGATATCCCCCATCTCCGCAGCTCCCTCATCTCGATGCTGGAAAAGGCTTCAAGTGGATTTACCCGCTTCCGATTTGGCCTGGTTCTCTACAAAGATTATTTTGAGGAGTATCTGAATAAGAGCTACCCCTTCCAGGAGGGAAGCTTTTCGGCGGTGCAGCGGGTTCTTGACGGCGCCCGGGTCTATGGGGGCAGAGACATCCCCGAGGCGGTATATGAGGCCCTTCACGAGGCTATCAACGCCTACCCCTGGAGTGCTGACAAGAAAATGATTATCTTGGTAGGGGATGCTCCCCCCCATCCCATGCCACGAGGGAAGATCGACAAAGAGATGGTCTATGGGGATGCAGAAGCTCTGGGTATCAAACTCAACGTGATTATTCTGCCTCAGTAAAGAGAGCAGAGGAGGGAAGCTGAAAAGAAGGGGATTTAGCGGAGCAAGTCCTGCCTATAACAGGTTTTGCCCTTAACAAGTCTTGCCGCTAACAAGACTCGTCGCCAAAGGGCGGCTATTCTGCTGGGAAATTATTCTGCCGGAGCGTTGCCCTCTTCATTGATTCTATCAAGAAGCTTTACCGCCAGCACCCTGGGCCACTGGGGCCAGCTGGCAGCCCTGTCGCTGCGGTACTTCTGCAACAGAGCTTCAAATAGCTTTACCGCACTCTCCTCATCCCCCTTTTTGTAGTGGATAAAGGCGATCTCATACTCGGCTTCTGCTATCTGTCCCTCCATCTCGGGGTAACGTTCAATAAACGTAGAGTACCATTGGATGGCATCATCGAACCGGGATTCAGAAGATGCTTCCTGGGCTTTCTGAAAAAATGTGGCCGGGGAGGTTCCTTCGGGGATCGTTTCCGGCATGGCTGATGCGCATCCGAAAAGCATCACTGACATAGGGAGTATGAAGACCATAAGGCCCAAAAACCCGAGAACATTAGGAGAAATAGAATCTGTTTTCACGTGAACCGTCCTCTGTTGTTTGAACGGGGCTTAGAAAGGCTCGGCAGTGTAGACTTCGTCTTTGATTGGAAGGGTTCGTTTCAAATCCCTGATAAAGGTTTGACTATCCCCCATCTCTTCATAGCGAGGGCACTCTGAAGCATCCCGGCGGGCAACGGTGAAATATTTATGCAACTTCTCTTCACCAAGCTTCTTTTTCCACTCTCCCGCATCGCATCGTACCCTGAGCTGAAATCCTCTACCATCTCCGGATGGTACCTGTACCGTTTTACAGTGTACACAATTTGCACAGTACCGTTTGCCAGCCTCATCACCATCCAGGTTTTCCATAAAGCCCCCTTTTTCTATTACATGCCATAGTATAATGATCGATAGAGAGCCGTCAAGAGTTAAGTGCTTTCCAACAGAATTCATCTCTTTCTCATTGTCGAAACATCCTTTTTCTTATATTCTCCCAATCTATGATCGCTACTATAGTCAATTGTATTACCGTTTTTATCGGCTCCCTTATTGGTCTGGCTGTTCATTCCAGGATGCGGGAGGATATCCGGGAGGTTGTCTACCTGGGGGCAGGTTTTGTCAGCCTGGTCATCGGCCTCCAGATGGCTTTTGAGAGTCAACGGGTTCTCTACCTTGTTTTCAGCCTCTTTGTTGGGGGTATTCTCGGTACAATTTGGGATATTGAAGGGGGAATCCTCCGTTTCGGCTCTTTCCTGGAGCGGCTTGCTTTCCCCAAAAAAGTGAAGGGAGCCGGAACTGGAGCTGGAACTACCATAGCTGGCGGCCAGGCGACTGCTGGCCAAGCGACTGCTGGCCAGGCGATTGATGAGGAGGCGACTGCTGACGGCGTGGGCACAGCTGACCAGGGGAAAGATAAAGGCGGGGTCCCCCTGCAAGAGGGGAAAAAAACCTTCGCTCTTGGATTTCTCAACGCTTCGGTTCTCTTTTGCGTGGGTGCCATGACTATAGTCGGGGCGGTGAAAGCGGGAGCTGAAGGGGAATACGATCTTATATTGATGAAATCGATCATGGACGGTTTTATGGCTATCATGTTCTCTGCTGCTCTTGGCATCGGGGTGATGTTCTCCATCATCACCATCCTGATCTACCAGGGGGGACTTACCCTGCTTGCAAGCTGGATCGGACCGATGATTGGTGGCTTGGGGCTATCGGAGATTTCCGGACTTGGGGGGATCCTGGTTATGATGATCGGGATCAATCTCTTAAAGCTCAGGGAGATCAAGACCGCAAACTTTCTCCCTGGTCTGGTTATTATTCTTGCCTTTACCACTCTGGAGCCCTTTTGGCTGCCAGCGGTTCGTTCTCTTATCGGTTTTTAGGCTGAAAGAAGAGCTATTTCCAGACACTTTTTTAACAGATATGTGCAGGAAAGGATATTACTGAACAGCATCCTCCCGCCTCCGTTTTCTGGAGAAGATATTCACCGTCGATCTGCTCGGATAGTGAGTTGATCAGGTTAAGACCAAGACCACTGTTTCCCTTTTCCGGAAGGGTGAAATCCTGGCCGTTATCGAAGAATCTCAGATGAACTATCGTTTCATCACTATGGCTCTCTACTCCGAAGAGGAGGCGTTCATCCTCCTTAAGCTTTGCATGCTTCATGGAATTGGTGAAGATTTCAGTGGTAATTAGTCCCAGGGGGATAAGTGTATCGGGTTCACAGAAGATCTCTTGTTCCAAATCGAGCTGAATAGTAAGATCAATCTCCCTCGCATTGCTTTTCGCCAGCTCCTCCAGGAGATCCTGCAGGTATTCCCGGAGGGGGATGTGCTCAAGACTTTCTCCGTCGTGCAGTTTTTGGTGTACCAGGAGGATGGAAAAGATTTTGCTCTGCGCCTGTTCTAACAAGATCTTTATTTGCGGGTCTTCGTAGTGGTCAAACTGGAGGTGCATGAGACTGTTAATCAGGGCCAGATTGTTTTTAACCCGGTGATGCAGCTCCCTGAGCAAAAGCTCCTGTCTGCGGCTCGCTTCAGCCACCTTTTCATAGAGGGCGCTATTCTTTAAAGCCACCGATACCGCTGCGGCGAAGGGGTGCAGCTTCTCCGTATCTTCCCTGCTGAAAGCAGCAAGCTGATCGCTCTCCAGACTGATTTCACCGATCATCTGCGGTCCCTCTACCAGGGGAAGGAAAATGACCGACCGGATGTAGCTTGTTTCCGGAAAGAGCGTCCACCCGGAATAGTTATGGGCATCATCAATGATAAGCGCTTCTCCCGACTCCATGATCTTCTGTATCACCGGATATTGTTCCGGTTCAATTACATGATTTTTCACAAAATCCAGGGCGCCCCACGCTTCATAACCGATGGACCGGACCAGTTTCAGCTTCCCCTGTCGATCAAACATCTTGATATTTCCACTGGTGAAGTTGATCATCCGTTTGAGCTGCTGAAGAATCTTGTCCAGCAGGGTATCCCGATGGATCTCTCCGGTCATCTCTACTGTTATCTCCCGGAGGGTCTCGGAGAGGTATCGTTTTGCCTCCTGCTCCCTCTCCTGCTGCTTCCGGGCACTGATATCAAGGATAGTTACTACTCCCACTCCTCCAGGGCCGCTCTTTTCCGGAAAGGCGATGGAAATCAGCAGGTCCAATTTTTGACCCTCTTTGGTGGTGTTAACCGTTTCACCTTCAAAGTATATTTCACCGGCAGCCTGGGCGAGGATCTCCCCCTTTAGAAAGCTCCAGGCTCCCTGATCCATGATCTTCTCCAGAGAGCCCTCCATCTCCTCTTTTGATGCAAAATGGTACAAATTCAGGGCTGCCCTGTTCACATTCAGGATCTTCACCTTCGATATAAGCTCGAAAACCACCCCGGGATGAGCATCCAGGTATTCCTCAAGCAAGGCCAAAGGGGTGCCCTTATTGCCGTGCTCTTCCACCAGCCGGGCAGTGAGGCTATCAATTTCCTGCTGTAGCCCTCCAAAATCCTCTTCCATAATGGAGAGGGAGGAGCGCTCAAAAAGCATTGTGTATCTGAGATCATCCATGCCTAACAGTATAGGAGAATGGAAAGAGAAAAGAAAATGAATTTGCCCACAATTCTTCTTTCTTTTTTCTCTCCGGTTCACTATGATTTTACCCATGGAAACAGATAACCGGGCAAAGTGCCCCAGCTGTAAATGCCCTCTTGCGGGAGATGATGTCAATATCGCAACGGGCCTGGGCAGGTTTTGACCGTCGGGTTGATGGGGAGATTCGAGGCTAAGCTTGAAGCCGTCTTTCTCAACACACGACCACCGACAGCGGCCAGTGGCCGCTGACTAATCCTATTGCACTTTACCGGAGTCACCTCTACTATGGGAAACCAATATGGATGAGAGTTCCGATCATTATCGAAGAAAAATAGCCGAGCTGACCTTGCTGTTTGAGGTGAGCCAAACCCTGGACCGATCCCTGGATATTGAGGATGCGATTAAACCGGTTTTGGAGCTGTTACGGGAGCATCTGGGGCTTCGCAACGGCATGGTGACCCTGTTAAACCGGCAGACTGGGCTCATCACCATCGAATCGGCCTCAGAGATGAGCGCTGATGCTCAAAAACGGGGAGTCTATCGTCCCGGAGAGGGGATAACCGGTCAGGTTGTCGCCAGCGGTGAGGGAATGATTATCCCGGATGTAAAAAAGGATGCACGGTTTCTCAACAAAACCAGAGCTTCCCTGCCCTCCGGGCAGCTCTCTTTTGTCAGTGTGCCGGTAAGTCATAACAAAGAGACTATGGGAACCATCAGTGCCATGCGGCCAGGGGGTGGAGAAGCTGCTGCGGAGGAAGATTTCCGCATCCTCACCATCATCGCTTCCATGACCGCCCAGGCGGTGCGGCTCCGGCGGCAGATCCAGGAGGAGAAGCAGCGACTTCAGGAGGAGAACAGCCGGCTGAAGCAGGAGCTGGAGGATCGGTACCGGCCGAAGAACATCATCGGCAGTAGTACTGCCATGCAGGAGCTCTATGGCTTGATGCACCAGGTAGCTCCCAGTGATACCACCGTCCTGATCCGCGGAGAAAGCGGTACGGGAAAAGAGCTTATTGCCCACGCCATCCACTACTCCAGCAGGAGAAGCAAGGGCCCTTTTATCAAGGTCAACTGTGCGGCTCTGCCCGAATCGGTAATAGAGAGTGAGCTATTCGGGCATGAAAAGGGCGCTTTTACCGGGGCGCACCAGAGCCGTAAAGGGCGCTTTGAGCTCTCCGACGGGGGGACAATCTTTCTGGATGAAATTGGTGACCTCTCCCCTGCCACCCAGGTGAAGCTGCTCCGGGTTCTTCAGGAGCGGGAGTTTGAGAAGGTTGGCGGAGTGGAGACGATAAAGACCGATGTGCGGGTAATTACCGCCACCAACCGGGATCTGGAGGAGTTGATCTCTGAAAATCGCTTTCGGGAGGATCTCTACTATCGCTTGGCGGTCTTTCCCATCCATGTGCCCCCCTTAAGAAAACGAAAGAGTGACATCCTGCAGCTCTCCGATTTTTTTGCAGAGAAGTACGGGAAAAAGACAGGCAAAGCGATCCGGCGGATAAGTACCCCCGCCATTGAGTTGCTCTCCATCTATCACTGGCCGGGGAATGTCCGGGAGTTGGAGAATGTGATTGAGCGGGCGGTGTTGCTCTCCACCGATGGGGTGATTCATGGTCATCACCTCCCCCCGACCCTGCAATCTGCCGAGTCCAGCGGCACCCGTTTTCAGGGAACCCTGCACGAAGAGGTTTCCCATTTTGAGAAAGAGCTGATCCAGGAGGCCCTTAAATCAAGCAGGGGGAACGCAGCTCTTGCTGCACGGAATCTAGGAATAACTGAGCGCATCATCGGCTTACGGGTTAAGAAGTATGGCATTGATACTGAACGGTTCAAACCTCGGTAAGAAAAAGGAGATTCTATGTCCAAAGATTGCATGGACCACGGAACAACACGAAACGGCTTTGATAAAACTGAAATTGCCTGGGGATTTGCAGAACATCTTAAATATACCCTGGGAGACGACCGCTACAGCGCCACAAGCCACGACCGCTTCATGGCCCTCGCTTATACGGTCCGGGACAGAATTCTTCACCGCTGGATCAAGAGCAGGCAGCTGCAACGCCGGGAAGAGGTGAAACGGGTTTACTACCTCTCCCTGGAGTTTTTGATCGGCCGGGCGATGAGCAACAATGTCATTAATCTCCAGATGGAAAAGGCGGTCCGGGAGGCTCTTCAGGAGCTGGGGTACCGATACGAGGAGATTATCGGTCAGGAGGCGGATGCCGGACTCGGTAACGGCGGTCTGGGGCGTCTTGCCGCCTGTTTTATGGATTCCCTGGCTACCATGAGTATTCCCGCCATGGGCTACGGTCTCCGTTACGACTACGGCATTTTTCGTCAGCGGATAGAGAACGGAATGCAGGTGGAGCAGCCCGACGACTGGTTGCGTTGGGGAAATCCCTGGGAAATCGAACGGCCCGATATCAGTTTTCCCGTCCATTTCGGTGGCCGGGTTGAGTCAGGTCGGGAGAAGGGGGTGAGGATCTGGCGGTGGGTAGATACCCAGCCGGTGGTGGGTATAGCCTACGACATGCCTGTGGTGGGCTACGGGGGTGATACAATCAATACCCTGCGACTCTGGAGCGCCCGGGCTACCGAGGAGTTCGATTTTGAGGACTTTAATGCAGGGGACTACGTTGAGGCGGTAAGCTCCAAGGTGATGGCAGAAAACCTGACCAAAGTGCTCTATCCCAATGATAAGCTCTACCTGGGAAAGGAGCTGCGTCTTCGGCAGCAGTACCTCTTTGTCTCCTCTTCCCTGCGGGATATTGTCCGCCATTTCAAAGCTACTGGCGCAGGATGGGAGAGTTTTAACGATCGGGCGGCCATTCAGCTCAATGATACCCACCCCAGTCTGGCGGTTCCCGAGTTTATGCGGATCCTGATAGATGAGGAACAGCTCCCCTGGGATGTGGCCTGGGATATCACGGTGAGCAGTATGGGGTATACCAACCACACTTTGATGCCCGAGGCTTTGGAAAAGTGGCCGGTATCGATGCTGGAAACCCTGCTCCCCCGGCACTTACAGATCATCTATGAAATCAACCACCGTTTCCTGCAGAAAGCGATCACCGTTTTCCCCGGGGATATGGAGAAGATTGCCAAAGTGAGCCTGGTGGACGAGGGGGAGCCGAAACAGATCCGGATGGCCCATCTCAGCATAGTGGGAACTCACTCCACCAACGGGGTTGCTGCCCTCCATACGGAGCTGCTTAAAAGCAGACTGGTTCCGGAAATGGCGGCCATCTTTCCTGGGAAGTTCAACAACAAGACCAACGGAATCACCCAACGCAGGTGGTTACTCCTCTCCAATCCCCCTTTGGCAAAGCTGATTACCAAGGCTATTGGTGACGCCTGGATCACTGATTTCTCAAAACTGTCCGACCTGAAACCCTTTGCAGAGGATGCAGCCTTCCTGGAATCCTTCCAGAAGGTGAAACAGCAGGCCAAGGGTGTGCTTGCTTCCCATTTGACCAGGGAAGCTGGAATATCGCTCAACCTAGATACCCTCTTTGATGTTCAGGTAAAGCGGATCCATGAATACAAGCGGCAGCTTCTGAATGCCCTGCACATTGTGATGCTCTATCGCCAACTTAAAGAGGGGAAGGTTAAGGATTTTCAGCCCCGGACCTTCCTTTTTGGGGGAAAAGCTGCTCCTGGCTACGCAATGGCGAAGTTGATCATCAAGCTTATTAACAATATCGCCCAGGTTATCAATAAGGATATCTCTTTGCGGGGGAAGCTGGCTGTTCACTTTGTCCCCAACTACCGGGTCTCTCTGGCGGAGAAGATTATTCCTGCCACCGACCTCTCTGAACAGATCTCTACTGCCGGAACCGAGGCTTCCGGGACCGGTAACATGAAGTTCATGGCCAACGGCGCCCTCACCATTGGGACCCTGGATGGCGCAAATATCGAGATAGCTGAGGAGGCGGGGGAAGAGAATATCTTTATTTTCGGACTCAAGGCGGACCAGGCGGCGGAACTTATCCCTCGGTATAAAGCCACCGACTATCTTGAAGCGGACCAGGAGATTGCGGAAACGATGAAGCTCCTCTTCTCAGGCCACTTCAACTTTGCAGAGCCTGGACTCTTCGATCCTCTTCAAGCGATGCTCCTGGGGCGGGATAATTATCTTCATCTGGCGGACCTGCACAGCTACGCAGAGGCTCAGAAAGATGCATCCCTGCTTTACAAGGATAAGCCCCAAGAGTGGTACCGCCGCTGCCTCCTTAATGTCGCATCGGCGGGGAAAATTTTCAGTGACAAGGCCCTTCCTCCGTACGCAGAAGAGATCTGGAAAGGCTCCCCCGCCCCGGTGGGGGCACCCCCCCCCGGCTCGGGCGAAGGCCCCCCCCCCCCCGGGCGGCAACCGCCTCTATCTCATCCCCGGTCAGCGC
>CAYMWV010000003.1:10017-62982 GCA_964394395.1 uncultured Sediminispirochaeta sp.
CCTCAGTACGCAGATGAGATCTGGAAGGTCTCCCCGGCACCGGTGGGGAATGGCGGCAGCGCAGCTGAAATCCTGGAAGATGCCCGGGCTCTCCCCTCGGGGCCGGGGAGGCGGAAAAGTGACCGCAGGAAGTTCCCTGGAGCATAGGCAATGGGGGGCTGCGGTGGCAAGGTAGCCCCGGAGACAAAGCGGCCGGACAAACTAGCGGCAAAGCTGGCAGAAGGCTCGGTGCTAAGGGGGCTGGGAAGCTCGGCTGCCAGGCCGCAGGACGGCCAGGCTGCAGGACGGCCAGGCTGCCAGGCCGTGGATTTTTCTTCTGTATCTTCAAAATGAGAATTGAGACCTATTGACACGATGAACCCTCTTTTGCTACTTTTACTCCGCATCAAGCGTGCCCTTGTAGCTCAGTCGGTAGAGCACCACCATGGTAAGGTGGGGGTCATCGGTTCAAGTCCGATCGAGGGCTCTTTTTCAATACACGACCAGTGACGGCGCCCAGAGGCCGTTGTAAACCCCTTTTTAGGGGGCGCAAGTAAAATGCTGGTGGTCGTTTATATATCCTCAGGTGCGTTGACATAATCCTTTGACTTGGATTATGCTGTTGTTCAGCCCCTGTTTCAATGCTGGTAGCGGGCTGGTAAAGGAGTTCAGTGGTATGGCAGGCAAAAAGAAAGGTGCAGTAGAAAAAATTGCCCTCAAATGCGAGGAGTGTGGTCGCAGAAACTACACTACCGAGAAAAACCGGAGAAATATTCAGGGTAAGCTTGAGTTCCGAAAATATTGCAAGTTTGATCGGAAGCATACGCTGCACAAGGAAAGCAAGATTAAATAGTTGTCTCACAGGCCAGTAGCTCCAACGGCTAGAGCGCCGGTCTCCAAAACCGGATGTTGTAGGTTCGAATCCTACCTGGCCTGCTTTTTCAATTGTGAGGAGCAGAGAGGATGAAGAAAATCCTTCAGTTTTTTAAGGATAGTTACGCAGAGTTGAAGAGAGTTGTCTGGCCCGGAAGGGAGCAGGTAGTCTCTTCTACCAAGGTCGTTATCGTGTCGACGGTGCTGTTTGCACTTGTCCTCGGAATAGTGGATTTTATTCTGCTCAAGGGTGTAGATTTCATATTCTGAAGATTTGGGAAATAGTTCGATACGGTAAGGGCCCAGCGCAGGAGTGTTCTGCGGATGGGCTTTTGGTGTTAAAAGAGGTTGTTTATGGCAAAGGGATGGTATGTCCTTCATACCTACTCCGGGTATGAGAATAAAATAGAGCGCTTTCTCCGGAAAATGATGGAGGAAGATGACTTTGGAGAAGTGTTGACCGATGTAAAGGTCCCTGCAGAAGAGGTTGTAGAGGTAAAGGATGGGAAGAAGAAGCTTACCTCGAGAAAGTTTCTTCCCGGTTATATCCTCCTGGAGATGGATTTGCCTGAACGGGGATGGAAAGCTCCTTGCGCTGAGATAAAAAAGATTCAGGGCGTTACCGGCTTTGTTGGCACCCCGGCGGGGTCAAAACCGCAGCCGATCTCTTCTGATGAGGCTCGTTCTATCCTCCAGAAATCCGGTGAAATAAAGGCTGATAGAAGTGTTCGGCCGAAGCAGAACTTTACCACTGGTGAGGCTGTCCGTATAGTTGACGGTCCCTTTGATACCTTTACTGGTAACATCGAAGAGGTAAATATGGAGAAGGGTAAACTTCGGGTTATGGTTGGAATTTTTGGAAGATCGACCCCGGTGGAGGTGGATTTTTTACAGGTTGAGAAAGTTTAAACGTTTTAACGTTTATATATCCCTTCGTTGAGGGGAGTGATGGGAGTTCGGTATTAAGAATCGAACGTCAATACCACACAGGAGAAATATATGGCTAAAAAGAAGCTAACTGCGCTTATCAAGCTGCAGGTGCCTGCGGGTAAGGCTACACCGGCACCCCCGGTTGGTCCTGCCCTTGGTCCCCATGGCGTAAGTGCCCCCCAGTTCTGTCAGCAGTTTAACGATCGGACCAAAGAGTATGAGGCCGGTCTCACCATTCCCGTGGAAATCTCGGTTTTTCATGACCGCAGTTTCACCTTCATAACCAAGACCCCCCCTGCGGCGGTGCTTATCAAGAAGGCTTGTGGAATCGCCAGTGGTTCTGCGGAACCCCATAAAGTCAAGGTTGCAAAGATCAGGCGGGATCAGCTTCAGAGCATTGCGGAAACGAAAATGCAGGATCTTAGCGCCAATGATATTGATGCGGCAATCAAGATTATTGCTGGAACTGCGAGAAGCATGGGTGTGGAGGTGATCGACTAATGAAGCGCGGAAAGAAATATCTTCAGAGCCGAGAACAGTTTGAAAACCAGAACCTCTATCCCCTCGATGAGGGCGTTGACCTGGTAAAAAAGCTATCCTTTGCAAAGTTTGATGAGACTGTTGAGCTTTCCATGAAACTCAATATCAAGAAGAGCCACTCTGTGCGGGATACGGTAGTGCTTCCCAATCAGTTCACCGAAGAGAAGAAGGTGCTGGTCTTTGCCAAGGGTGATAAGGTGCAGGAAGCCCAGGATGCAGGCGCCACCTATGTGGGTGATGTTGACCTGGTTGATAAAATCAAGGGCGGCTGGCTCGATTTTGATGTGGCGGTAGCTACTCCGGATATGATGAAGGATGTGGGACGGCTTGGTCCAATCCTTGGACGCCGGGGCTTAATGCCGAACCCGAAAACCCAAACGGTGACCTTTGATATTAAAGGGGCCCTGGCGGAGCTGAAAAAAGGCCGGGTGGAGTTTCGCTCTGATAAGACCGGGGTTGTGCATCTGGCTGTTGGAAAAGTGTCCATGGACGCTGAAAAGGTAGCCGAGAACATCAGCCTGGTTATTAATGAGGTTGAAAAGAAGCGGCCCAGCGATGTGAAGGGTGAGTTTGTTAAGAGTGTGGCTCTCTCTTCAACTATGGGTCCGGGAGTGAAGATCGATTATCGAGAGGCGGGAGAGTAAGATGGCTGCATATGAAACCAGAATAACTAATCTAAAGCTTGAGGCTGTTGATTCCCTAAAACATGAGTTTCAGGGTGTAAATGATTACATCTTTACCAATTACAGAGGCCTTACGGTTGCTCAGATTACCGAATTGAGAGACAAACTGAGGGTTGAAAACGCTGTGTATCGGGTAATCAAGAACCGCTTTGCCAAGATTGCCCTGAAAGATATGGAGCAGCCTGAGGTGGATGACCATTTAACCGGCCCCACTGCAGTGGCTCTTGCTAAAGGGGAGTCAGGCTCTGTTGCGAAGATTCTCTTTGAGATGGCCAAGGACCTTCCCCTGGAAGTGAAGGGTGCCATCATAAACGGGAACGTATTTGATGCTAAACAGGTGGAGGCGTACAGTAAGCTGCCCACCCGGGATGAACTATTGGCATCCCTTATGGGAACGATGAAGGCGCCGGTACAGAATGTGGTACATGTGCTCAATGCGATTCCCTCCAAGCTGGTGAGAACCTTGCAGGCTGTGGCGGACAAGAAGGGCGCAGCCTGATAAGCAAAGCGATTGCCTGGCTTGAGCTTTACAGTTGAGAAACATACTGTCGTTGACGGTATTAACAATTTAATTAACGGTGTTAGTCTTCTAACGAAGCCATGCTATCGCCGAACTTGAAGAAGGAGAAGTTAATATGGCCGATCTTAAGAAAGAGGATATCCTCGAAGCAATTGCGAACATGACCGTTCTGGAAGTGAGCGAGCTCATTACCATGATGGAAGAGAAATTTGGAGTTACTGCTGCGGCTCCCGTAGCTGTTGCTGCCGCTGGTGCCGCTCCCGGAGCTGCTGCTGCAGAAGAAGAGGAAGAGCAGACCGAGTTTGACGTTATTCTTAAAGGTATTGCGGACGGCAAGAAGATCCCTGTTATCAAAGAGGTACGGGCGATTACCGGTCTGGGCCTCAAAGAGGCGAAGGATCTGGTTGAAGCCGGTGACAAGGCTGTTAAGGAAGGGGTCTCCAAAGAGGATGCTGCTTCCATGAAGGAAAAACTTGAAGCTGCCGGTGCCACAATCGAGGTGAAATAACTATCTTGGCGATTCGATCGTCTGAAATTATGAATGTACCCATGAGCCACCGGAGAGGGAAATTCTCCGGTGGCGATTTGTGTCTCGCGTGCTAAAGAGGATTTTATCTATTTTTCCAGGGGGTAAGGATGGTTGCTCAAGGCAAATCCATTGAACGAACATATATTGGCCAGGAATTCTATGAAGTTATGGAACTGCCTGACCTGGTAGATGTTCAGCTAGACTCATATGAACGTTTTCTTCAACGTTCCCGTTTAACAGCAGGCCAGCAGCTTGCCATGCAGGGACTTGAAGAGGTTTTTCAAACAGTTTTCCCTATTGAAAGTCCCAATGGGGACATGAGTCTTGAGTATACCCAGTATACCCTGGATGAGGAGCATATCAAGTTTTCCCAGGAAGAGTGTAAGCGAAAAGGGCTCACCTACGCTGTTCCTGTGAAAGCCAAGATCAATCTGGTGTTTCATGAAACCGGAGAAATCCGGCAAAAGGATATCTATGTGGGGGATATCCCCCTGATGACCGAACGGGGTACCTTTATTATCAACGGGGCAGAACGAGTAGTGGTGAGCCAGATCCACCGTTCTCCGGGAGTAATATTCAGTCACGACAAGGGAGTCTACTCTTCCCGGATCATCCCCTACCGAGGTAGCTGGCTGGAGTTCGAGATCGATCAGAAAAAAGAGCTTATCTATACAAAGATTGATCGTAAAAAGCGCATCCTGGGAACCCTCTTTCTCAGAGCTCTCGGTTTCGACAGCCGGGAGAAAATCATCGACCTTTTTTATAAGAGTACCACCGAAGAGCTTACGGATGATCGGGAAAGAAAAGAGCAGCTGGTAAATCGGGTCCTTTCCCGGGCTGTCTATGTGGAGCGGGAAGGGGAGACCCGAAAGCTTTACCGGGCGGGAGAAAAGCTTCATCCCCACGATGTGGATGAACTTCTTCACTCCGGAATCACCTCTATCGAAGTGATCGACTTTGCCAACCCGGAGTCGCTTCACAGCCAGATCATCTTGAACTGTTTTGAACGGGAAGAGGTAAAGATTGTCAAGGATGACCCGGAAGCGGATGAACCCACCAAGGAAGATGCCTTGATAGCGGTCTATTCAGTGCTGATGCCCGGTGAACCGATAACCCTGGAAGCGGCGGAGAAGGATCTCAACTCCATGTTTTTTTCCAATCGCCGCTATGATCTTGGCAGGGTTGGCCGGTATAAGTTGAATAAGAAGTTTGACTATGAAAATCCGGAAGATACCCATGTGCTGAGCCGGATGGATATGGTGAATACCATGCTCTTTCTTATTAAAGTCTACATTGGGGAAGCATATGTGGACGATATCGATCATCTGGGGAATCGGCGGATCCGTTCGGTGGGCGAGCTGTTGGCAAACTCCCTAAAAACCGCCTTTGCCAGAATGGAGCGGATCGGAAAGGACCGGATGAGCCTCAAGGAGACTGATACAGTACGTCCCCAGGACCTTGTTTCGATCAAGCCCATTGTAGCGGCTATAAAAGAGTTCTTTGGCTCTAGTCAGCTCTCTCAGTTTATGGATCAAGTCAATCCTCTGGCGGAGCTTACCCATAAACGACGGCTTAACGCCCTTGGACCTGGAGGCCTTTCCAGAGATCGGGCCGGTTTCGAAGTTCGGGATGTCCACTACACCCACTACGGCAGAATGTGTCCCATTGAAACTCCTGAAGGTCCCAATATCGGCCTCATTGTTTCTCTGGCAAACTATACAAAGGTAAACGAATACGGTTTCCTGGAAACTCCCTATAGAAAGGTGAAGAACGGCAAAGCCACCGAGGAGATTGAGTATCTCTCTGCAATGGATGAAGAGAAGTACAATATCGCCCAGGCAAATGCCCGAATTAAAAAGAATGGAACCTTTCTGGATGATATGGTTTCGATTCGGAGGGGCGGTGATTACACCACCAAGGTTCCTTCCGAGATTCAGTATATGGATGTCTCTCCCAAGCAGGTAATATCGGTGGCAACCAGTCTGATTCCCTTTCTGGAACATGACGATGCAAACCGGGCCTTGATGGGATCAAACATGCAGCGTCAGGCCGTTCCTCTGGTCTTCCCCGAACCGCCTCGGGTTGGAACGGGAATGGAAGCGAAAACCGCCTATGACTCCGGTGTCCTCCTGAAAGCCAGAAGGGCTGGAGTTGTAGAGCAGGTTACCAGCCTGGAGGTGGTAATCAGGCCGGATGATGCAAAGGATGAGTATGATCTTGACATCTATCCTATTTTGAAATTTCAACGAACCAACCAGGATACCTGTTTTAACCAGAAACCGATCGTTTCAAAGGGACAGAAGATAGCTATAGGCGAGGTTCTGGCGGATGGTCCCGCCACCAGGCAGGGTGAGCTTGCCCTGGGTCGAAATGTGCTGGTCGGATTTGTTCCCTGGAATGGGTACAACTATGAGGATGCTATCCTGATCAGTGAAAAGGTTGTGAAGGAAGATATCTACACCTCCATCCATATAAAAGAGTTCAACATCGATATCCGGGAGACCAAACTGGGACCGGAGAAGCTGACCCGGGATATCCCGAATGTGGGTGAGAATGCCTTGGAACAGCTGGATGAAGAGGGTATTGTACGAATCGGCGCCAAGGTGAAATCCGGATACATCCTGGTTGGAAAGGTTACTCCCAAATCGGAGACCGAGACTACCCCGGAGTTTAAGCTGCTCAATTCGATCTTTGGTGAAAAAGCCAAGGAAGTTCGTGATAGTTCTCTCAAGGTTCCCCACGGGATCGAGGGTACGGTTATTGATGTACAACGGCTGCGCCGATCCGAGGGGGATGATCTTTCCCCAGGGGTGGAGGAGGTTGTGAAGGTTCTTATTGCTACGAAGCGGAAGCTTCGGGAGGGTGATAAGATGGCCGGACGTCACGGGAATAAGGGTGTTATCGCCCGGGTCCTCCCGGAAGAGGATATGCCCTACCTGGAGGATGGAACTCCTTTGGATATCTGTCTCAACCCCCTGGGTGTTCCGAGCCGGATGAACCTTGGGCAGATCCTGGAGACCGAGCTGGGATGGGCGGGTTTGGTACTGGAAAAGTGGTACTCTACCCCGGTCTTTCAGTCCGCCTCTACGGAGATGATTGAAGAGGTGATGAAGGAAGCGGGACTACCTGCCGGTGGGAAGGCTCTGCTTCGAGATGGAAGGACCGGAGTCCCCTTTGTAAACGCGGTATTTGTCGGAGTGATGTATATGCTTAAACTTCACCACCTGGTGGATGATAAGATGCACGCCCGGTCAACCGGTCCCTACTCCCTGGTTACTCAGCAGCCTCTAGGTGGTAAAGCACAGTTTGGAGGACAGCGACTGGGAGAGATGGAAGTGTGGGCCCTGGAAGCTTACGGGGCGGCAAACACCCTGCAAGAGCTTCTTACCATCAAGTCTGACGATATGAATGGTCGGGCCAAAATATATGAAAGCATTGTGAAGGGAGAGCCCTCCACGAGTGCAGGAGTGCCCGAATCCTTCAATGTACTTGTTCAGGAATTACGGGGCCTGGCACTTGATATGTCAATTTACGACAGCAAGGGGAAGCGGATTCCGCTTACCGAGCGGGATGAAGAGCTGATCAACCGACAGGGAACGCAGTTCTAAAGAGGAGCCGATTGGATGAAAGAAATTCAAGATTTTGACAGTATAATGATACAGCTTGCTTCGCCGGAACAGATCAGGGCCTGGTCTTATGGCGAAGTGAAGAAGCCTGAGACAATCAACTACCGTACCCTGCGTCCCGAAAAGGATGGCCTTTTCTGTGAAAGAATTTTTGGAACCACCAAAGAGTGGGAATGTTACTGTGGAAAATTCAAGTCGATCCGGTACAAAGGGGTCATCTGTGACAGGTGTGGTGTTGAAGTAACCCACTTCAAAGTTCGGCGGGAACGGATGGGCCATATAGAACTTGCCTCTCCTGTGAGCCATATCTGGTATTACCGCTCTGTCCCCTCCAGAATGGGGCTGCTCCTTGATCTTTCCATTGCGGCTCTCCGGTCGGTTCTCTACTATGAGAAATATATTGTCATCGAGGCGGGCGATACGGACCTCAAAAAGATGGATCTCCTTTCCGAAGAGGAGTTCATGGAGTCCCGGGAACGATACGGAATGAGTTTCACCGCCGGCATTGGGGCGGAAGCGGTCCGCACCCTTCTTGAAGGCCTTGACCTGGATGCCCTTTCTGCTGAACTGCGGATGAAGATGATTGAGAAGGGTTCCAAGGCGGATAAGCGGCTCTTGAAACGGATCGAGATTGTGGAGAACTTCCGGGATTCTACCAACAAGGCTGAATGGATGATTTTGGATGTTATTCCTGTCATCCCCCCTGAGCTCAGACCGATGGTTCAGCTTGATGGGGGCCGTTTTGCCACAAGCGACCTCAACGACCTCTATCGTCGGGTTATCAACCGAAACAACCGGTTGAAGCGCCTTATGGCCCTCAACGCCCCGGATATCATCATACGAAATGAGAAGCGGATGCTTCAGGAGGCGGTGGACGCCCTCTTTGACAACTCCAAGAAGAAGCGGGTTGTGAAGGGAGCAAGTAACAGGCCTCTGAAGTCCTTGAGCGACATGCTCAAAGGGAAGCAGGGACGGTTCCGGCAGAATCTGCTGGGTAAGCGGGTTGATTACTCCGGCCGATCGGTAATCGTGGTGGGGCCGGAACTGCGGCTGCACCAATGCGGACTTCCTACAAAGATGGCTCTGGAGCTCTTCAAACCCTTTATTATGAAGAAGCTGGTTGAGCGGGATGTGGTATACAATATCAAGAAGGCTAAATCTCTGGTGGAGCAGGAATCCCAGGAGGTGTTTTCGGTTCTTGATGAGGTGGTACGAGAGCATCCGGTGCTTTTAAACCGGGCGCCCACCCTTCACCGACTTGGTATTCAAGCTTTTGAGCCGGTACTGGTAGAGGGGAAGGCGATCAAGCTGCACCCTCTGGTGTGTCACGCCTATAATGCGGACTTTGATGGCGACCAGATGGCGGTTCATGTACCCCTTACTCAGGCCGCACAGATTGAGTGCTGGACCCTGATGCTCAGCAGTAACAACCTCCTCAACCCGGCGGATGGCCGGCCCATTGTTTTTCCCAGCCAGGATATGGTGCTTGGTATCCACTACATGACCAGAATCAGAAAGGGGGACACCGGCGAAGGGAAGTTCTTCTCCAACATTGATGAATTGAGAATGGCCGTAGAAGCTGGGTCGGTAAGTTACAATGCGGAGGTTAAGCTCCGTGTCGATGGAGAAACGATAAAGAGCTGCCCGGGAAGGGCGCTCTTCACTGAAGCTATGCCCAATGAAGTAGGCTTTGTGAATAAACAGCTTGGGGACAAAGAGTTGCGCATCCTTGTCGCTGATACCTATATGACTTATGGGCCTGACGTGGCGGTACGGATGCTCGATTCCATCAAGGATATTGGTTTTAGATATGCCACGCTCTTTGGGGCAACCATAGGTATTGGCGATATTATTATTCCTGAGAAAAAGAAGGGAATGATCGATTCGGCGAACCATATGGTGCTGGAGATCCAGAAGCAGTATCTTCAGGGGCACATCACCCAGGAAGAGCGGTATAACCGTACCATTGAGGTGTGGAGTAAGACCAACGAGGATCTGACAAACGAATTGATGGCCATCTTGAACAAGGATCGGGGAGGCTTTAACCCGGTTCATATGATGGCTGATTCAGGTGCCCGAGGGAGCAGGACCCAGATCAGGCAGCTGGCCGGGATGCGGGGTCTTATGGCAAAGCCTTCCGGAGATATCATTGAACTTCCTATCCGATCCAACTTCAAAGAGGGACTTTCAATTATCGAGTTCTTCATCTCCACCAACGGAGCCAGAAAGGGACTTGCAGATACTGCACTTAAAACAGCCGATGCGGGGTATTTGACCCGACGATTGGTTGATATCGCTCAGGATGTAGTAATCAACGAAGAGGATTGCGGAACCATTAATGGTATTGAAATCAGTGCTCTCAAGGATGGAGAAGAGATTGTAGAGTCTCTGGCAGATAGAATTGAGGGGCGATTTACCCTGGAGAGGGTTAAGCACCCCATTACCGGCGAGATCATTATCGATGTTAATGAAGAGGTGACCGGTAAGGTCGCCGCCATGATCGAAGATATCGGTGTAGAGCGGGTAAGGATCAGAACCGTTTTAACCTGTGAAGCGGAGCACGGGGTTTGTCGAAAGTGTTACGGCCGAAACCTGGCTTCCGGAAGTACTGTCGATATTGGGGAAGCGGTGGGTATTATCGCTGCTCAGTCCATTGGACAGCCGGGAACACAGTTGACCATGCGTACCTTCCACATTGGAGGGGCTGCAACAAAGGTGAGTGAAGAAAACCGTACAGCCCTGGGCTATCCAGTCATCATCAAGGAGATTACCGGTAATACCGTAACCCTCGATAATGGAGATGTGCTCTTTACCAGGAAGGGATTTCTTGTAGTTGCCAAGGTGCTTCGGACCATCGATGTTACTAAGGGGATGGAAATTGTGGCGGAGAATGGTCAAAAGCTCTCCGGTGGTGAAGTGCTGGCTCGAAAGGGTGATGAGGAGTTCTTCGCCAAGGAGGTGGCCTTTGTCTACCTCACTGATGATGGTAAAAAAATTGTCTTGATAACTCAGGATCAGAAGCTTGATATTCGTAACGGTGCAGAACTGCTGGTTGATGTGCAGCAGATAGTGCCGGCGGGCGATTCCATCGCCACCTTTGACCCCTTTTCTGAGCCAATTATTGCTGAGGTGGAAGGTAAGGTTCGCTTTGAGGATATTGTGCAGGGAACTACCCTCCGGGAAGAGATAAATGAGGATACCGGTAATATCGAAAAGAAGATTACCGAGTTCACCCTTGAGTCTCTGCAGCCCCGGATTGTTATCGAAGATGATCAGGGCAAAGATCTGGCCACCTATTTCCTTCCCGGGAATTCATTTCTGAATGTAGAAGATGGAGAGGCGGTGCGGCAGGGACGTTCCCTGGCCAAACTGCTGAAGGATAGTGTTAAAACTACCGATATCACCGGTGGTTTGCCCAGGGTTGGTGAACTGTTTGAAGCCCGGAGGCCTAAAATAGCAGCTGTTCTTGCCCAGATTGCCGGAAAGGTGGTTTTCAAGAGCGTGGTTAAGGGTAAGCGGGTTCTTGATGTGGAGGACAACTACGGCAGGAGTTTCAAGCACATGGTCCCCATGGGCAAGCATATGCTTGTTCGGGATGGAGACTTGGTGCAGGCCGGAGAGCCTCTCTGTAACGGGGCTATCGACCCCCATGATGTTCTTGAAATCCTTGGCGAGAATGCCCTGCAATCCTTTCTGGTGAATGAGGTGCAGGAGGTGTACCGTCTCCAGGGAGTAAATATTAACGACAAACACATTGGTGTTATTATTCGTCAAATGATGAGAAAGGTTGAGATTATCCGAGTTGGAGATACCAACTTCATCTATGGACAGCAGGTTGATAAGTACCGCTTCCATGAGGAAAACCGAAAGGTGATTCGGGAGGGTGGACAGCCTTCGGTAGCTAAACCGCTGCTTCTGGGGATTACCCGGGCCTCTCTGAATATTGATTCCTTCATCTCCGCTGCCAGTTTTCAGGAAACCACCAAGGTGTTGACAAATGCGGCAATAGCTGGTAGTAATGACAGCCTGCGGGGACTGAAGGAGAATGTTATTATCGGTCACCTTATTCCGGCTGGAACGGGGATGAGGCATTACCGCAATATAAAACTGTACGATGAGCACAGTGAGGATTTAGACGCTTCGGTCCAGATTATTCTGGAGCAGCGACGTTTGGAAAAAGAGGCTGAGCAAGAGGCGGGGTATGATGACGCTGAGGACGACGGCGATGAGGCTTTGTCGGTTCCGGCGGGTTTGGCAGATGATGCCGATGATGAATAGAGCCGCCTCCATGCTGGGTTCAGTCTTTACAGATAAACCGATATACAAGTAAGGGAGTGTATCTAAGAGATGCCGACAATTAGCCAGTTGGTCCGAAAGGGACGAAAAGAGATTATCAAGAAGGGAAAGGCTCCTGCTCTGGAGTCCTGTCCACAAAAAAGAGGTGTATGCACCCGGGTTATGACCGTTACTCCGAAGAAGCCAAATTCTGCTCTTCGAAAGGTGGCTCGTGTGCGTCTTACTAATGGAATCGAGGTGACCGCTTATATTCCTGGAATTGGACACAATCTTCAGGAGCACTCGGTTGTGCTGATCCGGGGCGGAAGGGTCAAGGATCTGCCCGGTGTTCGCTATCATATTGTCCGTGGAGCCAAGGATACCCTGGGCGTGGATGACCGCCGTCAGGGCCGTTCAAAATATGGCGCCAAACGGCCTAAGGCTTAAGGGGGAATAGCGATGTCCAGAAGAAGGGTTGCAAAAGAGCGGGATATTCTTCCCGATAGCCGGTACGGCAGTAAGATGATCAGCAAGTTCATTGTGCGAATGATGCTCGGCGGTAAGAAGTCGGTAGCTACCAATATCATGTACTCTGCACTGGAGCAGGTTGGGCAGAAGGCGAGTGAAGAGCCGGTGGCGGTTTTCCAGAAGGCCATGGACAACGTTCGGCCTGTGGTGGAGGTTAAGAGCCGCCGTGTAGGTGGTTCAACCTATCAGGTTCCGGTTGAAATCCGTGATAAGCGCAGGGATGCCCTCGCTATGCGCTGGATTATTCAGGCTGCCAGGTCACGGAGTGGCCGTTCCATGAGTGAGAAGCTTTCAGCTGAATTGCTTGACGCTTTTAACTCCACCGGAACTGCTTTCAAGAAAAAAGAAGATACCCACCGGATGGCGGAGGCAAACAAAGCCTTTTCTCATTACCGATGGTAACATAAGGGCACCTCTTTTTTAAAAGAGGTGCTTGACTAAAAGGGGCGGTTTACTGTATGATCGCCTCAACATACATATAAAGGCTTGTGTGAGCCAAACCGATCGTCCAACTGAGGATGATAAGGTGGTTCCAGACGCTGTAGCGAACCAAGCAGCCACGTCGGACGGCTGGATCGACCGAACCGACCTCTGGAATCCTTCCTTTATTTACTCTTTCGGTAATATGCAGGTAAATCTGCGATCGGTCTCATTTTGGCTTCCATGTAAATGGAGCTATACATATTTAAATTATTTGTGTCGACGACACAAGGAGGAACGGATGGCTAAAGAAAAATTTCAGAGAAACAAGCCACATATTAACGTTGGTACCATTGGTCATGTAGACCATGGAAAAACCACGCTTACTGCGGCTATCTCAATGTATTGCGCCAAGATGTCTGGTGACAAGATCATGAGTTATGAAGATATCGACAATGCTCCTGAAGAGAAGCAGCGTGGTATCACCATTAACACCCGGCATATCGAGTATCAGACAGATAACCGGCACTATGCCCACGTTGACTGTCCGGGACACGCCGACTACATCAAAAACATGATTACCGGTGCCGCCCAGATGGATGGAGCTGTTATCGTAGTTGCTGCCACTGATGGAGCTATGGCGCAGACCAAAGAGCATATCCTGCTTGCCCGTCAGGTTGGTGTACCTGCTCTTATTGTTTTTGTTAACAAAACTGACCAGGTGGACGATCCTGATCTCATCGAGCTTGTTGAAGAGGAGATGCGAGATCTTCTGAAAGAGTACGATTTCCCAGGTGATGATATTCCAATAATCAAAGGCTCTGCCTTTGAAGCGATGGAAAATATTGATGATGCTGAGAAGACCAAATGCATTGGCGAGCTTCTTGATGCAATGGATACATACTTTCCCCTCCCAGAGCGTGCGGT
This sequence comes from uncultured Sediminispirochaeta sp., assembly GCA_964394395.1. Classification (GTDB taxonomy): domain Bacteria; phylum Spirochaetota; class Spirochaetia; order DSM-16054; family Sediminispirochaetaceae; genus Sediminispirochaeta. The sequence continues at coordinate 23,848 of CAYMWV010000003.1, forward strand.
GGATAAGGAGTTCCTTATGCCTATCGAGGATATCTTCTCCATTCAGGGCCGTGGTACCGTAGTTACCGGTCGTATTGAACGGGGAGTGGTCCACGTTGGTGATGAGATCGAGATCGTTGGTATCCGTGACACCAAGAAAACTACCTGTACAGGTGTAGAGATGTTTAACAAGCTTCTTGATGAAGGACAGGCTGGAGACAATGTTGGTGCTCTTCTTCGGGGCGTTGACAAGAAAGAGGTGGTGCGCGGCCAGGTGCTTGCAAAACCCGGATCCATCAATCCTCACATGAAGTTTAAGGGAGCTCTTTACGTGCTGAGCAAAGAGGAGGGTGGTCGTCACTCGCCTTTCTTCAGCGGTTACAGGCCTCAGTTCTATTTTCGGACCACTGATATTACTGGTACTGTTACACTTCCTGAAGATAAACAGATGGTGATGCCCGGTGACAACACGGAAATTGATATTGAGCTTATTCACCCCATTGCCATGGAGAAGGGGCTTCGCTTCGCGATTCGTGAAGGTGGACGCACTGTGGCCAGTGGACAGGTAATCGAGATCATCGAATAAAAGGATTTGTATGCTGCCCCCTCTTTTCTATCAGATTGAGGGGGTGGTTTTTCAGGAGGAAGAATGGCCAAGGATAGAATCCGCGTGCGCCTTAGAGGTTTTGACATAGAACTGATTGATCAGAGTTCACGAGCTATTGTGCAAACTGTTGCCAAAGCAGGAGCCAAGGTAGCGGGTCCAGTACCCTTGCCTACGAGAATCAATAAGTTTACTGTCTTGCGGTCACCGCATGTAAACAAGAAGGCGCGGGAACAATTTGAAATGAGGACGCATAAGCGGCTTATTGATATTCTAGATCCTACATCGAAAGTGATGGATGCCCTAATGAAGCTTGAGCTTCCTGCTGGAGTCGATGTGGAGATTAAGCAGTAAGGGTTAGAAGAAATCTACAGTCGAGGTATGACATGTTAGGGCTTATCGGCAAGAAAGTCGGAATGACACAGGTTTTTGACGAACGGGGTATTTTAACCCCTGTAACCGTCATCAAAATAGAAGATAACGTCGTTATCGGTGAGAAAAACTCGGAAAAGAACGGCTATACGGCAATGGTGATAGGAGCTGGTGATAAAAAAGCGAAGCACGTCACGAAGCCCTATGCTGGACAGTTTTCCGAAGGTATTGATCCAAAAAGATACCTTGTTGAAATGCGGGACTTTGAGGCTGATTGCGCAGTAGGCGATAGTCTTGGAGTTGGTCTGTTCAAAGAGATATCCTTTGTGGATGTGGAAGGCACTTCCAAGGGGAAAGGCTTCCAGGGTGCAATGAAGCGTCACGGTTTCAGCGGTGGTCGAGCTACTCATGGTTCCAAGTTCCATCGTGGGCTTGGTGGTACCGGTATGGCTGCAACTCCCTCAAAGGTGTTCAAGGGTCAGAAGATGCCTGGTAGAATGGGTGCCGAGAAAACTACGGTTCAGAACCTTCGGGTGATGAAGGTTGATGAAGAGAAACAGGTGCTCCTGGTGAAGGGAGCAATCCCGGGACCCCGGCAGAGCACTGTTCTTGTTAAGAAAGCAAAGAAGAGATAGAGGCGAACGATGGAAGCAAAGGTCTTTTCAGTAAAAGGCGAAGAGGTTCGCACTATTGCCCTCGAAGATTCAGTGTTTAATCGAGAGGTCAGCGATGGTGCAATCTACTACGCAGTAAATAATGAGCTTGCCAATCGTCGTGTGGGGACTGCATCAACCAAAACCCGCGGTGAGGTGAGGGGTAGTACTGCAAAGCCCTGGAGGCAGAAAGGGACCGGTCATGCAAGATCGGGTGATAAAAAGTCTCCAGTCTGGGTTGGTGGAGGAACCATTTTTGGACCCAAGCCCAGGGATTACAGTTTTAAGCTCCCCAAAAAGATGAAACGGTTGGCAATGAAGTCGGTTCTTTCCATGAAAGCCAAGGAAGATGCCATCAAGGTGGTTGAAGATTTTACTGTTGATTCTGGAAAAACAAAGGATCTGTCGGTAATTTTAAAAAACCTTGTTCCTGAGGAACGAACAGTTATTGTATTAAAGGATGATGATACGCTTTTACGACGGGCAGGGAAGAATATACCGTGGGTAAGATTTCTCAGCTACAACAGGATGAGCGTTCGGGAACTTTTTTACGGGAAACAAATTGTGCTGCTTGAAACTGCGGCTGGGAATCTGAACACCTTTTACGGTGACAAGGAATAGGGGAGCCCGGGATGAGAGCTGATCAAATAATCATAGAACCGGTCCTTACCGAGAAAACAAATGCGATGCGTGAAGGCGAGCAGAAAAAGTATGTTTTTAAGGTAAGTTCCAGAGCCAATAAGATTCAGATTGAGAGAGCAGTAGGTGAGTTGTTTAAGGTTCATGCAGTTGACTGTAATGTTATCAATGTAAAGGCCAAGCCAAAAACCACCCGAACAAAAGCTGGTATGCGAAAGGGAGCTACGACTCCCTGGAAAAAGGCTGTGGTAACGCTTAAGGCCGGTGAGACAATCGAACAGATTGAAGGTGTTTAAGGGGCGCAGAGAGTATGGCACTGAAGAGTTATAAACCGAGAACTCCAAGTCTCAGGTATACAACAAGCCTCTCTTTTGAGGGGCTTGAAGATAGACCCCGAGAGAAGGGACTTACAAAAGGCCTTCCTTTTAAAGCCGGGAGGGGTGCAGGCGGACGTATCAGTGTGCGCCGCCGCGGAGGTAGACATAAACGGCTTTATAGAAGTGTAGACTTCAAGAGAGATAAGTACGGTGTGCCTGGAACGGTTAAGTCTGTTGAGTACGATCCAAACCGTTCCGCAAATATTGCACTGGTGTTTTATGCTGATGGAGAAAAGCGGTACATCCTTTCACCCAAGGGGCTGAGTGTGGGCGATACCGTGCAGAGTGGTGAAAACGCTCCTCTTCAGATCGGTAATGCTCTTCCTTTGGAGAGAATACCTCTTGGTATGCCGGTACACAATGTTGAACTGCAGCAGGGAAGGGGGGGGCAAATGGTGCGCTCCGCTGGAACCGGCGCTACCGTCCTTGCGAAGGAAGGAGATTACGCTACGGTGAAGCTTCCTTCCGGCGAAATGAGGATGGTTTTTGGTAAGTGTTTTGCAACCATTGGTGTTGTAGGAAATGAAGACCATATGAATGTAAGCATCGGAAAGGCCGGTAGGTCCCGATGGTTAGGCCGCAGGCCCAAGGTTCGTGGTGTGGTTATGAATCCTGTCGACCATCCCCATGGTGGTGGAGAAGGAAAGACCTCTGGTGGTCGTCATCCCGTCTCTCCCTGGGGTATGCCCACTAAGGGTTATAAAACACGGAAGAAGAGTAAATCTTCAAGTAAGTTTATCGTCAAGAGACGTAAGTAGGAGTTGAGTAGTGTCCAGATCGATCAAAAAAGGACCCTTCATCGAGAAGAAGCTGTATAAACGGATCGTTGAAGCCGGTAAGGCCGGAGATAAGAAGATGATCAAGACTTACTCCCGGTGCTCCACCATTATTCCTGAGATGGTAGGTTTTACCATATCTGTCTATAACGGGAAGACATGGGTTCCGGTATATGTAACCGAAAACCTTGTTGGTCACAAGCTGGGAGAGTTTTCACCAACCAGATTTTACCGGGGCCATGCAGGTTCTGATAAAAAGGTAATCAAGAGATAGGTGATGGAGATGGAAGCAAAAAAGGGATATCAGGCCCATGCAAAGCATCTAATGGTTTCGCCCAGTAAGCTTCGGCCTATAGCTGATAACGTGCGGATGAAGCCTTATGTTGAAGCAGTGGCAATTCTTGAGAGTCTCCCTAATAAGGGTGCCGTGTTTATTCGGAAAGTGATCATGTCTGCTGCGGCTAACGCACTTTCACAAAACCGGCAACTTGATGAAGAGATGCTCTATGTAAAGGAACTACAGGTAAATGAAGGGCCCCGTTATAAGCGAGTGTGGCCCCGGAGTAGAGGAAGAAGAGATATTCTTCTGAAACGGCTAAGTCATATTTCTGTTGTAGTAGATGAAATTGCAAGGATGGGGGATTAGATGGGTCAGAAAGTCAATCCGATCGGAATGCGTCTTGGTATAAACAAGACCTGGAAATCGAAGTGGTATGTTGATCCCAGGGAGTACGCCGATACCTTACATGAGGACCTGGCGCTTCGTAAGGCGCTCGAGACCTGTCCTGAAACACAGGGTGCAGATATATCCGATATAGAGATTATCCGCCATCCCCAGAGAATAACCATCGTGGTTAAAACCAGCAGGCCGGGCATCATTATTGGTGCAAAGGGCAGTAATATTGAGAAGATCGGGAATCGTCTTCAGAAAATTGCGAAGAAAAAGATTCAGATCAAGATTAAAGAGGTAAAGCGGCCGGAAGCGGATGCTCAGATCATAGCTGAGAACGTTGCGCGGCAGTTGAAGATGCGGGGAGCTTTCAGGCGTACCCTTAAAATGACCGTAAGCAAAGCGATGCAGGCCGGTGTACAGGGTGTAAAGATTAGAATTTCCGGACGCCTCGGTGGAGCCGAGATGAGTCGAGTTGCCTGGCACCGGGAAGGTCGTATTCCTCTTCATACCCTTCGGGCCGATATTGATTACGGCTTTGCGGAAGCCCAAACTACCTTTGGCGTTATTGGTGTAAAAGTGTGGACCTTTAACGGAGAAGTGTTTGAGCGAGATCAGAAGGAAGATGCGGGACTGCTGGTAAGGAAAATGAGAGAAAAACCGGCGGGGGCGAGGAGTTAACAGCTATGCTTAGTCCGAAGAGAGTAAAACATAGAAAAAGGCAAAGGGGTAAAACAGACGGGGTAGCCAGAAGGGGAACGACCATATCCTTTGGTGATTTTGGGTTGATGGCGATGGAGCCTAAGTGGATATCCAACCGGCAAATTGAGGCTGCTCGTATAGCAATGACCCGTCATGTTAAAAGGGGTGGAAAGGTGTGGATCCGGATCTTCCCCGATATGCCTTATACAAAGAAGCCAGCGGAGACCAGGCAGGGAAAAGGTAAGGGCAACCCCGAAGGTTGGGTTGCTGTAGTTAAGCAGGGAGCAATTATGTTTGAGATGTCAGGAGTGACTGAAGAACTGGCTCGCTCTGCCATGACCCTTGCGGGTAGTAAGCTTCCTATTAAAACCAAATTTGTGGTTAGACGGGATCTGGAGTAGCGTATGAAAGATACATTTAACGACCTCTCTTATCAGGAGATGGTTGAAAAGAGGGAAGATCTTCGAAAGAGGTATCTTGATCTGCGGGTAAATAAAGTGATGGGCCATGTGGAAAATCGCCTTGAGGTAAGAACAGTCAGGCGAGGGCTTGCGAGGCTCAATACAATAATTCATGAGTACGCTCTTGGAATGAGGAAGGAGTCATAGTTGTGGAAGCAAAACCTGCAGATATGAAAAGCTATAAGAAGGCATATACCGGTACGGTAGTTAGCGATAAGATGGAAAAAACCATTGTTGTTGCTATTAAAGAGAGAGCACTTCACGGTTTATATAAAAAATATGTGAACCGGTCCAAAAAGGTGAAAGCCCATGATGAGCGGAACGAAGCCGGAATTGGTGATACTGTACGCGTAGTCGAGTGCCGACCGATAAGTAAGGATAAGTGCTGGCGATTGACCGAAATTGTTGAACGCGCCAAGTAAGACGTGAGGGAGGAGATGCTAATATGATTCAAATGCAGACAAACCTGAACGTTGCCGACAACAGTGGTGCAAAACGTGTACAGTGCATCAAGGTTCTTGGCGGTTCCAAGCGGAAGACCGCAAGTGTAGGTGACGTTATTGTTGTGGCTGTTAAAGATGCACTTCCCAATGGGAGCATTAAAAAGGGAGAGGTGCTGAAAGCTGTTATTGTTCGGACCCGTAAAGAGTATCGCCGCCCTGATGGAACCTATATCAGGTTTGATGATAATGCTTGTGTGGTTATCGATGTTAACCTGAATCCCAGGGGGAAGCGAATTTTCGGGCCCGTCGCAAGGGAGCTTCGGGAGTATGGATACATGAAGATTGTGTCCCTTGCTCCTGAGGTGCTTTAGGAGTCGCTTATGGAAAAGATGAAAACGAAACTGAGGAAAGATGATACGGTTAAGGTGCTTACCGGCCGTGAAAAAGGTAAAACAGGGCGAATCTTGAAGATTGATCATGATAAAGGCAGGGCGATTGTGCAGGGTCTTAATATGGTTAAAAAGGCGGTACGTCCTAAGAGTCAGCAGGAAAAGGGCGGGATTATTGATATTGAAGCTCCGATCCATCTCTCTAACCTTGCTTTTGTTGGGAAGGGTGGGAAGCCTACTCGTCTCGCTTTCAAAGTTGAGGATGGAAAAAAGGTTCGTATTTCCCGGAAAAGCGGAGAGGCAGTCTGATGGAACAGTATGTACCAAGGTTGAAAAAGCTCTACAAAGAAAAAATTGAACGGGAACTGTTCGACGAGTTTGGATACAAATCGGTTCAACAGATACCAAGGATGGAAAAGATTTCTGTCAGCATGGGGGTTGGAGAAGCCATAAACAATAAGAAACTTCTCGAGTCCGCTGTAAAAGAGATTGAACAAATTACCGGGCAGCACGCTATTCGGACAAAGGCTAAGAAGTCAATTTCTAATTTCAAGCTTCGGCAGGGAGTGGAGATTGGTACAAAGGTTACCCTGCGCGGTAATATGATGTGGGAATTCCTTGACCGGCTTGTTAATATAGCACTTCCTCGTGTTAAGGATTTTCGTGGTATCAATCCAAATGCTTTTGATGGACACGGAAATTACGCACTTGGAATTGAGGAACAGATCATTTTTCCGGAGATCGATTACGATACGATCGAACAGGTGAGCGGATTAAATGTTGCTGTTGTAACCACTGCAAAAACTGATGGGGAAGCCAGAGAGTTGTTAAAGAAACTTGGCATGCCCTTCAGGAAGAAATAGGGGACTGAGAATGGCCAAGAAATCAATGATTATCAAGGCGCAGCGTAAGCCTAAGTTTATGACCAGAAAGGTTAACAGATGCAGGATATGTGGTCGCCCCAGAGGATATATGAGGAAGTTCCAGATGTGCAGGGTGTGCTTTAGGAAACTGGCCAGCGAGGGGAAAATCCCCGGCGTTACAAAATCAAGCTGGTAGGAGAGTGGAATGGCTGTATCGGATCCAGTAGCTGATATGCTTACTAAAATGCGAAATGCCGGCAGAGCCGGTCATGAGAAGGTTGATGTATCAACTTCCAAGCAGAAACTTGAGGTTGTAAAAATTCTCAAGAATGAAGGCTACATCAAAAACTTTAAGAAGACATCTGTTGATGGTGTTAACTATATCAGGATTTTTCTCAAATATTCTGATGATGAGAGATCGGTAATTCACGGGATTGAGAAGATATCAAAACCGGGAAGAAGAGTTTATACCGGTTACCGGGATATGCCCAGGGTGTTTAACGGTCATGGTATTATGATTGTTTCCACTTCCGCTGGAGTAATCACCGGAAAAAAGGCAGCGGAACAGAAGGTGGGTGGAGAGCTCATCTGTTCTGTCTGGTAAGGAGTTGCTGTTATGTCACGAATAGGAAAACTTCCTGTAGCGATACCTCAAGGTGTGACTGTAGAAACCTCAGATGGACTGGTAAAGGTCAAGGGACCTAAGGGAGAGCTTAAACAAGCGATTCAGCCTGAAATCAGTGTATCTGTGGAAGAGAATCTAATAACGGTAAGCCGAGGAAGCGATAGCAAGCAGGCCAGAGCGTTTCATGGTTTGTATAGGCAATTGATTAATAATATGGTGATTGGAGTTTCCACGGGATTTCAAAGATCACTTATTATCAATGGAGTGGGATATCGTGCAGAGGTCAACGGAAATCTCTTGCTGTTGAATCTTGGTTTTTCCACGCAGATAGAATATCAGATCGAAGATGGATTGACCGTTGCAGTGGAAGGACAAAACAAGATAACCGTTAGCGGGATCAGCAAAGCAATGGTAGGACAAGCCTGTGCGGAGATTCGTTCCATCCGGCCCCCGGAACCCTATAAAGGTAAGGGTGTTAAATATGAGGATGAGAACATTCGAAGAAAAATCGGTAAATCCGGTGTCAAGTAAGGTGCGGGAGTAGGGTAATGAAAGACTTAAAAAAGCTGTCTGATAAACACCGAAGATGGATAAAGAGAAAACGGCATATCCGGAAAAAATTGCACGGTTCATCCGAGCAGCCAAGACTCTCAGTCTATCGAAGCAACAGGAATATTTATATTCAGGCTATCGATGACAATGCCGGCAACACATTGGCTACTGTTAGTACCATGGAAGCTGATTTTAAAGGGCTGAAAGTTAATGTGGAAAGTGGTGAAAAGCTTGGTCAGGAAATCGGTGCTCGCTTGAAGAAAAAACATATCGAGAAGGCTGTATTCGACAGGAACGGCTATCTCTATCACGGAGTAGTGAAAAGTATTGCCGACGGTGCAAGAAAAGCCGGAATGCAGTTCTAGGGGGATACAGTGGAAAGAGGCAACAGAGAAAACAACGAATACGTAGAGAAATTGATAAAGCTTAACCGGGTCGCCAAGGTGGTTAAAGGAGGAAGACGATTCTCTTTCTCAGCGTTAACCGTAGTGGGAGACCAGAACGGCAAGGTTGGTTACGGCTTCGGAAAGGCAAATGATGTGGCTGAGGCAATAAGAAAGGGTATGGAGAAGGCGAAGCAGAATATGGTACAGGTGCCTATGAAACGAGCCACTATACCTCATGAGGTGCTTGGTAATTATAAGAGTGCCAATGTATTGCTTAAACCTGCTGCTCCTGGAACAGGAGTTATCGCCGGTGGACCGGTCCGTGCTGTTATGGATGCCTGTGGTGTTCATGATATTCTGAGTAAATCCTTAGGGTCAAAAAATACCATGAATATTGTAAAGGCAGTTTTTGCCGGTTTTGACAATATTCTGGATGCAAAAAAGATTGCCGTAAACCGTGGAAAATCGTTGAATGAGATGTGGGGATAAAAATGGCCAAAAAGAAATCCAGCAAGGTCAGAATAACATTGAAGAAAAGCTTGATTGGTCGAAAACCACAGCAGCGAAGGACCGTAAAAGCTTTGGGACTTGGAAAGATAGGAAGCAGTGTAGAGCAGGAGAAGAATCCCTCCATTGAGGGCATGATCCACGCTGTTTCGCACCTAGTTGTTGTTGAGGAGTTGTAAGACCATGCAAAATCTTAAAGCACCTGCGGGGGCAAATAAGAAAAAGCGAATAGCAGGACGGGGAAGCGGCAGCGGTAGAGGCGGTTATTCTGGTAGAGGTAGAAATGGCCAGAATGCCCGGTCCGGCGGTGGCGTACGTCTCGGTTTTGAGGGTGGGCAGATGCCCCTTTACAGACGGATTGCTCGTCGTGGCTTCTCTAATGCCGATTTTCGAGAAGAGTATCAGATTCTTAACATCAAGGATCTGGAGGGTAAATTTTCTGATGGTGATACTGTTAATCTTCAAGCTCTTCAGGAGAAGAAGTTGGTGAAAAAGAGTGTTACTCGGGTCAAACTTCTTGGGAGCGGTGACATTGGTAAGAAGCTTACAGTAAAGGTCGATATGGTATCTGCTGGCGCAAAAGAAAAAATCGAGAAAGCTGGCGGAAAAATTGAAAAAATCGAAGAAGGTAACGATGGCAAGTAACGCCCTTTTTGATGTATTTCGTATTAAAGATCTCAGGGAACGGATAATCTTTACGGTTGGAATGCTGATAGTTTTCCGTTTAGGAGCGACGATACCGATACCGGGAATAAATGTTAACGCCCTCAAGCTTTACTTTATGTCCCAGCAAGGAAGCGGAGCTATCGGTATCACCGAGTATATCGACTTCTTTGCAGGGGGAGCATTCTCAAACTTCTCCATCTTCATGTTAGGTATTATGCCCTATATTTCAGCGCAGATTATCATGCAGCTTCTTCTTCTGGTATTCCCCGCATTGAAGAAGATTTCTGAAGAAGAGGGTGGAAGGAAGAAGATAAATCGCTATACCAGATATGGAACTGTCCTGGTTTGTATTATCCAATCGTACGTGGTGACGGTGTATGCGGATTCTATTCCTGATGCTATAACTATGCCCAAATTGCAGTATACCATCATAGCGATGTTGACGGTTACCACCGGGACTGTCTTCTTGATGTGGATTGGTGATCAGATAACCCAGCGCGGAATAGGTAACGGTATTTCTCTCCTTATTTTCGCTGGAATCGTAGCTCGAATGCCTGAGGCGATGATTACTCTTTTCCGGATGGTGCAGACCGGAGAGTTGAACCCTGTCTTTATTATCATTGTGGTGGCCATGTTTGTCGTGGTTGTGGCACTGGTTATCTATGAGCAGCAGGGACAGCGGAAGATACCGGTCAATTATGCCAAACGTGTAATCGGGAGGAAGATGTATGGCGCACAGAGCACCTATATCCCCTTTAAAATAAATCCATCGGGAGTAATCCCGGTAATCTTTGCCTCCTCTGTAATGACATTCCCCTTACAGATTGCAGGCAGTCTTGGCCCGGAGGTAAGGTGGTTGGCCCGCTTTTCCCACTGGTTGAGACCCCAGGGTGCCCCCTACATTATAATCTACACCCTGCTTATTATCTTTTTTGCCTATTTCTATACTCAGGTAACCCTGAATCCTATGGAGATAGCCAAGCAAATCAGAGAAAACGGTGGTTCGATTCCGGGCATCCGCTCTGAAAAAATGGAAGAATATCTTTCTACTATTCTGAACAGGATTGTACTGCCTGGAGCCATGTTTCTGGCGTTTATTGCAGTGATCCCGACAATCATTCAGGGACTCTTTAACTTTCCTATGGAAGTTGCTATGCTGATGGGCGGTACGTCGTTACTCATCATGGTTGGTGTCGATCTCGATACCATGTCACAGATTGAGGGACATTTACGTATGCATCACCATGAAGGCCTGGTAAAGAAGGGAAAGATCAAGTCGAGAAACCTATAAAGGGGAAAGAGATGAAGGTTAGAGCAAGTGTTAAACCAATTTGTGATAAATGCAAAATCATTCGAAGAAATGGGGTGGTTAGAGTTATCTGTGACAATCCCAAGCATAAACAGCGGCAAAGGTAGGAGGAAAGAACCTAGATGGCACGAATTGCAGGTATAGACTTACCGAATAAAGCAACAAAGATTGCACTCACCTACATTTACGGTATCGGAAGAAGTTCGGCTGTTAATATTTGCCTGAAGGCAGGTATTGATCCGGAAAAGAAGATGAACGATCTGACCGCTGAAGATGTTAATAAGCTGAGAAACCTGATTGATAACGACTATACTGTAGAAGGTCGATTAAGAACCCAGGTTGCTCTTAATATCAAACGTCTAATGGACATTGGATGTTACCGCGGATTACGGCATAGAAGAGGACTTCCTGTACGGGGTCAGCGGACAAAAACCAATGCGCGAACCCGTAAGGGAAAGAAAAAGACTGTTGCGAACAAGAAGAAGTAATCAGTTCGGAGGATAGAGTAACGTGGCGAAAGCAAGTACTAAGAAAAGAACGAAAAAGAATGTATATGAAGGAAATGTCTATATTCAGGCTACCTTCAATAATACGATTGTAACCATTACCGATCTTAAAGGAAATACCGTTTCCTGGGCTAGCGCTGGTGGATTGGGTTTTCGGGGAGCCAAAAAGTCTACCCCTTATGCCGCCCAGACTACTGCAGAGACCGCAGCCAAGAAGGCGATGGATTTTGGTCTGAGAGAGGTGAATGTATTCGTGAAAGGGCCAGGAGTTGGTCGTGAATCGGCAATAAGATCCTTAGGGAATCTGGGGCTTTCGGTAAGAAGTATCAAAGATGTCACTCCAATTCCCCATAATGGGTGTCGTCCTCGAAAGAGCAGAAGAGTATAAGAGGTTAAGAGATTATGGCAAGATATATTGGCCCACAGTGCAGACTTTGCAGGGCGGAAAAAACAAAGTTGTTTCTCAAAGGTGAGCGTTGTCACACTGGCAAATGCCCTATCTCTAAGAAGAAAAACCCTCCTGGAAAGGGTCCGCGTTTTCGAGCCAGAAAAATGTCTGACTATGGAATCCAGTTGCGGGAAAAGCAGAAATTGAGAAGGATGTATGGTCTTCTGGAGAAACAGTTCAAGCTTACCTTTAATGAAGCTGACAGGCTGAGAGGTAAGACTGGTGAAAACCTCATTGTTCTGTTGGAGAGAAGGCTGGATAATGTTGTATACCGGCTCAGGTTTGCGGGAAGCAGAAAGCAGGCAAGGCAGTTTGTTTCCCATGGCCACATACTGGTTAATGGGAAGCGGGTTACAATACCTTCCTACATCATTAAATTACATGATGTTGTTGAAGTTCGGGAATCTAGTAAGAAAATGGTAGTAATAAAAGACTCTTTAAAAGAGTTTACCAAAAGTGGTGTAATGCCTTGGTTAAGCCTTGATCCGGACGGTATGAAGGGGTCTTTAAGTGCAATTCCGGGAAGAAACGATGTTACCGATCTCGGGGATGTAAACGAACAGCTCATTGTTGAGCTTTATTCAAGATAGGAGTATCCATGGCGCGGAAGAATCTGTTAAAGGGATTCAAAAAACCTCGAGGAATCACCTTCGAGCATAGTGAGATAAAGGCAGATTACGGAAGGTTTCTTGCCTATCCATTTGAAAGGGGTTTTGGTACCACGATAGGGAATACACTACGCAGGATTTTGCTCTCTTCTATACAGGGGTATGCGGTTTCAGCCGTCAAAATTACCTGTTATAACGAAGAGGGTACTCCGCACATGGTTTCCAGTGAATATGAGATGGTACCCGAAGTAGTAGAGGATACGCAGGAGATAATCGCAAATCTTAAACTACTTCAGATTAAACTACCTGATGACGTAGAGCAAAAAACCCTGCTCATTGAGTGCAAGGGCCCCGGAGATCTAACCGGAGAAAGCCTTGAAAAAGATAATGATGTTGAGGTTCTCAATAAAGATCTGAAAATACTTACCATGATGGATAAGGCTAACTTTGATTTGGAATTTCAGATCGATTTGGGCAGGGGATATGTACCTTCAGAGGTAAATGAGAAATACATTGAAGAGATAGGAACTATACCTATCGATGCTGTATTTAGTCCCGTAACCCGGGTTACTTATGCAATCGAGAATACCCGGGTGGGTCAGAGAAATGACTATGATAAACTTTCTCTTGAGATCCACACCAATGGTACTGTCTCCCCGGAAAATGCCTTGGCTGAAGCTGCCAAAATCGCCAAGGATCATTTCACAATTTTTATTAATTTTGATGAAGATGCAATTGGCGGAGATGATGATATTGATGAAGAGGAAGAGAGGGTTCGAATGGTTCTCGAGACTCCAGTGGAAGAACTCGAGTTATCAGTACGTTCTTTCAATTGTCTGAAAAGTGCAAATATCCGGTCAATTGGCGATTTGACAAGAAAGACAGAAGATGAGATTGCAAAGACAAGAAACTTTGGGAAGAAAAGCCTTCAGGAAATTAAAGAGAAATTGAAAGAGTGGAATCTTAGTTTGGGCATGACTGATTACAGTGTGTTGAAAACTTCCACTAAATTACCGATTAACAAGGAAGAAGAAGATGAGGCATAGAGTCGGTTTTAATAGGTTAGGAAGAAAGAGTGCACATAGGCTCTCTTTACACAGAAATATGGCAACTTCTTTGTTGCGCCATGAACGGATCACAACCACCAAAGCAAAAGCTCTGGCGGTCAGGCGAACCGTTGAAAAGATGATCACCCGGGCCAAGGTGGATTCGGTTCACAACAGAAGGATCATTGGAAAAGATATTAAGGATAAAGAGATCCTTGCAAAACTCTTCATGGAGATTGGTCCCAGGTTTACTAAACGGGCTGGAGGCTATACCAGAATATTGAAGATTGGACAACGGAAGGGTGATGCTGCGCAGATGGTCATTTTTGAGCTGGTAGAGAAGAAGGAAGAAGAGAAGAAGGCTTCAAAATCAAAAAAGAGTAAAGAGAAGCAAGAGAAAGATAAAGCGAGCAAAGATAAAGTAAAAGCTGAAATAAAAGCTGAAAAGCCAAAGGCTCAAGATGTTGCTGATACTGAAGAAAGTGAACCGAAAAAAGAACGTAAGCCAAAAAAGGAAAGTGAAGCAGAAGCAAAAGATGAGACGGTAAGTGAAACGGTAAATGAAAAAGAAGATTAATCATGGCAGGCTTATGCAACAGCATTAACTGTCAGTTTGGAAATGTTTGCATGTTGAGAATGGTATGGTTAGAGTCGATTAGATATTATCTAATCGACTTTTTTTTCTAAAAAACATGGCGGCGCTCTCATAGGAACGATTGAAAGGATGTCAATACCGGTATGGTTAATGACCTAAACAAAAACAAAACTATAAAGAACTTGTAATGAAAGAGATTTTGCTGCTTGACAATCCTATAAGGGGGGACTACAATATGTATACGTATTCATAAAGCGTACGTATATAAATGAGGAGTGAATTATGGCGGAGAAAGAAAGATACTTTCCGGTACCATTGGTGAAAGGATTCCTTTCTGACCTATATGAAAAGGCTGGTATGAGCAGGGATGACGCTGATGTTTGCGCATCCTGTGTGGTAAAAACCAATTTGTGGGGCGTAGATAGTCATGGTGTGCTGCGTACCAGCGTCTATGTGAACCGGGTCCGCAAAGGTGCAATTAATCCAAGACCAGAGATACAATCCCTTAAGGGCAATGATAAGGCGATAGAATTGCTCAATGGGGATGATGGTATCGGCTATATCGTAGGAAAGGCTGGTATGGAGAAGGCTATCGCAAAAGCAAAGCAGTATGGTATGGGTGCAGTCGTTGTGGATCGCTCTAATCACTTTGGGGCAGCTGCCTTGTATGCTCGAATGGCTGCCGAAGAAGGGATGATCGGTTTTGCAACAACCAATGTGAAACCCAATATTGGCATGAAAGGGAATAAAAAGCCTTCTACTGGAAACAATCCAATAGCCATGGCTGCTCCCATTGGAGGGGAATACCCCTTTTCTCTTGATATATCCCTCAGTGCCGTTGCCGGAGGAAAGCTTCTACTGGCCAGTAAAAAGGGGGAGAAGATTCCCAAAGATTGGGCAGTTACCAGCGAGGGGCTGGAAACTGATGATCCGGATGAAGGCTTTAAAGGCTTTCTTTTGCCGGTGGGGCTGCACAAAGGATTTGGACTCTCTCTTTTTGTTGATATCATTACCGGGGTTCTCTCCGGCGGTGCCTATCTACAGGACTTGAAAAGTATGTACGCCCATTCCGATGATCCCAGTTTAACCAGCCACTTCTTTTTTGCCATAGATCCCACCATTTTTATGGAAAAGGAAGTGTTTATCAAGCGGATGAAAGATTGGGCTGGAATGATTAAAGATACCCCGATGGTCGATCCTGAAACAAGCCAGCTGATTCCGGGCGAATTAGAGTACAAAACAGAGCAAAAACGGATCAAAGAGGGTCTTCCTTTTCCTTCCCAATTGGTGAGTGATCTGGATGAATTGGCGACGGATATGGGGGTCAAACCCATAAGCGAACGAACCGCATAAATAGTGCGGAAAAAATCAGAGGAGAGGTACTAAAGATGAAGGTACAAAAAGAGTTTAAGTTGGATAAAAGAGATTCTGTCTGGTTTCATGAGAACAGTGCGCATGTCAATACGAGATATGCAGAGGAAGTTTGTGATATAGCAATTCTTCCTATAGGTGCAATTGAGCAGCATGGAGGCCATGCCCCTTGTGGGATGGACACCTTTAATGCCCTCGGGATTGCGGAAAAAGTTGCTGCAAAGACCGGTGCAATGCTGCTTCCCTGCCCGATGTACGGAAGCCATCCCCATCATCACTGGGGAATGCCTGGAACTATTCCCTTAACCTATGAAACTCACATCAATTTACTTATGGATATTGTTAGGGGAGCAGCGGTAAGCGGTTATAACAAATTTTTGATCATATCCGCCCATGGACAGGTATCTTCTACCATAGTAGCGGTCCATAAGCTTGGTATTGAAGGATATTTTACTATCAGCTCCACCTGGTATGATTTTCTCAGAGACAATAAGAACGTTTTGGAAGATTATATGTGGCACGCTGATGAGGCGGAAACTTCGGTTGGCCTTTACCTCTATCCCCAGTGGATCAAGATGGATCTTGCTGAATCCGGTGGCGGTCAGGGCTTGGTTGATTCCAAATGGAAGATTGCTCCTGGCGAGGAAGCTCTTCCTGGTATGATGTATCACTTTGAAGGAACCTTTGCGCTTCCGGAGAAGGATGATCTGCATAACGGCGTTATTGGTAATCCCGAGAAAGCCACCCTGGAGAAGGGCGAAAAGCTGGTCGAGGGTGTGGTGAAATACTATGCAGATTTTGTAGGGGAGCTGAAGAAGCGGTACAAGATCGGCATCAATCCCCTGGGTTTCAGAAATCCTGTGGGCTATCAGGGGGCTGCTCACATCCAGTATGACAAGGATCATGATGAGAGAGGGCGGCTTAAATAAGTCCTGACGCTTGATCTTGGGGATCGGCCCGGGATGTTCGGGCCGATTTCTTACGGCGGCTTGCAAAAGAATGACGCCACCTCTGGCGGCTGCAGAATACGATATTAAGCAGAACGCCCCAGGGGCGGTTTGGACACCCAGGGAATGCGGTAGGCTTGCCGTATTTCTCGCCTCCAGCGATCACCGACGAAGAATATTCACTCTTGGAAGAGTATAAGGCACAACAGGAGGGACTTGTATGAGAGAACCGAAAGTAGCATGTATCACCTTTGGCGACCACAGGGAAAACGAGTGGGAAAAGGTTTTCAAGGAAAAGACCACCAGGAAACATTCCGAGCTGCTTGCAGCTTTGAAGCAGTTGCCAGTGGAATTACTGTATCATGATGCGGTGGCCCGGGGAAGGGAAATGATCAATGAACAGATTGATGCATTAAAGGCGAAGGGTGCAGAGGTTCTTATTGCCCACACCCCCTGCTGGACCAGTCCAAATCTGGTTGTCCATGGAGTGCAGAGAATGAATCTGCCCACTATGGTTTTTGGTAATCGGGATTCCGGTACCCATGGCTGCGTAGGACTGTTAGGTGCTTCCGGCTCCCTTGACCAGATCGGATATGAGCATAAAACCCTGCGGATGGATTACCAGCCGGAGCTTATTGCCAAAAAAGCCTTACCCTTTTTGCGGGCGGCATCAGCATCGCATCGTCTGAAAGGATCAGTGTTAGGCTATTTCGGCGGACGCTCCATCGGAATAGATACCTCCCAGTTTGACGCCATGCAGTGGAGAAAGCAGTTTGGTGTTGATGCGGAACATATCGATCAGGTAGAAATTATTCGGCTGGCGGAAACGATGGATCAGCAGCGAATTGACAAAATGCGGCAGTGGATCGAAAAAAATGCACAAGAAGTTCAGTACAACGATACAAAATTGACCCGGGAGAAGTTTGATTTTCAGATTGCCTGTTATCTGGCTACCAAGGACCTGATTAAAGCACATGGTCTCGATTTTACTGCCGTAAAATGCATGCCCGAACTCTCCAACAGCTATGTACCTCAGTGCATGACTGCCGCCTTCCTGCCCAACGATTATGATGGGGAAGAGGGGGAGAAAGACCCAATTGTGATGGCCTGTGAGGCTGATGCTGATGGGGCTCTTACCCAGCAGATGCTCAAACTCCTTTCCGGGGATAAACCTACCTTCTTTGCCGATGTAAGCCATATCGATGATGAGCGAAGCACCATCTACTGTGTGAATTGTGGTGCCATGTGTGCCTGGTATGCAGGCCGTAGTGATAATCCCGATGAAAACATGAAAAAGATCACCATCCGCCAGTCGGTTCGGCCAGGAGGTGCCGGGATTACCTATTTCAACGCATCCCCCGGACCAATGCAGCTTGCCCGGTTGTACCGGAAAGATGGTGCCTACGAGATGGCTATTATCCCCTGTAAGGCGGTAACACCCAGCCAGGAGATTATAGATGAGTTTATTGAAGCCCGGGGCCCTCACCAGTTGCCTGCCCTTTTTGCCAAGGTCGATTTTGATCTGGATGATTTTGTGGCTCAGTATGGTTCAAACCATATTTCCGGGGTGGCCGGTTATTATGAACATGAGTTAATTGAGTTGTGTAATCTCCTGGGAATAAAACCGGTGGTGTTCAAATAACGATGGTGTTCAAATAAGGGGAAATATTGATGTTAAGCAGACGCGAAGCTTTTGAAGCAACAGTCAACCATAAGGAACCGGAAAGAGTGCTGATAGATCATGGTAAACAGGTAAGCAGTATTCACCGGTTTATCTATAATCCTATTCGAAAAGAGATGGGTCTGCCGGAAATACCGGAATCGCAATTTAAGATTCTGGATCGGATGAGTCAATGTGTTGTTACCGATGAGGATCTTCTTGAAACCTGGGGTATTGATTTCAGGTGGCTTGTTCCCAATTGGGTTCAGATAACCGAGCTGGATAATGATCAGTATCTCAACCTTTTTGGTGCAAGGTTCACCAATTCGGGAGATTACTACTCCCTCTATGAATCACCTCTGAAGGGGAAGGGCATGGAGGGGCTGGAAAACCATTCCTGGCCTGAAACGGACGATCCTGCTATGTTCGCTGGCCTGCGGGAACAGGCAAAAAAGTGGTATGAAGAAACTGATTACATCATTGGAGCAGACGGGATCAAGGGTGGAGTGCTTCAGACCACTCTGGAACTTGGAGGCTATGACCAGTTTTTCATGGATCTGGTTCTTGACCCGGAATACGCCCATGCTCTTTTGAAAAAGGTTACCGAAACCTACAAAGAGATGTACGTTCACTACATGAAAGAGGTGGGGGAGTTTGTTCAGTGCATCTACCTTACCGATGATTTCGGCAGTCAAAACTCCCTTCTTATGTCGCCGGATATGTGGAGAGAGTTTATCAAACCGAGGGAAGAGGAGCTTATCGCTCACATCAAATCACTTGTTCCCGGCATTAAGGTGATTTTTCATACCGATGGCTCAGTAAAGCCTCTACTTAACGATATGATCGAGATGGGAGTGGATATCCTGAATCCGGTGCAAACCTCAGTGGAGGAGCTGCAGGATACCAAGGCTTTGAATGATGAGTTTGGAGATCGCATCTCTTTTCATGGTGCCATCGATGTACAGAAAGTTCTGGTTAGTATGAGTCCTGAGGAGATCCGTAAGGAAGTTAATCGGCGAATTTGTGATCTTGGAAAAGGGGGAGGCTATATCGCCTGCACCTGTCACAATGTGGGACATGATATACCACCCCGAAACATTCGAGCCATGTATGAAGCGCTCCATGAGTTCAGAGATTATCCCTTAAAGCGGATAGATTAGATTGAGTAAAACCAACAAAATAAAAACAACAAAGGAAAACAAGGAGTTGAATATGGATCAGAGTGGAAAAAACAGGGTTAAGCAGCTTATTGCTTCCGGAGAAAAAGTTGCAGCTGCCTGGGCCCAGGCGGGAAGCAATATAACAGCAGAGATATTGGGCGATGCGGGTTTTGATGCGGTGATGATCGATCATGAGCATGGCCCGGGGGATATTCTTACCCTGATAAGCCAAATACAGGCACTGAAGGGGAATCCGGCGGTTCCCTTCGTCAGAGCTCCCTGGAACGATTTTGTTCAGATAAAGCGGATTCTTGATGCCGGTACCTACGGAGTGCTTGTCCCTTATGTAAACACTCCGGAAGAAGCTGCTGATGCGGTGCGGGCCAAGCGATATCCCACAGAGGGGATTCGCGGTGTCGCGGGGAGCCCCCGGGCTCCGGGATATGGCAAGAATACCCAAAGTTATCTTGCATCAGCGGATGATGAGATTATTCTTATGACAGCGGTTGAAACTCCTGAAGCGGTTTCAAAGGTTGAGGCGATTGCTGCGGTGGATGGAGTGGATGGTATTTTTATAGGACCCATGGATCTCGCCACGAGCATGGGACACCGGGGCGACCCCTCCCATCCTGAAGTGAAAGAAGCCATTGCACAGGTTGAAGCAGCTGTGAAAAAATCAGGCAAATTTCTTGCAACTGTCGCTGGAAGCTGGGAGGATGCAAAGACAAAGTACGACCGGGGATACAGTTTTCTACTTCTTATGTCTGATACGGTCTCTCTTGGGAAATTTGCCAGAGGTGTGATGGCGGATTTTAATTCCACCTATCGAACATAGCGAAAGGATTAACGCTCTATGCGTTTTTTCCCTATACCCTCTTCTTGGAGCCGGTTCGTTGAACCGGCTCCTTTTCGTGAGGCCTTATGGATAGAGGATTCCTGTAGTCCTGTCCAGAACATCCAGGCCTTGTTGTTTTTGCCACCAGGGGATATCGATCAAAACCCAATTCTCTTTCAGCTTATCTCCCTCTTGATAATAGACATCGACAACCTGCATATCCGCTTCTATCTGAATGAAGAGTCATCTGATAATCCGACACCTGGAAGCGTTTCCCCTCTTCAGGATACAAAAAAAGGAGCTGCAACGAATGAGATAGTATGCTTCTTATGAGGTGCTTCTATTTTTAACCGTATCCCGCTCAACCAGGGTTCCGCTGATAAACTTGTGGGCCACCGTCTGGCTTGGATCGGCCAGTTGAGTCAAAAGCAGGTCAACCGTCATGGCGACCATCTCTTCAATAGGCTGCTGAAAGGTGCTAAGTTGAATAAAGGGCCATTCGCTGATCGGTATACCGTCAAATCCGATTACCGAAATATCTTCTGGAATATTGAGACCAAACTCGTTACGGGCGCAATCAATAAACGCAATAGCCATCTCGTCGTTGGAGCAAAACACCCCATCCGGAAGAACCGAGCGGGAGAGGAGCTTCCTTGCTGCGGTGATACCGGATTGGTAGGTAAAAACCCCCTCCTGTCTGGCAAAAAGCTTCTGTCCCCGAATCGAGAGCCGCTCCATAAATCCCCGCTCCCGGTCCCTGTTGGTTGAAGATGCGCTGTCACCGGCAATAAAAGCTAGCTTTTCATGACCATTGTTTATCAAATAATCTGCGACAATCTGACCCGCTTCAAAGTTGTCGCAGCACACCGAATTAACCTCTGCGCCGGGAGTTTCGTTTATCCGGTTGAAGAGGATGAGGGGAGTGTCAAAATGGCTGCAGCCCTCCACCAGGGGACCTGAGATGGTTGCCGAGGTTATAATTAAACCATCAACCTGATATTGTAGGGCAATAGGAAGGGTCTCTTCCACTCCCTGGTCACCGCCGATGTTAAAGAGCATGGTACTGTAGCCAGCTTTCTGAAGGTGTTCGGTAAAGAGCTCAAGGGCGTGGGTATAGAAAACATTCCAGAAGTTTTTTATCACTATACCGATTATTTTGGTTGATTGCTGGATGAGACTTCTGGCAATAACACTTGGTTGATAGTGTAACTCTCTGGCAGCTTCCATCACCCGGTCCCTCTTTTCATCCGAGACCCGCATGCCGGGGGTGAATACCCTCGAAACAGTTGCCTGGCTTACACCAGCCAGCTTTGCCACGTGTCGGGAAGATGCACGCTTACCACTCTTTTCAGCCATTACCGCATCCTTATAAAAAAGGAGGGGAGGTGAAACTCCCCTCCTGCAAGCATTATATCAATTAGCCTATACTGTTGTGTTGAGTTCAGTCAAGCTTTAGAACCTGGCGTAACTGATCTACACCGCTTCTAAAACTGTGGATAACCGGAACAGGTTTATCCTTGCACTTCTCTACAAGACTGAACATACTTCCCTGGGCAAGGCAGACCACATCGTTTTCTGCGCATGCTTTATCGATGGTATCCATGAGAATTTTGTCATGTTTCGGCTTGTCCTTCTCGATAAGGAGGGCGTCGTATGCCCCTTCGGCGAAGCACCTGTTCACCTGGGTATCTTTTCCCATCTCTTTCGCCATGGTTTCTACCAGTCGGGCGGAGGGTCCCAGAGTGCTGTGGGCAGTAGCCACCACGCCAACCTTCTTTCCCATTCCTACTGCTTTTCTGGCCATGGGTGCATCCACCTTCACATAGGGGATAGAGATAAGTTTCTGGGCCACCTCAGAGGCTTCACCCACGGAAGAGCACTGATTGAGGATCACGTCACATCCCAATTTTTCCAACTCCTGGGCATAGTTACAAATCCTTCTAATAACTGCCGGGGTGGGGGAGCCGTTGGCCAACACCTCTTTCAAGAGGCTGTCATCGATGATATTGACCATCTCCACTTCCGGGACGATTTCGGCAAAAAGTGCTTTTAAGTCTTCAACCGAATAGAGAAAGGTGTGAATTACGCCTACCTTCTTTTTTTCTGCCATGCTGTTACTCCTTATTCCCAATATTTCTTCATCCTCTCAGCGAGGACTTTTCTGTATCCATCCCAGTCGGTGATAGGCTGACGGGCAAGCCCCTCTTCGCATGCGGCTTTAGCAACCGCCACAGCTTCATACTCAATAACCCGAGGATCGAAGGGCTTTGGTACAATATACTTTGCACCAAAGGAAAAATCGGTACCGCCATACGCCTTTTTTACAATTTCCGGTACCGGCTCTTTTGCCAGCTCTGCCAGGGCGCGGCTCGCGGCCATCTTCATCCCTTCGGAGATCCCGGTTGCTTTAACATCCAGGGCTCCCCGGAAAATGAAGGGGAAACCGAGAACATTGTTGATCTGGTTGGGATAGTCGCTCCTTCCGGTTGCCATGATGAGATCCTCCCGGGTTGCGATAGCGGTGGGGTAATCAATTTCCGGATTAGGGTTACTCATGGCGAAGACAATAGGATTGGAAGCCATGCTTTTGAGCATCTCCGGAGTGACACAATCTGCTACCGAAAGGCCGATAAAAGCATCTGCTCCCTTCATCGCCTCTTTCAGGGTCCTTGCGGACTCTTCGGTGGCAAACTCCTCCTTCTGGGCTGTCATGCTTACGCCTCTACCCTTGAAAATTACCCCTTTGGAGTCACACATGATGATATTCTCTCTCTTCCCTCCGGCGGCTATTAGCATCCGGGCGCAGCTGATCCCCGCTGCTCCGGCTCCATTAAAGACAACCTTCATATCCGAGAGCTTCTTTCCTGCCACCTCAGCGGCGTTCATGAGCCCGGCGGTGGAAATAATTGCAGTCCCGTGCTGATCGTCGTGGAAGATCGGGATATTGGTTTCCGCTTTTAGTCTGTTCTCGATTTCAAAACATTCCGGGGCCTTGATATCTTCCAGGTTGACACCGCCGAAAGTGGGCTCCATCAGTTTGACCGTCTCGATAATCTTCTCAGGATCTTTGGTGTCCAGTTCGATATCAAAGACGTCCACATCAGCAAACCGTTTAAAAAGGACTCCCTTTCCTTCCATCACCGGCTTGCTTGCCAGAGCTCCCCGATCTCCAAGGCCCAGAATAGCGGTCCCATTACTTACTACCGCTACCAGGTTAGCCCGGTTGGTGTATTCATAGGCTGCGGCAGGATCGGCATCAATTTCAAGTACCGGCTTTGCAACTCCCGGGGTGTAGGCCAGGGACAGATCATCCGCAGTTTGACACGGTTTGGTTGGTACCACTTCAAGTTTACCCGGCTTGCCACCCATTTTGTGATAGGCTAAAGCCCTCTCTTTTAAATCATCCATTAATTTCTCCTCTT
The DNA here is from genome assembly GCA_964394395.1 of uncultured Sediminispirochaeta sp. Classification (GTDB taxonomy): domain Bacteria; phylum Spirochaetota; class Spirochaetia; order DSM-16054; family Sediminispirochaetaceae; genus Sediminispirochaeta. Next base: position 47,419 of record CAYMWV010000003.1, read on the forward strand.
ACTGATAAAACTATTTACGGGGCCTTGGTACGGTGACACTTCCATCAAGCAGGAAGAGTACCTTCGCCTCAGCCCCTTTTTCTTCAAGTGCACTATTAATCGCTTTCTGCAGGTTTACTTCCGGTTTCATAAAGAATGAGGAAACCAGATCTGGTTCAAGTTCGCTGACTGCACGAACCTCCCCTTTTAGAAAAACCTCAGCCATTTTACCAGCCTTATGATAGCCAAGCTTGTAACCCTCTTTTATGGTAGCCAGTACACCCTCGGGAGTATCCGAGGAAGAGAGGAGCTGTGCAAAAGCCTCCTCTCCGATTCCATCCCGGCAACTGGCCACAAGGATCATGATCCCCCCCTGCCGGAGAGCAAGCTTTCCGTTATCAATAGCTTTCTGGGCCTGGTATAGATCGATGTCCATTGGATACTTTGCAGCAGTAACCACGATATCAGCTTTTTCCGGGATATCAGCTACAAAGATCTGATCCGCCTGGTCGATTGCGGCATAAAAGGAGTCGTTGATTGCTCCGGCAGTCACTGCAAAGATATCATGAGCTTTATCCAGCACGGTCATGATGGAAAAGATATCTTTCTTCACTACCTGCAGGGCGTCGATCATATCTTCATGAACCGGATTGCCCTCCAGGTTTAAAGCTTTTGCCTCCGGATTAAGGGCGTGTTTATGGTTCTGCTCGATGGTTTTGTAACTGGCAATACCGGGTAGAAATCCCTTCCTTCCACCGGTGTAGCCTGCGAAGTAGTGGGGTTCCACAGAACCGATAACCAGGACACTTTCCGCATCAACTCCTCTTTTATTCACATACATCTCTGTCCCAGCCCTGCTGGTCCCCAGGTAGACCATCTCATCCTTCCGGGCGTCATGGGCGTGGATTTTATCCCGATATTTAGCAAATAGCTCCCTTCCGAATATCTGCTCATACTCCTCTTCCGTTGGACCCCGGTGTACCCCGGTGGCGATAATAAAAGAGGTATCTATCTCATCCAGCATGGGAGCTATCGCTTCCAAAACCTTTCTGGTCGGGGTAGGCCTGGTTTGATCGTTTACAATTACTAAAAGAGTATCGTGTCTGGAAAGGAAGGTTTTAAAATCGGTATCTCCTGCAGGATTAGCTAGAGCCCTGAGCACCAAATCTGAAGCAGCCGCTTCTGCTTTCAGATCGTTTGGTTCCACAACTGCAAGAACCCGATGATCTTCCACAGAGACCTTTATGGTTTCTTTCTTCCAGGGTAACACTACTTCCATTTTTTCCCTGCTTTTTCCATCGCAGCTACCAGAGGCAGCTTTTTCCCCGAAAGAAAACGAACCATGGCACCGCCAGCGGTACATACATAACTGTAATCTTCCATTTTTGTGAATCGGGCTGCCGCATTGACACTGTCGCCGCCTCCCACCACTGTGTAAGCGGGGGAAGAAGCTATGGCATTCCATAATTCCCTGGTACCTGTTTCAAAGATCTTCTCTTCAAAAACGCCTGCAGGGCCGTTGACAAATACTGTTCCGGCAGAGGCGATCTTTTCACTGTACGTTTTGATGGTATCACTTCCGATATCCATAAACATCACCTCTTTTGGCAGCTGATCTACTGGCAGCTCTTTTCGCTCGCCATTTTCCTCATAAGCGAGATCGGAGGGCATCATAATCCTGCCGGGGTACTCTTTTAAGTATTGCCGGGCTGGCTCAATAAAGGTATCGAGTCCCTTGCTGGCCAGGAAATCGTCAGTTTTCGCTCCAAGTCGTCTTCCTGAAGCGATCAGCATAACCTCACCGGTCACTCCGCAGGCGAGGATGCTGTCGGCGGTACCTGATGCAAGTACCTGCTCCATCATGCCAAAGGCGTCAGAAATTTTTGCTCCCCCAAGAACGAACACTGAAGGATGGCTTGGCGCTTTCATCACCTTGGTGAGAGCGGAAACCTCTTTGAAGAAGAGGGGTCCCGCAGCAGAGGGTAAAAGCTCCTGAAATGCCACCATACTTGGGGCATTACGATGGGCCGCTGCAAAGGCGTCATTTACATAGAGGTCGAAGAGGGGCGATAGAGAACGGACCAGATAGGTTTCCAGCATCTCCTCGGGTTTCAGTTTTACTGCGTTTTCGAAGGTGGATATCTCTTCGCAGAGGTAACGGAGATTACCAAGAAAAATTGCTTCTCCATTCTCTAGGCTCTTTACCTTCTCTATGGCTGCCGGTCCGCAGACATCATCGATATATTCTATCCTTCGCCCCAATTTTGCACTCAGCTTCTCTGCGTGCTCGGTGAGGGGCATCAGGTTCTGATAATCGAGGGTGTCTCCCTGGTGGGCGATCAGGGCCACTTTTGCACCCTGGTCTAAAAGCCAGGATATGGTTGGAAGGCTCTTATCTATTCGGTTCTCATTGACAATCTTCTTTGTTTTCGGGTCTATCGGACTATTGATATCAACCCGCAGCAGTACCCGCTTGCCGGTGACATCAAACTCCTCCATCGGTTTAAACCCAAGGTCAACATTTGCCATCTTTTTCCCTCCTGTAAAAGGAGCCCGTCGGAGCTGTAATCGGTCCGCCGGGCTCCTGGAATGATTTAACCTGGATTTGGGGATTAGCCCCGGGCCTTCATGCCCAGGTACTCGTTCGTCTTAGCAACTCCCTCGTCCCTGGTGCTCTGCATCTTCATAGCCGCCCGGATAGCATCGATGTTTTCCGGTATTACCACCGCTTCCTGGGGAATATTGATGGCAAACATGATATCAGAACCGCTCTTGACAATGGTTTCCTCCCATACGGCGATCTCGTACATATCTCCCCGCATGTTTCCCAGGTCCCGGGCATATTTGAAGAGGCTGGCGTTTCCGAGAAATCCATCTTCCAGCCGGACCACCCTGATCCTTGGGTGGGCCTTGAAGATCTCCAGAAGCTCCTGGCTGCTGATATCTTTCTTAGTACTCACCACCGGGGTGATGATGTGGCCATGGGTAACTGGGGTGTGAACCAGGATGCCGGTAGCATCTACATGGGGCATTATTGTCATCAGGTCTACCGCCTGGTGGTTCGGCGCCTTTGCAACTTCAAGAGCGTTGGTCAGCCCCCGGTGGTAATCGCCAGGATCTGCTACCCGTCTGATGATGGTTATTGCAGTTTTTTCCACTCCCACAGCCCGGTCAATCGCATCAATGGCCCGGATAAGACCGGTGGTGTTACAACTGGTCAGCTTGAGGTAGTCTGCACCAACACCCTTCTCGTAGTTTGCATAGCCGTGAAAGAATACCTCCGCCACATCATTTTTCTCTCCCCCCTGGAAGACAGCTTTGGTATTGTGTTTCTGGTAGATCTCCTTGTTCTTGGCTCCGATACCGGCATTGGTTGCATCAAGCATGATATCAACTTCCTGAACCAGATCGTCCAGGGTCCCGGAGACGGGAATCTTGAGATCCTCCAAAAGGTTACGCTTTTCCGGCATAGCTGTGAAAAGTTTGTAGGGCATACCCCGTTCGGCCAGGGCCCTGACGGGAAGGGTGGGGGCTACATCCGCCACTCCTACCAGTTCCATATCTTTCTGCTGTGCTACACCGTCTGCAAGACGCTGTCCAATTACGCCGTATCCGGCTACTCCAACTTTGATCATAGTACCCTCCTGTCTAAGGTTTTGTTTTGACTGTTTGTCTGATATTATAACATAGTTTTACAAGCTATGCTATAGACATCAATACCATACGCACAAAGGCACCTGCCTTTGTTTGAATACGTATACAAGAACTATATCACGCTTTCTTCTGAAGCGAAAGAGGGAAAAGCGATTTTTTCTATTTTCCTGAGGCAGCCTTGATTCCTGAGGACAAAATGATGGGGGTGGAACAAGGTTTCTCCTTTCGATACACTTTAATCCATGCTTGCGTCTGGTTGAAAGGAATACGATCTTATGATAAATCTCATTTTTGCCTCCCTTTGTGTGGCAACCATTGGACATCTTTTTCGGCTACGGGAACGACTTGCTTACTCGGTTTTTCCCATGCTTGCGGCCAACTATCTGCTTGCCGTGACCATCAGCTTTGTTCGAATGGAGAGCTATTCCGAGCTCCTGCTTCCCTCCGGTGCGGTGGTGCTGGCTGTTAGCCTGGGAGCTCTCTTTATCATCTGCTATGTTCTCATGAACTATGTTATTACCAAACTTGGGATCTCCCTCACCGTCTCTTTGAGCCGCCTTTCCCTGGTCATTCCTACCTTGGGCTCCATTTTCCTCTTTTCGGAAGCTGTTACCGGAACAAAACTTCCGGGCTTGATTATTGCTTTCCTTATTCTTCCCTTTTCGGCTAAAGAGATACCCGATCGGGAGAATATTCGCAGGCTTCTCCATGGGGGGCTTGGTTGGGGATTGCTCATGTTTCTGCTCTTTGGTTTGAATGACTTTATCTTCAAACTGAAGGGGGAGTTTTACCGGGGGGTCGATAATAACGCTTTCCTGGTCTATGTTTACCTCATCTCGTTTATCCTGTCCCTCCTCTTTATCAAGATGCGACGTTCGAAGGTCAGCCTATCCACCCTGGGCCTGGGGCTGCTCTTTGGTTGTGTCAATTATCTTGCGGCCCATTTTTTTCTGCTGGCGGTGGAGGAGTTACCGGGAATGCTCGCCTATCCCCTAAACGGGATACTGATTATTCTGATTACCACTACCAGCTCAATCTTTATCTGGCGGGAACGGTTAAAACGGCATAATCTGCTCTTTCTTGCCGGTGCAATAGTAGCGATCTGGCTGCTTTTTTAGCCAGGCCTTAACTGAATGGGAGAAAGATATGGCTAAAAGGAAAAGGTTCTGGAGTATCCTTCGTCAAATGGGTGGAATAGTTCTTGGGAGTTTACTATACGGTGTTGGCCTTTCCTGGTTTCTGGTCCCCTTTAAAGTAGCCCCGGGAGGGGTTGGCGGTCTGAGCCAGATCCTTTTCCATTTTTTTGACTGGTCCATGGGCCTGAGCATGCTGATAATGAATATCCCCCTCTGGATTATGGGTCTTTTGATGGTAGGAAAGCAGTTTGGGGCGGGTACCTTTGTTGGTTTTTTTACATCCTCAATTATGACAGATCTGGTTGCTCCCCGACGGCTTTACAAGTGGGGAATTCTGAAAGAGATGATCGAAAAGTACAACATGAAGAATGGAATTCTGTCAGAACCGGCGAGATGGGCTTTGACGGATGATATCTTTGTTGCAGCGATTGCCGGATCCATTCTCCTGGGGCTGGGGATTGGGATGATTTTCAAGAGCCGGGCATCAACTGGCGGGACGGACATCCCTGTTGCCTTTTTAAAGAAGCGATTCAATATCTCGGTGGGCAACGGGTACCTTATTATTGAGACGGCTATCATCGTCTTTACCGGAGTCATGTTCAAGGATGTGAACATCATTATCTGGAGCTATTTTGCTCTCTTTTTATCAGCAAAATTTGTGGATATTATGACCGAAGGGTTCAGCAGGGTGAAGGCTGCGTATCTCATTTCCATGGATGATGCTGCGGCTGAGAGGATAAAAGAGCGGATCTATGATGAGATGGACCGGGGGGTAACGTTCCTGAGCGGGTACGGCTCCTACTCAAGAAAGGGGATCAAGGTTATCTATGTTACCTTCCATATCAGACAGACCGCAGTTCTAAAGCGTATTGCCCTGGATGAGGACCCCCAGGTCTTCATGGTGATGCATGACGTTCATGATGTGGTGGGGTCGGGGTTCAAATCCCGGGCGCTGGAGATATAGATAGCCCCTTGATCAGGAAACATGTGGCGCTTCATGTAGCTTCGGGGGGATAGCGGTCTCTAACCAGATTCAGCCCGGGAGAGCTCCTTCTTCTTATCTGTAACGGTCCCTGTTCCGTACTTAATGTAAGGTACCACCCGGTCGTTCTGGAAGGTTCCAGTCCCGTCATAGTTTACTGAAACCACAGGTACTCCTGTGATGCGCTCGATATCCCTGTTCATCGCTTCGCTTATCAGGGCGGGGCAGCAGTAAGAGGGGCTGGCCTGTACAAAGAGTGCGATCTCATCATGGTCTTCGATGATCCTGAATATTTTCAGGATGTTCTCCATGCTTTCCCCATCATGCTCCACCGTCAGGTGAAAGCGTTCAAGCTGCTTATCCAGCTTCGCCCCCCCTGTTGCTATCCCGGGATCGAAGAACTCCTGAAAGTAGGTATAAAAACGCTTTTCGATCATCTCCGCTGCTGCCAAAAGACTTCTGTTTTTCAGCCAGAGCAGGTATTCACCCTGTTTGATCCATTTTCGAAAGTAAGCCTGGCTGATTATCTTTGCATATTCATTGTAGGGGGTTGTGATCACCTCTCCTCCCGCATCTTCGATCGTATGAATAAGATCCTGGTTCATCACATCGTTATCTCGTACATAAAGATCTCCAAAGATAGCTACCTTTGGCCGTTTCTCTTCCTTCCGCTCCACCGATTCAAAATCAGTGATGATTTTTTCAATGGTAGCTTCAAAGCCCTTTCCTTCAAGAAAAGCTTTTTCCAGGGCAGCTCTTCCCTCTTCAAGCACCTTGTCGGTTTCGCCCTTGTTGATCTCATAGGGACGGATTTTACAGGCCAGCTTCCGTAAGAGGCCTCCGAACATATAGGCGAAGTAGGCGAAAATGGCAATTTTTGGGCTTATCTCAATGTGGGATATATCTCCGACATAGACGCCCAGTGCTTCCATGCCTCCCCCCTCTTCTGCAAAGCAGTTTTTCAGGTAATAGGGGTACATGGGTATGTTACAAGCTATCTCTGCCCTGGCGATCCAGAGAACGGTTTTGGAGGGATCGAGCCCCTCTTCCTGCACATAGTCCATCGCCTCCTGAGCGACAATACTGACCGGCAGGCATTGCCCGGAGTTGAGTCGCATGCTTTTCTGGATAGTCAGGGAATCTTCTCTGAGGAGCCGGGCGTCAATCCCCTCTCTTTGCAAGTTGGCGATGATCAGGGGGCTGGTAATGGGGTCCCAGTTTGGGAAAAGAAGGGTTTTTCCCTCCAGATCACGTTCCAAAAGCGGCTTAAGATGCTTTTTCTTTTCCTGTTGTTTGAAAAAGGGTATGGAAAAAGAAGGTTTTCTCTGTTCCTCCAGCTCTTGATACTCTTCCTTTATTGATTCCCTTCGGGCATGGTTTCTAAAAGCCCGGATACCCGCCTCAATTCTGGTTTCATACCCCACACTTGAATCATGTTCATCGAGTTGAAGAATGAGATAGGGCTTTCCCTCCGCATCCATGATCTGCTTGAAGTAGTCCAGAGCAAAGGCGTCGGGGGAGCATTTAAAGCTGCTTATGTAGACTGGATAGAGTCCGGGGGTCGAAGCTGTATAGGCGGCCGCTTCAAGGATGTCAGCAGCGTAGTGCCAATGGAAGGCAGATAAAAGCTCTTGCACCTTCTCCCGTGTTTTTGGAGAGCTCGGGAGCATATCTTGATAGAAGGTCTTGACACCAAGATTCCCAAAGAGTTCGGGTATGTTGTTGTTCATGCTCTTACTCAGTACCGTGTAGGGTCGGCCAAGGAGGACCACATGCACTACAGCTTCGCTTGAACTGCTATCCTGATCATATTCCCGATGAAAAACCTTTTTGAGCTCCCTTTTTCTCTCTTCCTGATACTGATGGGCCGCAGAAAAGGCTCGGGCTATCTCTAAAAGGGCACTTTTCTTTCCCAGGTAGGGACTCAGGGCTTTGGAAAGTTCCTGGATGTTATGAGGAAAGTTTCCTGGTTTGATCAAGGGGGTCAGGACGGGGATCTTCTTTCTTCTTTCTGTAAGCGCCTTGATCAGAGCGGGACTGTATTGGGTATAGTAGCAGAACATTCGAGACTCCTTCTCTTCATACTTCTCTTTCTGAGCCTGGAGGGAGAAAGGAATAAACAGTATCTCTCCTTTCTCTGCCCCATAGTCGGCATGGCCGTGAAAGGCGGTCATGGGAGCGCAGAACTCTGCTCCGGTCAGGTTTTTGCCCACTTTTATGGGAGAGCTCATGTGTTCGCTGCTGATAGTGGGAAAGCCCAATTCCGAAAAGAATCGCTTCCAGAAGGGCAGCTGCTCCACCATGTGGAGGGCCGCCGGAAGAGCGATGAGCGGTGGTTTTGTGAACTCCTGCTCCGGTGCTGCTCCCTGGGCATAGGTAAGCCTTCCAGGGAGGCTTGCATCGGCAAAGAGTTTGCGTCTCACTTTCAACAGGTCAAAGCCTGAGCTGTTTCTATCCACATACTTGTGGGTATGATAATCTCTACCACAGAGGAAACCGAATGCTACTGTTTCTCCATCGATTTCTGCAATTCTGATTCTGCAATGGTTGGTACAGAGTTCACAAACCTCCGTGGTGACCGGTATTTCCCGTTTGTACATATCCAGACCTCTGAAGCTGCTTCCCTTTGATTCAGATGATTCTTCTTCAAGTATCAGAGCAGTGCCCAATGCGCCGGTGAGGTGACAGTACCGGGATACAAAGAGAGGGCGCTGCAGTTTCTGTTCAAAAGCGGCAACCAGGGCGCGGTTTTTTGCGGTGGCTCCCTGAAAGCAGACATGCTTTCCGATATGCGCTTCGCTTGCTACCTTCTGCAAATAGTTTTCTCTTACTGAGAAAAGTGCCGCAGCCAGCGCTTCATCTACCCCATAATCCTGGTTCAGGTAGTTATTGATATCCCGCTCCATAAAGACGGTACAGCGATCGCTGGTGAGGGGGGCGGGATTATGTTCGGCTCGATCGGAATAGTCTGACAAAGGGACCCCCAGCTTTTGGGCCTGCTCTTCAATGAAACTTCCTGTGCCGGCAGCACAGATGGTATTCATCTGGCTGAAGGTAACCATTCCGTCAATCATGGTGGTAAATTTCGAATCCTGCCCACCTATTTCGATGATGGTATCGATCTTTTCATCAAGCCGATGAGCCGCCTTTGCGTGGGCTGTGATCTCATCCACCGTAAGATCAGCTCCAATCACCTTAGCGATAAACTTTCTTCCCGAACCGGTCGTTCCAAGCCCCTGGATCAAAAAGGTAAGACCAAGTTCCTTTTCCATCCTTCGAATCGCTTCAAAGAGAGCCTGAACCGCAGCCAGAGGCTTTCCCGAAGTTCTTGTGTAGAGACCCAGGTATACCTGATCGCCCCGGGAGAGAACCGCCTTTGTGCTGGTAGAACCGATATCAATTCCAAGCCAAACCTCGGGAGAAGACCCAGGATCGGGTTCTCTATAGATATCCGTCTCCACTACTCTTTTCCCATCTGTTCCAACCCGGAGCAGCTCGGTTCGATGGTCGGAGAAATCGGGATAATCGGTCATTGAAAGTGAGAGGGGAGGGTAGTAGTAATCCCGCTGTTTCTCCTCTTTTTTTACCAGACCGATCACAGGCAGGCTGGATACCTCCTCTCCTGAGGCTTTTCCCATCGCCTCTCTTTCTACCACCGCCTCAAGGCTGGACAAGGCAGCGCCCCAGGCGCCCAGGAGGGGGGCATGATCATCTGTTTCAACCTTCATACCGAGGAGTTGCTCCAGATGACGATGCACAGCCCTGTTTCTGGCAACCCCTCCGGCAAAGATCAGGGGCTGGGGAGGCAGCTCATCTGAAACGAGGGTATCCAGAATATTTCTTGCCAGTCCAAGACAGAGACCGTCACATATTTCTGAGAGGCCGTAACCCTCTGCCTGGGCGTGAATCAAATCGGTCTTCGCAAAAACGGCACACCGGGATGCGATTTTGGGGACCTCTCCCCGGTTTTCCAGAGCCAGTCGGCTCAGTTCGGAGCTATCTTCAAGGGAGAGTCTGCTTGCCTGCTGGTCCAGAAAGCTGCCCGTACCGGCGGCGCAGGAGCTGTTGGTTCGGAGCCGTTTATAAGAGCCATCTTCTCCAAAGTGGATGATGGAAAAGGTCTCGGCTCCAACTACCAGAAGGGAGCCAATGGTTCCGTAGAGCCTCTTTGCCGCACCGATGTAGGCAACCTTTTCATCCACAATCCTGGCATAATGGAGCATATCCGGAGAGGTGCTTGTTCGTGAGATGGCGACAGCATCTTCAATGCCTAACGCTGCCAAGGATTCCCGAAGGGTCTTTTCCCTTTCCCCCTGGTGAAAGCGGTAATCCGAAGCAACTATCTTCCCCTGTAGATCCAGAGCTACTGTAGCTATGGAGATCGATCCAATATCTGTTCCTATAATGTACATGAGAGTAGAGTAAAAAGCAGGCCCCTTTTATTCAAGGGGCTTCCGGGACAGGTGCGAAATATTGTCTAATGATTTTTGTTGAGTTTCTCCAGCTCCCGGGCGTTTATAATGAGCATCTGTAGCCGGTTCTCCACATTGGCTGCACTGGTATCGGGATCGTAATCCAGGGATAGGATCTGTACATGGGGCAGGTCCTGCTTTATCCGCTTTACCATGCCTCTCCCGCTGATGTGGTTGGGGAGGCATCCGAAGGGCTGGAGGATGATGAAAGAGTTAACCCCCTCCTCTGCGTGGTCGTAGATCTCTCCCGGGATGAGCCATCCCTCCCCGGAGGTGAAGGCGCGGTGCATCACGTGGGCGCTCTTGGGGGCCATCTGGTAGAGGGTGTTCTTCTTGTGGTAGGCAGGATGTTTCCGGGCAATCTTGTCCATGGTATTGAGGGCCTGCTGAACAACGATGTCAGATACATCATTAAGGATGGTGTCCATCAAGGGATAGCGGACAAAAAATTCCCGCCGCTCCGCCTTTCTCCTTACATAGTCTTTTCGGAAAGCGTCTACCATGTAGGGGAACACCACCTCCATCCCGTGCTTCTCCATGTAGTCTTCAATATAGTTGTTGGAAGCGGGGTGGAAATTGAGCAGGTACTCCCCAATGATGAAGACCCTTGGTTTCCGGTAGGAGTCGTCAAAAGGGACTTCCACCATAAGGTCGACCGCCTCTTGAAAAGCTTTAATTGCCGCTTTCTTTGATTTCTCGAAACCCTTTCCGATCAGATCGATACAGCGCTTAAAGACCCGGTCTGTTTCACCCGGATTGAGTTCGTAGGGGCGGATACGGCGAACAATCGCCTCCAGCATATCAAACATAACGATCCCCCACACCATGAGGTACTCAAAAAGGGGCCCCAGGGTGGCTCCGGGATGCAGTTTTTCGTCTATGGCATTGGTGATGATGGGAACCTGTTCATACCCTGCCTGATCCATCGATTGTCGGGCTATGATGGCGTAGTGGGAGAGCCGGCAGTCGCAGGTGATTTTCCCCATGGCAAAAGCGACGTCGTTGGGATCATAAAGACCCCGTTCCATGGCGATGAGAAACTCACCGATATTTATCTGGGCGGGATAACAGACATCGTTATGGGTATATTTTTTTGCGAGCTTTATCCCCTCTTCATCGATTAAGGGCAGCGGCTCTGCCCGGAAACCGAAGGATTTAAGGATTGCAGAGGTGAGTTTACAAAATGAGACTGAGGCGTTTGGAATGAGCAGGATCTTCTCCCGGTCCTTATCTTTCTCATATTTAACCGGGAAGGGATCGGGCATAGGCCGGATCTCCTCGGTGTGGTTATGTTTCCTCCGGGCGATGACTGTCTCGATAAAGCTCTTTATGCGGACATTCAGGGGACCTGCCACATCGCTTTCATCCAGTTTGAGGACCAACGGGGTTTTACCGGAAATCTTTTCCATCACATCGATGATTTCATCACTTAGGACCGCATCGTGGCCGCATCCAAAACTGACGATCTGTACAAACTCCAGCCGGGAGTTTCGGGCCGCAAACATGGCCCCGGAGATCATCCGAACGTGAAAATTGACCACCGCATCCATACGAACCTTATCCAGCTCGGTGTCGTGAATTTTCGGCAGACAGTCGATGGTAAGAACCGGTATACCCAGCCGGGTAAAGTGGCTGGAGAGATCATGGTTTACCAGATGATCATTGTGGTAAGGGCGGCCGCCGAGGACAACCCCGAAGATGTTCTTCTCATCCAGATATTTGATGATCTCCGATCCCCGGGTCTCAAGCTTTGCCTGGAAGCTTGACATTGCGATATCTCCCAATTTTATCGCTTTTCGGCACACTTTCTTGGTAATACCGAAGGTCTCTTTCATAAAATTGATTATCTGCAGATCCCGGCTTCTGGTGTCGAACCAGGGGAAGTAGGGGTCAAGAAAGCGCATCTTGTGTTTTGCTTCCGGCTCATCGCTGTTGCGGATAATCATGGGATAGCCCTTTAGAACGGCGCAGGTGAAATCACTTTGTACCGTATCATTTTCCGAGGGCATCCTTCCCATCACCGGAAAGAAGATGGCATCCACCTTTTTATCGATCAAATCCAGCACATGGCCGTGGGCCAGCTTTGCAGGGAAACAGACCGTATCGGAGGGGACAGAGGCAAGTCCCCGTTCATAGGTGGGCCGGGTACTCTTGTCGGAGTATTGAAGGTCAAATCCCAGAGCGGTAAAAAAGGTGCTCCAGAAGGGCATACTGCTCCAGAACTCCAGAACCCGGGGAATCCCCAGGGTAAAATTGTGCTTCTCGGTGAGAAGGGGCGCTTCATACGCTTCAAAGAGCATCTTCTCCCGCTCCTTGTAGAGATCGGGAACCGAACGCTCCTTGGCGATGGTCTTCTTCAGCTGATCTTTTATGTGATTGTCGTGAATATCTCCCACAATCTCACCCTTTTCACAGCGGTTTCCGGTGACAAAGGATTCACCGTTGCTGAAGGTGATAATGGTCCTGCTGCAGTTGTTGGTGCAGAAGGGGCATATGGAATTGCTCTTTTTTGAGAAGGTAAATGTTTGCAGCTCCTCGGGACGGATAAAGCGGCTCTCCCTCCGTTTTCCGGTTCTCTTTTCTTCTTCTTCGAGAAAGGTCTTTGTCAGCATGGCGATGCCGATAGCTCCCATCTCTCCAGGGTAGGGGGGCCGGACCACCCGTTTCTGGGTGTACTGCTCAATGGCCCGGAGCACAGCATCGTTTTTGAAGGTTCCCCCCTGAACGACGATCATATCTCCCAGGGAGGCCACATTGGTGGTTCTGATCACCTTGGTAAACACATTTTCGATGATGGAGCGGCACAGGCCGGCCATGATATCTTCAGGACTTTTTCCATTCTTCTGTTCGGTGATGATGGAGCTGTTCATGAAGACGGTACAGCGGGATCCAAGGAGGGAAGGATTTTTTGATGCAAAGGCCTTCTCTGCAATAGTGCTTACCGGGATTCCCAGGGAGGAGGCAAACCCCTCCAGGAAGGATCCACAGCCGGCTGAACACGCTTCATTCAGAGTAATGCCGGTAACAATTCCGTTCTCCAGACGGATCGCCTTCATATCCTGTCCCCCTATGTCGAGGATAAAGGAGACCTCCGGAGCGTACTTCTTGGCCGCTTCTGCGTGAGCCACCGTTTCCACCATGTGGTGGTCCGCCTGAAAAGCTCTGGCGAAGAGTCTCTCTCCGTAACCGGTGGTTCCCGCCCCGAGAATCTTTAGCGCAATTCCCTTTTTTCGGTACTTCTCCAGAAGTTCCAGAAAGGCGTTCTTGAAAACAATCAGGGGATCGCCCTGGTTATTGTGGTAGGAGCGGTCTATCAGCTGTTCATCTTCGTCGATGAGAACAAATTTGGTAGTGGTGGATCCCGCATCAATGCCCACATAGACCGATAATTCCGACCCTTCGGGGATATCTATCGCTTCAAGTTCCGGCAAGGCGTTTTGGGAGAGGTAGCTCTCTTTTTCCAACTGGTCGGAAAAGAAGGTTATCTGCTGCTTCCTTTTCTGCTTTTTCCCAATTGATTCGTCGTAATCCTCCAGGATCTTGATTCCCCGGTCCAGATCGAAGGGGCGGCGCTCTTTCTTAAACATGATCTCCAGAGAGATGGCGGTACCCATAGCCACAAGCACTTCCGGCTTATCGGGCCGGATGATTTGTTCCGGGCTAAGACCAAGACGCTGGGCAAATACATCGATTAATACCGGGTTGAAGGTGAGGGGCCCCCCCTCAAAAATGATGGGAGGAATGATCTCCAATCCCTGGGCCAAGCCTCCAATAGTCTGTTTGGCGATGGCATGAAAGGTAGAAAGGGCGATATCCTCCCTGGCAACTCCCTGGTTCAAGAGGGGCTGAATGTCCGTCTTGGCAAAGACTCCGCAACGGCCGGAGATGTCGTAGATATGGCTTCCCCGGGCAGCGTAGTCGTTAAATTGCTCTACCGGAATGTGCAGCAGGGCGGCGATTTCATCGATAAATGCTCCGGTCCCCCCGGCGCAGGAGCCGTTCATCCTCATATCAGAAGCTAAAAGCTGCTCGGTATGCTCCTCAAAATAGAAAAAGATTATCTTCGCATCCTGGCCGCCAAGTTCCACCGCAACCCTGCTGTCGGGATAGGTGTTCTGTACTGCAAGAGAGTTCGCAACCACCTCCTGAATAAAGTGGGCATCCATCGATTCGGCAATATCCCGGCCTCCGCTGCCGCAGACCGCCGCCTCGAAGCTGGCATTGGGAAATTGCTCCCGAATTTGCTGGAGCAGCACCATCAGGGTCTCCGCCTGCCGGGCGTTGTGGCGCACGTAGGTATCAAAAAGGAGCTTATGACTCCCGGACTCCAAAACCACCGCCTTTACGGTGGTGGAACCAACATCTATGCCTATGAGAAGATCTGATTTCATGGTAATTATCCTTTTCTGCTTTCCTTTCCTGTAAAGGATCGTATCGGATTAAGGAACATGAGCAGCACTTCAGCGGTAGCTACCCATTTATCCGCCAGCGCAACTATAAAGGCTTCTTTATACCTGGGGGGATTGGTGAAGTTGAAGGGCCACATGTGACCGGAGATTGCATTTACTTCCCGCTCTGTCAGGGGGCCAAAATGTTCCTGTGCATTTTTAAGTGCTATCTTTGGATGGGACCATCCGTGGTTAAAGAGATACTCCCTCTCCCGCCAGTCGTGAAAGTAGAGATCGTGGAAAAGGGCACTCCGAAGCAGCTCCTTTTCATTTGCCTTCCACCGTTTCCCCATTTTGTAAGCCTTATAGGTAACCCTAAGGGTGTGATCATAGACACTATCATGGTGATGTATAGATTTCTTCAACCGTTGAAACTGCTCTGTGGCAATGGTTTCACTAACCTTTTCAAGAAACTCCGGATCAGTTTTGTACCTGTCCAGGAGCCCCGGTTTATTCTCTTTACTCTTCACGATTCTTCTGAACCTCTCACTGCTACTGTTGTCTGGGAAAGCTGATTCTCATAGATCTGAGCTACCACTCTCCGGAATTCAAGGGATTTCATGATTTTATCCGCAAAGGAGACCATCAGCCCCTCCATGGTTGCAGGAGCTTTGAAATTGAGGGGCCATTTGTACCAGAGAATCACATCCTTTTCTACTTTGTTCTCTATCGCAAAATCCTGTTTTACCCAAAGATATACCGTGGTCTGGGGAAAAAAGGCGCTACTTGCCCTTCCTTTTGGAGTCATCCGTTTTCGTTTGTATGCGCAAAGAAGGGCGCCTCTTGCGGCGGTTACCCGGTCGTAGCCCATCTCTGTGCAGAAACGCCAGGGAATCTCTGCAATTCTGAGGGGGCGTATATAGGGGTCAAAATTTTTTTGGTTGTGTTCATAC
>CAYMWV010000004.1:0-11771 GCA_964394395.1 uncultured Sediminispirochaeta sp.
TAAAGAGGGGTGAAATCCCCACAGGACAGTAAGTGAAAAGTACATAATGCGGGTACATAATGCGGGTCTATCTGCTCTCCCGGAATGAATCCACTCTCTCCCCGGGGGCCTCTTTCCAGCCTGAAAAAGAGCGGGAACACTACCTTCTCCAGGTACTCCGGCTGGAACCGGGGAGCCTCATTCCCGGTATGGGCCGGGACGGAAGGCTTCGCCCTTTACGACTGGAATCGGCAAAGCCTTGTACTATTCATATTCTCCCTGGTGATGCCTTGAGCCCAGACCAATATAGAGAGCTGTTCCGGGAAGTGCCGGCATCTACCGAAAAAGGGGAGACAGCGATAGCATTGGTCTTGGTCCAGGCCCTGCTAAAGGGGAAAAAAATGGAGCAGGTGATCCGCCAGGCTAGCGAAATCGGAGTAAAAAACATTATTCCGGTACATACCCAACATTCAATCCCCGACTTTTCTGAAAAAGGGGATGAAAAAAAGCGTAAGCGGTGGCACTCCATTATCTGTGAAGCGGTTCAACAGTCCGGTTCCGCAGTAATCCCTGAGCTTTCCCCCACAGTGGAGCTGAAAGAGGGCCTTAAAAGGGTAGAGAACGATGCTCTGGGGCTCTATTTTCATGAAAAACCGCTTGCGCAGCTCTCATTACACAGGTATCTTTCTGGTGGGCCTCAGAGAGTCGCCATTGCAATAGGCCCTGAAGGAGGTTTCGGCCCCAAGGATCTTACCTTCCTGGCCTCCGCCGGATTCAAAGCGTTTAGGATCCCCGGAAATATCTTGCGGGCTGAAACTGCCGCTATTGCGGCTCTATCCATGGTGAAGAGTATTCTTTCAGAGAAAGATGAATGGAGATTACGAGATGAATGATACAAGCAGGATCAAGCTCCTCGGGGTTCCAGTTGATGATGTCTCAGAGGAGAGCCTAGGAGAGACAGTGCGTACCCTTGCCTCAGATGGTGGAAAACACCAGATTCTCTTCATCAATCTTCGGGGCCTTCTAAAAGCTCGGGGGAATAGTGAGTACGCCCGGATGGTGCAGGAGGCTTCCCTGGTGATCCCCACCGCCACATCCATTCTGAAAGGAGCCTCTTTTTTAAAACTCCCCGTTCCTCACCGACATAACCCCTTTGCCTTTACCATAAAAATGTTGGGGGCGGTTGAGCAGGCTGGAGGGACTCTCTATATGGTGGGAAGCAAACCGGAAGCTCTGCAGATAGCTTCGAGGAATGTCCGTGATTCTTTCCCCGGCCTGCGGCTGGTGGGACGCTACGCAGGATATTTTAAACCCGAGATTGAGAAGGATGTGATCCTGGCTATCAAAAAGGCTGGGCCCAGCGTGCTGCTTGTCGGGGACGGAATCAAGGGGAAAGCTCTCTGGTTAAAAAGAAACGAAGCATCCTTCAGCTTTGGTATCAGCCTTTTCTGTGAAAACTGTTTTCGCATCTTCAGTGGAAAAAAGCGAAGAATACCCAATAAAAGTTGGGATAGGAATAGCTGGTGGATTCCGGGCTGCATCCTTCGACCCTGGCGATGGTTCAGCTTTCTCCGTTACCTTTTGTACGGATTCCTTCTTCTGGTTGAGAAAATCAGGAGAAGCAGTCAAAATAGAAGATAAGAGATCGGGGATAAGGGAGCTGATGGGATCGGGGACCCTATAAATCGTATAATTTCAGGTATTCGTAGGCTTCCATCAACTTTTGTTTGCTCCCTAAAGCAGCAATTTTACCCACCAGACAGCGCAGCCCTAAAAAATAGATAATAATGCCAAGAAGATCGGTGATAAATCCCGGCAAGAGCATGAAGAGAGCGGAGAGGAGCAAACCGAGGAAGCTGTGAATCTCCTTCTCCGGAAAGTTCCCCAGACTGATTTCCCCTCTGATCCGTTTTAGCTTAAGCTCCGCCACTGGCCAGACCAGTAAAAGTCCAAGAAGGGCGGTTCCTGAGAGGATGCTGAATACGGGATAGGTTCCGTAGCGGCTGCTCACCTCCACCAGAAGAAAGGATTCGGCAATAAAAAAAAGGCCCCCTAACATGACGAGAAAGCACCATTTCAGGATGGTGTTACGATCGAAAAGCCGTATATAATCCCTTACATCTGCCATGATTCTATAGTATCGAAAAAAAGTGATGGCGCAAAGGGGGGGACGCTGATAGGATGACTGGGTGAAGCAAAACCTTCTCATTCCCCTTATCCATTTTCTCATGGCCCTCCTTATCGTTCTCTCTTCTGTTAGCTGTGTTGCTAGCAGTAAAGGGGTAAAGGATACTGCCCCGGGTCAATCTACGCCCCATTCGGCAGAATCCACTCAATCTGATGAAGAAAAACCGGAAGAGCAGACCCCATCTACCTCTGCTCTGGCCCCGCCGGAGGGTGAACAGAGTGAGAAGAATGAACAAAGTGGCCCCGCTGGAAAAGAGGGCAGCTTAGAGGATGGCAGCTTAGAAGAGGGCAGCTTAGAGGATGGCAGCTTAGAGGATGGCAGCTTAGAGGATGGCAGCTTAGAAGAGGGCAGCTTAGAAGAGGGCAAAGATCTGGATACCCCCTGGGCAGCCGATAGAACAGCCCCAATGGACCATAACAAGTTGATGCTTGCGGTGATACAGGAGGCGGAATCCCGGTTTACTCCTATACGAAAAGAGGACGGGTCCCCTCTGATGATTACCGTTGATCTTGATCAGAACGGTCAGGCCGATCCCATGGTCCTCACGATAGAAAAAGGGAAAGCTTCACCCTTTCTTGAGGATCTTAGCGATGTGGGGAGACTCTACGATCCTGAGCAGAAGCCGGTAAACTACTACCTGTCGGTCTATTTCCAGATTCAGGGCAAACTGGTATCCATGTATCGGATTCCCTTCGGGGGACGAAGAGTTCTCGGTACCTTCGAGAGCTTCAATTTGAAGGAAGGGGAGCTGTTGCCTCTGGCCATTGAGGTAAGTTTCCAGAACAAGGAAGGAACAAGCACCGAGCGGGTGATTTTTTCCCAGCATAACCGCTTTTCCATCTTTTCATCCAGCAAAACCGTTTCCACCGGCTCCTATATGGAAGATATTGATCAGGACGGGATCCTCGACCTGATCGAGTGGAAAACGGGGATAGAGGAAGGAACCGGATATGAAACATTTCTAACCTGGTATCGGTGGAACGGCTCGGCTTACCGGGAATTTTCCCACACCAATATTGTAAGAAATTTGAACCGTTTCCTGGAAGAGATCGAATCGGCCCTGCTGGGAAGTTCCCTCACCGCAATCGAAGCATTCCTTCCACAAGAGGAGATGGATATTCTCGGTAAGAATACATTATCGGGAGAAGGGGCAGAACCATCCTGTGAGAACATCAGATCAATCATCTATCCCCCTATCCTGGAAAGCCCATTCCGTCTCTACAAGCCCGGGAGGCGCAGTTTTCTCCTGGATCTCCGCCTTCTTTGCGAAACCGGGGAGACCAGACTGTTCCAGGTAAGAATAAGCCTTCAGAAAAATCCTTTTTTGAAACCTCAGTTCAGCATCTCTTTGCAGTAGCTATGCTGTTTCACCCCCACCGGATCTTGTAAAAAGAGCCCCTCTCCGGTACATTTGACAGTATATGAGTAGTTACACTATAGATGGCAGTTACCCCATAAACGGTAGCATAAAGGCCAGCGGAAATAAAAATGCGGCTCTACCCTGTATTGCTGCGGCGCTTCTCACAGAAGAGAAGCTGATTCTGGAAAACATGCCGGATATTGAAGATGTCCGAGTGATGCTGGAGATCCTCTCCGAGCTGGGGGCAGAAATAGCGTGGGAAAAAAATGACACCGTTCATATCCAAACCAGAGATATAAAAAGAAGCGAGATTCCCCCGGAGATGGCGAAAAGTATCCGGGCTTCAATTCTTTTTGCCGGTCCGATGCTGGCACGAACTGGCAAAGTGTACCTGGCTCCTCCCGGGGGGGATGTAATCGGGAGGCGAAGGCTGGACACCCACTTTCTTGCCCTCACATCTCTTGGGGCTCGGATAGAGATGGACGGGATGTTCCGTATTTCAGCTAACAAACTGGCCGGGGAAGATATCTTCCTCGATGAAGCATCGGTAACAGCGACAGAAAACGCCATTATGGCCGCCAGTCTTGCGGAAGGGGATACCACCATTAGCAATGCGGCAAGTGAGCCCCATGTTCAGGATCTCTGCAATCTTCTTAAGGCCATGGGAGCAAACATCGAGGGGATCGGATCCAATATCCTGCGGATCCGGGGGGTTAAAAAACTGCATGGCGCCCAATTCAGAATCGGCGCCGATTTCATGGAGGTGGGATCGTACATCGGTTTGACCGCCGTAACCCGGGGGGAACTGGAGATTACAGAAGCTGACCCAAGGCACCTCCGTATGACAAGGATAGCTTTTAACAAGCTGGGAATTCACTGGGAGAGCGATGGAAAGGATATCTTTGTTCCAGGGGGACAGGCTTTGAAAGTTGTCCCCGACCTGGGGGGGATGATCCCCAAAATCGACGACGCTCCCTGGCCCGGATTCCCCGCCGACCTCACCAGTATCATCACCGTTGTGGCAACCCAGGTGGAGGGAACGTCCCTCATTCATGAGAAGATGTTTGAATCCCGGATGTTTTTTGTGGATAAACTGATCGGTATGGGGGCACGAATCATTCTCTGTGATCCCCACCGCGCAGTTGTAAGCGGCCCAAGCAGACTACGGGGAGCTGAATTGGTCAGTCCGGATGTGCGGGCCGGTATGGCCATGGTGATTGCGGCTCTATGCGCCGAGGGGAAAAGTGTAATCCAGAATGTGTACCAGATTGAACGGGGATACGACAATCTTGCAGGAAGGCTCAAGAGTCTGGGGGCTCGGATAGAACGGGCTTGAAGGAGGATGCACAAAAGGGAGAATAGTCAGGGGCGGACTCCCCTGGAATGGGCAATCTGCTCCCAGGCACTCCTTATGCGAACGAAAGCCTCTTCCGCCTCCCCCCTCTGGGATTCACTCAAGAGAGTCATGCTGTCGGGATGAAATGAGGCAGCCAGGGTACGGTAAACTTTTCTGATATCCTCTGTAGAAGATTCTGGAGCAACCCCGAGAATACGATAGGCCTCAAGCTCCCTTTTCCCCGGAGAATCCGGAAACTCGGTAGTTTCCTGTGACCCCGAGACCGCACCAAAGCCCATATCTGCCTCAAAAGAGTCCGGAGCCATCACTTTCCAGGTAACCCGGATAAAGTAACCCACCAAAGCACCAATCCCAAGACCGAAGAGGCCCCATCCGATAAGAAGGCCCAAAACAGCTCCAAGCAGGGGTTCAACCGGGTATCTCCAAACAACCTTTCTCAAGCACTTAGACCATTTAGAGATCACTCTTGCACTCGGTTTACTCTCTCTGCCAGGCGCCAAAGAAGAGAACTCCAAAAAGAACGATCCCATGGACCACAATCATGGCTACCATAGCCAGGGAATAGGGAACTGAGATGATCAGATAGGCTATAAGAATACGCATAAGCCAGAGGAAAATCTCCAGCAGCCAGAAGAGAAAGAAGGGAACCGCAGGCATCAGAATAAAACCCACAATGGGGATGGAGTTCCCCCGATACCTGAGCATCCGTCCAAATCCGACTGAGAAGACAAGAATGTTTAAAAAGAAAAAGGGCATTGAGCCCCGGAAGAGCAGTTCCAGCCGGGATGGAAAACTGACATAACCAAATTGCTGATCCCGTTCTACCCCCTGGTAAAGAGCAATGATATCAGTCATTCCAAGATTTCGCCGACCATCAGAAAAACTACGGAGAATGGACCTGGGTACCCCCAGCTTTATCATCCCAAGGTCTCCATCAACGCTCCAGTTGGCCCCCTCCCATTGCAGCTTATCACCTTCCTCCAGCTCCTGCAGGAATCGCAACCCCTCCAAAACCTGGCCTGTTTCTCGATCTACCCCCCGTAAGAGCAGCCCGTTCTCCCGAAAAAGAGCTGCAGGAGCCTTCAAATGAAAGAGAGGAGTATCCGAATTATCCAGATGGAGCATTTCAAAATTGATAAGATAGCTGTTTCCCTCAAAGGTGACCAGTTTTCCGGCAAAGACAAAGGGCCCATCTTCGGGGAGTCGAAAGAGGATATTCCGGGGACCCGGCAGGCGCTCCGCTTGTATAGATTGTCTAACCGGATAGGAAGCCTCTTTAAGCTTCTCCTTACTGCGTTCCAAAAACTCGATGATGTCCGGATCTACCCCGCCCTTCTCCCGGGAGAGTTCAAGAAATATGTTGTAAGCCCGGATCGGCTCTCCTTTTTGCAGTAATTGATATCCCTCCAGTTTCTTTTTATACCGGGCGATCTGCTCCTTCTCTTTTGAATCAACTCCAAGATCCGCTATCGCTTCCCAGGAACGGCTGGCAATCTCCATGGCGTTCTCTTTCTGCTCCGGGTCCCACTGGCCGGCCAATAGAGCCCAGTAATGGGCAGTAAAGTAGTCTTCTCTATTTTCGGCAGCCCTTGCCTTCTCAAGCGCTTCTACAGCCTCGCTTTGAAGTCGATCCTCGTCCCAGGGCTCAGCAAGCTCATCTGAAGGAATAAGCAGTTCAATATCCTCGATCCGGCTCTTCAAACCCTCGTTTTCCGGTTGGTACTCAAGAGCCCGATGAAAAGCCTCCGCTGCGGCAGCGTAATCTTCAGAAGCCTCCAATAGTTCCCCCTGTTCCAGCCACTCGGAGGCACTCTCACTGCTGAAACGGTAGGTGTCAAGCTGCTGATGCACCGCCGGCAAAAGTAGCTCGCTTCCCAGGGTGAAAAGGAGGGTCAAGGCGATGCCCCCTGCCATAATCCCGGGGAAGACAATACCAAAAAAGGATTTCCCACCCTGCAGGCTCAGGGAATCGATCCGGAAAAAGAGGGAAAAGCTTAGCACCAGGGCGGCGGAGGTGAGGGAGGGAAGCCAGGACATCCACAAGCTGAACCCCTCAAAAAGGCTCCAGGAAAGGGGAGAGATGAGAAGAAGCTCCTCGCCGGAGAAGGTGGCTAAACTGTAAAAAAAAGCGGCCAAATAACCAAGAAGCCAGAAGAGCAGCACAAAGGGGAGCCACTTTATCAGCGGTGACTTACTCATCTCCTGCAGCACCTCCCCTACTGAAAACATTCCAGAAAAAGAAGGGCAGCGACAAGAGTAAAAAGGGCAAAGGCTCAGGGAGCCATTCAGGCAGGAGGGTATAGAGCTCCGACTGGATAAAGAAATGGGTCTTCATGAATAGAATAAAAGCTCCAACCCCAAGGAGAAGATTGAAAAAAGGCCACCTTCCCGTACGAACGATCACCCAGACCTGAACACAAAACCATCCCTGAGCGGCAATAAAGGCCAGGAGGGGGAGAAGTCCCAAAACAGCCGAGGAGAGAAGGTTTTTTCTCAGGGCAAAAACATCTTTTGTAAGGAAGGCGAAGAGAAAGGGTTTTGGAACCCACGGTTCAATATGAACATTGTAATCTTCAGGGATGGAGAAGGAGTGTAACGGCTTTATCTGAAATCTGCTTCCCGATGCTGAAAGGGGCTCAGAAAGGAGGACGGCGGAAGAATCCTCTTCCCCTCCCAAAGGATATACATACTGTGAATCCAGATGATGAAAGTAACCCTCTATCCAGAACGATTCCGGCCCCGGAGGTTCCGGGAGCTCTTCATAGGGTAAAAGCCGTTCCATGGTGACAAAAAGGAATGTGAAGAGCAAACTGGAGCTTATCAGCACCAGCAAACCGGCAAGAAAGCGGTGAACCTTCCCTTTCCGAATATAGAAAAGCGTCATGAAAAGGGAGATAGGGATAGAGAGGGGAAAGGCGATCCAGAAGGCGTGATACATGAGGGCGCCAAAACTCCTGGAGAAAGTCTCATTCATTTCATAGGGCAGACCATTAACAAGTAGGGAGTGAATCACCACAAAAGCCATAAGGAGGGTACAGACCAGAAAGAACCAGAGAAGATGGGCAAGGGGGGATAGCATTGTCTTTCTCACCCATCCACTTTATCATGTCCCTCCGGTTCAAGCAATAATAATAACAGGTTATCCACAAGCAAAAATAGGACAATTGGAGAGCATTAGAGACACTTTCCTTGAAAGGTGGGTCATTTTTCTACACCTATCATGTTTCACATCGTTGCATTCCTCTTTATTTCCTTATACAGTAATGTTTTATAACTCTTTGTACTCTTTTCTATACAGCTCCTATATCATTATGATATCTAGGGGGTAAGATAAAATTGATCATATGATACGCTGAAAACAGCAATATACGAATTATCCACAACTTGTTAAGAATCTTTTTTCTTCACAGCGAGGTAAACCGATAGCCCCTCTTCCTTTCGGATAGAATGGGAGCGGGGCCACTTTTCCTCCATCCGGGAACCACCAAAAGAAGTTTCTTTCTCAGCCTGCATATGTGAACAGGGAGGGCTATCAATCCCCACAGCACAGATGAGCGATACACTCTCAGCTTTGGTCCTCATCATTCATTCGCTGCTTCAGATCCTCCAGGAGTAAATCGGCACTGCCGCTATTATCTTCCAGAGCCTCGAACTGACGCTCTATATCATCCTTGACTGGTCCTTCCAGTTCCTGGTACGCCTCATTTTCAGCTTCCATCTTGTCAACCTTCTCACTTAGCCGGTCGAAGGCATCAAAGGCGCTGCTTTGATTGATCCCCTTGATGGTATCCTGCATCCGCTGCTGAGCTTTTGCCCGTTTTGCCCGGGCGATGAGCAGGTTTCGCTTTCGCTGAGCCTCATCTATCTTCTGCTGAAGCTGTCGAAGGCTCTGCTTAAGCGATTCTACCGACTCATGCTGGCCTTCCAGTTGTTCCCGGTACTGGCCAGCCTCTTCCATATACTCCTTTTTTCGCAGGAGCGCCTCTTTAGCCAGATCATCCTTTCCGGCCCGTACAGCAAGCTTCGCCTTTTCCTCCCATTCCTGGGCAGTGGCAAGGGTCTGCTTCAGCTGCCGTTCAAGTTTCTTTTCATCGGCGATAGCACCGGCCACACTCTTTTTCGATTCAATCATCTGCTTGTTCATGTCAATAATGACCTGATCAAGCATTTTCTCGGGATCTTCAGCCCGGCTGATCATATCGTTGAGATTTCCTTTTACCATTCTCCTAAAACGCTGAAAGAAGCCCATGGACGAGTCTCCTTGATTATCTGTTATCGAAACTCCGCAAGGGTGCGGTAGTGTTGGGATAGTGCCAGACCAATGGCATCCAGGGAAGCTTGAAGCTCCTCCAGATCCATGGTAGCCGATCTGAGTGTATCGATGAGGATTACCTCATCACCATTGATGCCGTATGCCCCATGAATAAGGTCGCTGGCATTAAGGGTAAGGAGGGTGTGAAAAAACCTTTCCCGATCCCTTGCGGGGACGTTCATCACCTTAACCTGAATAATCACCAAGGGATCATCTATGCTTACCACCACCTGCTCAAGACCTCGGCCCGGCTCATGGATGATATAGGTGTTTTCTCCCAGATCTTCATATTCAAGATCAAGATTCAGTAAGTACCGCTCTACCGAATTCATGCCATTATCCATATAGACCCATCCTTATCCAAGAAAAACCTGTCCCGAATTGTCAATTGCCAGGATAGTCTTGCACTCGCTGCAGCGGAACCTACCAGCCTTGGTGGCCTTCAACTTCTTGCTGCAGATGGGACACTGGAAAATCTTCGGGAACACATCAGTGGGACTCCCCTTCCCTTCAGAGGAGAAAAACTCTACCGCCTCATTGAGATTATCCTTGATATTGAAAAACTGGCTGAAGCCAAGAAGCTGGAAAACTTCATACACCTTTGGCTGGATCTCGAGAAGGACCAGATCTCCCCCCCTCGGTTTTACAGCCTTGAGAAAAGCGGTAAAAGAGCCAATACCGGTACTCGATACGTAGTTCAGACCACCACAGTTGAAGATAAGTTTGCTATAACCGTTCTCAACTGCCTTGGTCACCCGTTTTTGAAAGAAATTGGAGTTATAGGTATCGATATACCCCGTGAGATAAAGGACCAAACACCCCTCTACTTCATCAACCTTCTGGAGACGAATTTTCAGGCTGTCATCTTTTTCATCATCAAAGCCGGATACAATATCATTGTTATTCATGGGCCACCTTCTACCTTCTTAACGCTCTCAGTAATACTATGCACTTCTGCGGAATTTGTCAAATAACCCCTGCCCTGATTTATGAAAAAGGAAGCATAATGCTTGACCGGGGCCCTGCTCCGTTCTACAATACCACAATGAGACGAAGCTTTCATCACATTTTTTCCCCCTTTGCCCTCCCTTTCCTCCTCTTTTTCTCTCTCTCCCTCTCTTTTTTGGGATTTCCTCTCCTTGCCCAGGAGGCAGAACAGCAGGCAGAAGAGGAAACACTTCTTCCAATTGTTGAAGAAGATGAGGACGGAATCATTCTCAAAGGGGCCATGGAGCCGGATTTGACCCTCAAGAGGCTCTACCAGACGGTAAATTCTCCCCGGGCAGAGGCGATCGATCAGAACAGCTTTCTGGTCATCTCCGGAGTGGTATCAGCCAGGGAGGTTCTGCAGCCGAAAGATATGGGTTTTATCGGTTTGCTGGAGATCACCATAGGAGAGTGGAAGGGCACTGAGTCGGTAGAAAGATACCGTTGTTATGTCCAGCTCGAGGGGGAGCACTTTTCGGGGCTGATTCCGGAGGGAAGAAGCAGGAACCCGGACCCCCGGGAGATAGCCCTGAACCAACCGGTCCTGGTTTTCGGGACCTATATAGGGTTCAGTGAAGATGGCGCGGGCAAACGCTATCCTGTCCTCTTGGGTCAGAAAGTTCGTAAGCTCTCCAGGTAGGCCTTGCTCATTTTGGCTATACCACCCTTCACAGCAGAGCTGCGGGGTCAGCTATTCCAAGGACCCAGCTGTTGTAAAGAGGCCGTTTTTACCCAGGCAAGTTTCCATTGTGCGCAGGAACAGTAAAAAAGAGAGCTCAAAACAGAGAGAGCTGCTTCGGACCCGGAATCTCTATGGTTCCTATTCTATCTCGATACGTTTTCCCCTTCTCAAGCAACAAGAGCTGTTCCCTGGTTATGATTCGCTCTTTCCCAGAGAAAAGCATCACCTTTTTCAATGCATTGATAAGTTCTCGAACATTGCCCGGCCAGGGCAGTTGACACAGCCTCCCGAGAGCCGGTTCAGTAATGGAATACCCCTCTTCCAGAACCATGCTTACAATAGGCATGATATCTTCAGGCCGCTCCCGCAGGGGCGGTAAGTCCAGATCGAGACAGGAGAGACGGTAGTAGAGATCCTCTCTAAAGGTACGCTCCCGGACCATCTGTTGAAGGTCCCGATTGGTAGCGGAAATGTATCTGACATCGAATACCCGTTCCCGCTCTCCACCAAGCCTGCAAACTGTTCCAGTCTCGATCACCCGCAACAGTTTTGCCTGAATAACTGGAGAAAGTTCTCCAATCTCATCAAGGAACAGAGTACCCCCATTTGCCCGTTCGAAGAGCCCCGGTTTACTTATCGCTCCAGTGTAGGCACCCCGTTCACTTCCAAACAACTCCGACTCAGCTAGCGAATCTGGGATAGAGGCACAGTTGATGGCAGAGAGTGGTTTATCTCCCCGCTTTGATAGTTTGTGGATATGACGGGCAAAGAGTTCTTTTCCTGTGCCACTCTCACCGGTGATAAGTACCTGATAGTCCGATAAAGCGTACGTTTCTGCCAGCTCTTTTACCCTCAGAAGCGCTTCACTCTCGCCAACTATTGCAGTTCCCTGAATAGTTCTTATGT
>CAYMWV010000004.1:11871-29475 GCA_964394395.1 uncultured Sediminispirochaeta sp.
GCCCCCCGGGCCATCGCCTCCTTCTCGACATGGGGATCCCCCATTCCGGTAATCACCAGTATGGGCGAAGGATTTTCCCGGCCTTCCCCAAACCGGTCCAAGAGCTCCAAACCATGTATGTCGGGAAGTAAAAGGTCGAGCAAGACCAGGTCGGGAGAAGTTCGCAGCCACTGCTGGCTGCCCTCAACACCCGTCCCAGCTAAGAGCACCCGATACCCGGGAAGCGAAGCTTTGACCATCTCACCGTGGCGCAAATCATCATCGATGCAAAGAATTGTTTTCATAACCGTTGCACAGCATACTTGAACCTGACTATATAAAGCTTTCTTAATTGTAATACTCAGGTATTAATGGGAATGAGAAAACAGGAAAATTACCACACACATGTATATATCCTGCTGTTTGTATCTTGCTGTTTATATCTTTTGTAGAGCTTACAGGCCTGATAATAGGGGTCTAAAGGGCGGAAAGATGAAGCAATATCACAGCGATACAATTCTAGAAGTGCGGGGAAGAGGGGATTATCCATCGCTTCCTGCAAAAAACTTGGGCTGGTGGTTCTGAGAAAAGAGGGGAGCATGTGCTGCTCTACTATAAAAGTGAGTTCATCTATTTTTTCCCGAGGAAAAGCAAGCCCTTCAAGAAACTTACGGCTCCGATATGCGCCAATCTGGGCATGGCGGTGAAACCGGTTACCGGAATGCTCTTCAGCAAAAGCTTTTCCACAATCGTGGAGGAGAATGGCCATCCCAAGGTAGGGATCCCGCCTTTTCTGATGGCTGATAGCGTTAAGGGTATGCTCCCACACATTCCCTTCAGGGTGAAACTCCTTGCTCTGTTCAACCTCTCCCATCCTCTGAAGAAGGGGCCAATGGTTCTTGATAAAGCCGCAGTTTCCAAGGAAGGCCAATCCCTTTTCTGCATGCCGGCCTCCGAGAATGAGGAGAAGCAGCACCCGCTGCTCATCCCTGCTAAGCGGATCTCCCCGAAATTCGGGAACCTCTTTGGTGTGGATTGAGAGGGGGTAGCGGGATATGAGAATAGCCGCTTCTGCAGCATCATACCAGGAAGGAAAGGCAGCAGAGTCAAGCGCAATATCACTCTTTCTCAGCTCCCGATAGCAGTTATGGGGATCCCGATAGATCCCCCGGCCGGGCATTTTCAGTAATCGTGCCTGCAGAATACTACTGGAGGGTTCAAGCTCCAGATTATCGAGGCAACGAACCATCACCTCCGAATTATCCGGCAGGGACCACACCACATCGGCCCATTCAAACCCGGGAAAGCTCAAATCCCCGGGCAATTTAGCAAGATCCGGCAGCGTCGCCTCTGTACCAATAATCTGACAGGGGATAGAGCTATTGGATGGAGGATCAAAATAGGCTTCCAGGGCGCTCCAGAGGATGTATGCCGAGTTGTGTCCTGCTTCATGCAGCATGCAGATGGGGTCCACCCTGGAAAGGTAACAGGAAAGGGCTGGGTGGGCAAGGATCAGATCAGAGCAGGGGCTTCCATACGGCGTTGGGATAACCGAGGAGGGAGCCGAAACTCTCCTGCAACTCTCTAACCAGCACGTCCTGCTTCTCCCGGTCCATCCCGGAAAGATCAACAAAACCGCCGGCGGTGGTTTCATGTCCCCCCACATTGTCGGGGTTCAGAGGCAACTTTTTGATCAGCGTTCCCGCATTCTGCTTTGGAGAACTACTCCTGATAGACATAATCAATTGATCCTCATAATACCCCGTAGTCAGCACCAGCGTTATCCGGTCGTGCTTCAGGAGAAAATCCGCCATCTCCGCAACAATTTCCGGATGGACGATCTTTTCAAGATGGCTGGTAATCAGGTTACGGTGTACCTGGGCATTGTTTATGGCGTTACCCAGCTGGATAAAGTAGTGATGGGGAAGTTTAGCGTTGATGATATCCGCCAGTTTCCTGATACTGGCCCGTACATAGACCGAGAGATAGGCCTTGATGTCTACCCTTTCAGCTTCCCGAAACATGTTCTGGGTTTCCGAGCTGATTGCGTAAGAGAGAGCGGTGGCGAGGTCGGCGGAAACAGCTATTCCAGCCCCATCAAGCAGATGTATCAGAAGAGTAGCGGAAGCTCCCACATCAGGTTGCACCAGAATAAAGGGAGCCTTGGTATCTTTTCGAAGAGGATGGTGATCTATAACAATATCGCAGGGGGAATCTGCATTGAGCACATTATTTCCCGCTCCTGGCTGGGAATCAACCATTGCCACACAATCATACTTCGACAACTTGATCCGGTTGTACTGCTTCATGGAGATATCAAGGAGCTTTATCATCCTCCGGTTCTCGGCCCGGGCGATGATTCCACTATACGCAATACTCGCCTCTGTTTCGGTAATCTCCTGGACAAGCAGCTTCAAGGCTGCCGCCCCGGCAATAGCATCAGGGTCGGGGTGGTTGTGGGTAAGGATAAGAAGCTGTTTTTTTCCTTGAAGAACCCCTTTCAGCTGCTCAAGAATCGAAGAGGTGTTCTGCATCCACTCACTTTCTTCCTCATTGCTCATACACCTTGATTGTGGAGAAAGGAAGGGAAATGTCAATACTGAAGAAGATGACTTAACGTAAATTTACCCTGGCATCCCGGAAGAAGGGGAGTTATACTAACTAAAGCAATGAAAAAAAATGGATCAACACAGCTTCCGGGCTTGATCAAAGGTGATAGAACCGGCGTGCATTCCATCGCTTTTATGTGGTGGTACTGCTTTTACGCCCTTTTAACTGCGGGGAAACTGGCCGTGGCTCCTCAATGTATACCCAGATATCGGGAACTAATCACCTGGAACGGTATTCTCTTCCTTCTGATCACCCTATCCTACATAATCCTGAAAAAAGGGATAATCAAGAAGCGCAGTATTGAGACCGCAATAAAGGATATTCCCCTTCTCGCCTTCTTCATCTACCATCTTTACGAGGTAGAACTGTTTCTGCCGATTCTTTCCACGGAGCATTTCATCCCAGGACTCTTTATCACCCTCTCCCTGCTCATTTTCTCCCTGGTCCTGGCTGTCATCGCCCTCTATGAGCATATTATCAGGCTCCTTTTCCTGGCCGGAGTTCATGGAATCTATATCACCGCTATCACCAGACGGATCCAGGAAGGTTCACTCTTTCTCACCTTCCTGCTTTTATTCCAGGTTCTTTCTCTCATGATTATTTTCAGATCCATGAAGATCATCATCAACCAGTCTGCAAGAAGCAGCCGTCTCCTCAGAAAGCAGAGAGCCCTGAACCAGCAGATAGCAGCCTCGGAAAAGCAGTTGATGGACCAGGAGAGGCTCATCTCAATTGTGCGATTAAGCACCGGCTTGAATCATGATATTAATAACCCCCTGACCTATCTAAAGGGAAACCAATACTTCCTTCATAAACTCACAAAAACCTTGAGGTCCGATGCTTCACAAAAAGAGAAAGGGAAAGCTCTTGAACAGATGGAGCAGATCCTACAGGAAGATGACTACGGTCTTGAACAAATCACCAAGGTGGTAGAAAGGCTGAAACTATTTACCAGCCGATCCAGCTCAAACCCTGAACTGTTTGATATTGGAAAAGTTCTCTCTTCCTGTATCGAAATTGAAAAAAAGAGCATGATAAAGCGTGTCCGTTTCATCTTCAAGCAGGATGGACCGGCAAAGATCTTTGGTAGAACTGCAGATTTCATGAGCATCTCTGCAACCTTGATAGATAACTGCATCGCCTCCTTCCCCAAAGCTGCCGAGGAAGTACCGGGAAAGGAGTACCTAATCTCGGTATCGGTAGAGAGTGATGGTCAAAGGCTGCTCGTTTCGATCTCTGATAACAGTCCAGGGATTGATCCCGATATCCTCCTGGATGGCACATGGATGCAGTTCAGTATCGGAATCGCCATGTGTAAAACGATTCTCCATGAACATGGTGGTACTCTGAAGAAAGAGTCAGTAAGAGGAGAGGGGACCCGTTATCTCATTACCCTACCCCGGGAGAAGGGCTAGGTAGAGTTGTTAGTCAGGGCTTGACGAAAAGTAATATATATAGTATTATCTTTATATAGATAATACTTAACAAGAAGGAGATGCAGTTTATGGCAGTGACAATTTACACCACCCCATCCTGTGGATATTGCGTAAAAGCAAAAGAGTATTTCCGCAACCATAAGATCAACTTTGTGGAGCACAATGTAGCATCAAACATGCAGAAAGCAGATGAAATGGTCAAGAAGTCGGGGCAGATGGGTGTTCCGGTTATTGATATAAATGGCCGTATCATTATCGGTTTTAACCAACCGGAGATAGAACGCGCCCTGCACAGATAGGCATAGCCTATCTTGTCCATATACCCCCACTTTTAGCCGCCATCGACCCCGCAGGGGATGGCGGCTTTTTTTCATTCCATCAATCCCAATTGGGATCTGAATATTGAGAAAACCACCGGTGTAGCACAATTCCGGCAGCTACCGCCACATTTATCGAGCCCTTGAGCCCACCAGTTGCAACAGATACAACCATTCCGGAGACTCTTGCCCGATCCAGTAAGGGAGGGGAGATTCCCAGCTCTTCAGAACCGAGGAGTAGAATCCCTGCGGGAGGAAAATGGAAGCTGTTCAAATCGGTCCCCCCGGTTTCTACCGCAATAAGAGGGAGGTTTTGCCGGTTGGATAGCTCAATACAGGACTCTCCTTCCACGATACTCCAGGGAATGGAGGCGATACAGCCCATGGAGCTGCGCTGAGCCCGGGGATGGGAGGGATCAGCTCCACCGGGAGCAATCAGAATCTCCTCTACTCCGAAGGACTCGGCAGTTCTAAATATGGTGCCAATGTTGAAGGGTGAGCGTATCCCGTCCAGGAAAAGCTTTATGGGAAGAAGCTGTCGTTTTTCAGCGTCAGCGGATGATAGATGGGAAGGCAGGGGAGGAAAAAGATCCCAATCCGCAGGGGCCGCTCCGGTAGAAAGAAGCAGCTGGTGTCTGAGATGGTTGCATGTGAAAAGCAGCTGTGTAAAAGCCTCCCCAGAGAAGCGCCCGGAACTCTCCCCAGAGCTATCCATAGCCACCTCAGCCTCTTTCAGAAGGGTAGAAAGGGTCCGGGCATCACCCTGCAACTCCTTCCGGACCACCGCATCATCAGCTATCGAGCTTGCCAACTCCCTGAAATAGTGCAAGTCAATATGGTGGAACTCAGCAGAAGCAGGACATCTACCGGATCGTAAAAGCTCTTCAAGAAGCCGCAAGAGGCGGGGGTATTTCCTCAATCTGGTCCCTTCTGGAAGAGAGAGGAGTTTTCGTATTCCAATCACCTCTGTGTCACCTCTTCTCTTGAACCACGCCCCGGCAAAAGAGAGCCCTGGTAACAGTCATCCTTAAAAGGCAAGCCGTAAAAGCTCAAGCAGATCCTCACCGGAGATGGGGGCAGGGCCGTTGGAAAGGAAGGGAAGCTCTCTGGCCATAGATACAATATCACCGAAATCTTCCTTTTTAACCCCCAACTCCTGGAGCCGCCCCGGGAGGTCATGACTCCCCAGGGAGTTTCTCAGCCTGTCAACCGTCCGGTCCGCAGCAGCAACCACCGAAAGGCCCTTCAGATTCTCACCCAGGATATTACCCATCCGGGAAACCTTCTCAGGGGCCACCCGCAAGCCATATTCCAGCATATGGGGAAGCAAGACTGTAGAGACCACCGACTTGGGGAGGCTGCGGTGCACACCGATCGACCAGGAGAGGGCAGTTCCCGCTCCGGGACTGCCGGAAAGGGTTCCAAAGGCGTTAAAGAGGGCTGACTGGGCCGCAAAAAAGGAAGCTTCTTCCTCCCGTTTCTGCTGAAGCGATTCAATTGATCCGAGAGCAAGAGCCACCGCCTTGAGGAAATGGGTCTCGGACATAAAACTGTTCTTTCCGGAAAGGTAGCCCTCTACCGAGAGGAGAAGGGTATCCAACAGGACCGCAATCCGATATTTCGCCGTTACACTCTCCAGCAGCTCCGGATCCATAAAAAGGGCGTAGGGGTAGAGACCGGTACGATGGAGCATTACCGGTGCCCCTTTTCGCGCATCCACCATCATCAAAGAGCTGGATAGCGCCCAGGGATGCCTTAGCACACCGGGAATCTCGATGTAGGGAAGAGCTTCCCAATCCGGAGAGGTACCGGAGAGGATATCATCCACCCGAAAGGGACCAGGGGCTGCCAGGGCGGTCATCCGGGCGATACTAAGGGCCCGCATTCCGCCAAAACCAAGAACCCCGTGAAGACGGCTGACCTTGGCCAGTTCAACCGCCTCTTCTGCGCTTCTGCTGTCACTATGGAGGGGTAGATCGGTAAAGACCATAACCTCTCCACCGTTATCTTCGATGAGGGTGCGTATCTTGTTTACCCCCGGAGATCCAGCCAGGGTGCCATCGGTGATAAGCAGAAAACGGTTCCCAAGTTTCTCTGCGATTTCCGGTAGATGCCGTAAAGCTCCGGGAGAACAGAAGATTCTACTTGGAATATAAAGCGATAGATCCTGCATAGGCTTCCTCCTTCTTCCTCCCTATCACTATGATGATTAAGAGCCCGCACTGCAAGGGGAGGCCGGGTATATGCGAAGCTGACGTTGACGGTCCCAGGGCAACTTTGATGGTCCTGGGTCAAAGTGGTCCTGGGACAAAGTGGTCCTGGGTCAAAGTGGTCCTGGGACAAAAAGAAAAAAAAGCCGCCCTCAGGGCGGCCATATATGCTTGCTTATGAATAAAAGAGATCAGGTAGATCAGGATATTCCGAATACGTCCATGACGGATTCAGCTACGGAATTGAGTACGGTATCGTTGATATAATTGGGATCTTCAAGCTTCCGGCGGACCTCTTCAATCCGATCCATCCGAACATCCGGACTCTGCTTTACCGTTTCCACCACCTTGTATACTTCGGCCATGGTCTTCGCATCATTTGAGATGGAAATAGAGTCCTTTTCCCCCGGTTTTACCGGTTTTTCCGTTCTGTTGCTTTTCGCCGGTTTGTTAACCGGATCAACTGGTCCTAATCTCTCAATATTCATATCCGATCCTACCTTTCATCCTATTTATCGGATGATTCTCCTATAATATTAACGCTTTTTCTTCCCGGATACAAGGATTACAAGCTCTCCTTTGATCGATTGACGGGAAGAAAAGGCCTCAAAGAGTGCAAAAGCGCTCCCTTCAACATACTCTTCATGCATTTTGGTCATCTCCCTGCCTATTAGTACTTGCCGCTGTGGTTCTAGATCGGCTAAATCGGCTAAAAGCTTGACTATTCTGTGGGGAGATTCATAGAGAATAAAACTTTCTCCCCCCTCCAGGAGCTCCTGAATTCGCTTCTTCCTCTTCCCCGTTTTGGGACTGGTAAACCCGTCAAACCGCACGCCTCGACCGGAAAAAGAGGCCACACTCAGGAGGGTGGTGAGGGCGGAAACACCGGGGATGGGAAGAATGGGAAGATCCTCCTGCCGGACCATTCTGATCAAAGTAGCTCCGGGATCGCTCACTCCGGGGGTTCCCGCATCACTCACATAGGCCACATCCTGATCATCCTGAAGCAGTTCGATGATCCGTTCCGCTGCAGCAGCCTCATTGTGGGACCTGCAGCTTAGTAGCGGCTTCTTTATCTCATAGTGGTTCAACAGCTTCAGGGTGTGTCGGGTATCCTCACAGGCGATAACATCCACTTCCTTCAGTGTTTTCAGGGCCCGAAAGGTGATGTCCGATAGATTCCCAATGGGGGTGGCTACTACAAAAAGGGTTCCACTCCCCATGATCAGGCGCCTTCCAGAGGATAGACAAAGCTAGCCCCGCATCGCAGGGGAAAGAAGCCGGGAAGTGCCTCTCCCAGGTACTTTTCCGTCTCTTCTCCAGTGCAATGGTTTAAGCCGATCCAGCGAAGGCCCAGCTCCTGGAAAGTGCTGATTACCTTTGCCAGCCTTTTCTTATCGGCCCGAAGGAGGTGGCTGCCACCGAGCAGAACAGAGGGCCCCCGGCCGAAGGATTCGGCCACCGAGGCAACCATATTGGCAATACCTGGATGGCTGCAACCCACAATCATCATCAGCTCTCCACCCCTTCCAGTTTCTATCACC
Organism: uncultured Sediminispirochaeta sp.; assembly: GCA_964394395.1. Taxonomy (GTDB): domain Bacteria; phylum Spirochaetota; class Spirochaetia; order DSM-16054; family Sediminispirochaetaceae; genus Sediminispirochaeta. The sequence continues at coordinate 19,968 of CAYMWV010000004.1, forward strand.
AGGGAAACCTCATCGTTAAAGCGATCCCGGGAGAAACCGCTTGGAGAGGAGGGATCGGAGATCATGAAGCGGGGGGTGACTACATCTCCCTCCACGCTTCTGGAAAAGCCGCTCACCAGATGCACCCCCGGAAGAATTTCCTTGCGGATGAAAGAGGGGCCTTCAGGGAAAGGTTCAGGGGAGGTTCCAGGGGATGGGGGTGAGGAGGCTGCAGCCATTGAGGAGGAGTTCTCATCGTCATCTTCTTTCTCCCCAAGCTCGTGAATATCCACCCAAAAATAGGAAACTTGGTGCCAGGAGAAGGGGTTACCGTTGTAATAGTAGAGTCCCTCGATATCGGAACTGCTGTATTTAGGGGTAGAAAAGCCCTCTCCGCACCAAAGAGGAGGCTTTGCTCCGGGTTCTGGAGCGTGCTCCTCAAATTCCCGATAAAAAGGTAACACGCCACCGGAGTGGTCGTAGTGCCCGTGGCTAAGAACAAGAAGATCTGCGGAGAAGGGATCGATCCCCGTTAAAGGTGCATTCTCCAAAAACATCCCGGTTGAACCGGTATCAAAAAGGATCCGCCCCCCGGGAGTCTCGATAAAGAAAGAGAGCCCATGTTCGGTCTTCAGGGCGGAGTTCCCCCCCAGCCGATCTTCCATCAATACAGTAACCTTTACAGTAGGAATCATGCCCCTATCATACCACGACGCCCTTTTTCTTGCTATTGCAGTTTTCCCCTATTCGGGGTAACAAGAAGAGGTGGAGAAACTACTAACTGCCCTTGCATCGATCACGCTCATTACCCTTTTGGTGATGATCCTGTCCCGGCGGCATAGGGGGGACCAATATGGCCAGAGGGAGCAGAGACCGGGCAGACAAGAGTGCGGAGAGCTGCGGGGAGGAAAGCCGGAGCCTGAACTGAACGGGAAGCATTGCCCTCTCTGCGGGAGCGCTCTCTACCGGGGAGAATCGGTAAAATCGGTGCTTTATCCCAAAAGCGGAGGAGCGCCGGACCGGCTGATGGAGATTCATGGATGCCCCCACTGTTACCCGCCTCCGGGAAAGGAGAAGCGGATTTGCCCGGTCTGTAAAAAGATGGTCCCCCTGGAGGGCGATGTGGTGGCCCGGGTCTTTGACAAACAGGAACGGCGCCATGTCCACGTTTTAGGCTGCAGCAGATGCTATCGGAGGCAGGGACCGCCAGGATAGGTAGCCAGGATAGGTCGCAGGATAAGGAGAGGCTTTCATTCCCCCGGCTGCTTTACATCCCTGGAGGGAATCTCCACCGATTCCCCCAGGAACCGGGGACCGGTCCCTAAAAGATAGAGATCGAGGATCGCCTTTACCCGGGCAAAATACTCCCGCAGCCGTACCTTCGCCCCTGGTGTGCCCCCCACATCCTTTGCGTTGTAAGCGTAGGCATCAATTCCGAATTTTTGGGCGATAAAGAGGGCCCGCTCGTTATGAAAGCGTTGGCTGACGATGATAAACTGCTCCTGACCAAACACCTCCCGACAGCGGACCACCGAGTCAAGGGTTCTGAATCCGGCATAATCAAGGACTATTCGCCCCTTCTCCACCCCCATCTCCTCTAAAGCCTTCTTCATTTCCACCGGTTCATTATAGGAGAATCGTTCATTATCCCCACTTACAATGAGATAGCTGACCACACCCCGGTCCAGCAGCTCCTTGGCAGCCTCTAATCGAAAACGAAAATAGAGGTTCACTCTTCCCCCGGGGAGGTAGCGGCTGGTCCCGAGAACCAGGGCGCTCTTCACCTTCGGAAGGCTCCCGGGATCGTCACTGGCCCTTGATCCTGCAGCCCGACCGACAATCCAATCGCTGAGCAAAAGTACCCCAAGGATCAGTAATATCAGGATGAGCATCATAGTCACCATTTTTCTCACCGTTTTCCCGGTACTCTTCCCTGCAGTACTCTTTCCTGCAGCGCTTTTTTCAGCTTTTCCCGCAGATTGTACCAGGCTTTTTGCCTTGCTGATCAGACTCATAATTGAAGAGTGAGTATAGCCCGACTACCAGCGGCTTGAAAAGGGAGGCCCCATCATGTAGAGTCACTTTATGGAAAAGATGAAACGGACCGCCACGTGCGGTGAACTGAACAAAGCGAGGGTGGGTGAGACAGTCACCCTGAACGGATGGGTCCACAGGAACCGGGATCACGGCGGCATCCATTTTATCAACCTCAGGGACCGCTACGGAATTACCCAGGTGGTGGTGGATGAAGATGCTTCCCCAGGCTTGAAAGAGGTAGCCCGGGATTTGAAGTTTGAATACTGTATCGCCGTGGTTGGTATGGTGAGGCAGCGGCCTGCGGAAATGGTCAACAAGGAGATGCCTAGCGGGGAGATTGAAGTGGCCGCCGGGCAGATTGAGCTCTTAAGCCGATGTGCCACTCTTCCTTTCATGATAGACGAAGAGAGCGACGCCAAGGAGGATCTGCGGCTTAAGTACCGGTTTCTGGACCTCCGCTCCCTCTCCATGCAGCGTAAGATCAAGTTGCGGACCGACGCTACCTTCGCTGTTCGGGAGTACCTGACAAGCCGGGGATTTATGGAGATTGAGACTCCCACGATGATAAAATCGACCCCCGAAGGGGCCAGGGACTTTCTGGTTCCCAGTCGGATCCATCCGGGAAAGTTCTACGCCCTGCCCCAGAGCCCTCAGCTCTACAAACAGATTCTCATGGTATCCGGTTTTGACCGCTACTTTCAGATAGCCCACGCCTTTCGGGACGAGGACGCCCGGGGGGACCGGCAGCCGGAGCACACCCAGATCGACATGGAGATGAGTTTTGTCAACAAGGATGATGTCTTCGAGGTGGTAGAGGGAATGATGGCCCACACCTTTAAGAAAACCCTGGGAGTAGAACTGGAAACTCCTTTCCCCCGACTCGCTTACGACGACGCCATGAACCGCTTTGGCAGCGATAAACCGGACCTTCGCTTCGACCTGGAGATACAGGATATCAGCAGCATCGCCGCAAAAAGCGGATTCAACGCCTTTACCTCAGTGATTGAAGGAGGGGGATCAGTAAAAGCCCTGGTGGCTAGCGGTTGCTCCGACTACTCCAGAAAGCAGATCGGCGAGCTTGAAGAGGCTGCCAAGGTGTATAAAGCCAAGGGCCTTGCCTGGATGAAGATAGGCACCCAGGGGGCCGAAGGGGGTGTCTCCAAGTTCTTTGCCTCCGTCTCAGAGGAACTGATTGAGTCCCTGGGAGCAAAGAGCGGGGACCTGATCCTCATGGTGGGAGACAGCTGGAACGTCACCTGCAGCAGCCTTGGAGCGGTGAGAAACAAACTGGGCCGGGATCTGGGTCTGATCAAGCCGGGGGTCTTCAAATTCAGCTGGATCATCGACTTTCCCCTCTTCGAGTACAACGAGGAAGAGAAGCGGTGGGAGGCTGCCCATCACATGTTCACCATGCCCCAGGAGCACTATATGGAGAGCCTGGAGTCTGACCCTGGTTCGGTGAAGGGGGACCTCTACGACCTGGTCTGCAACGGTTTCGAACTGGCCTCCGGCTCTATCAGGATACACGACCCGGAAATCCAGAAACGAATTTTCAACATTGTCGGCTTCTCCGAAGAGGAAGCGGAAAACCGCTTCGGTTTCCTCCTCAACGCCTTCCGTTACGGCCCGCCTCCCCACGGCGGCATCGCTCCGGGACTGGACCGGCTCATTATGATCATGGCCGAGGAAACCTCTATCAAGGAAGTAATCGCCTTCCCGAAAAACAACCAGGCCTACAGCCCCATGGATGACTGTCCCAGCAGCGTTGATGAGGATCAGCTGAAGATGCTGCACATAAAGCTGGATCTGCCGAAAGAAGGGGAGAGGGTGTGAGCGCTAAACGAAAACTGGCCTTTTTGACTACCACCGAAGCGAAGGAAGGGCCGGAGGGGATCTTCCGGCGAAGCCTCTCCTACAACGATGAAGCGATGACCTGTCACTTCCTTCTCAGCGAAGGAGCTTCCATCCCCCTGCACCACCATCCGGCGGTGCAGAATGGTTATGTACTCCGGGGAAAGGTTCGCTTCCTTCGGGGAAGGGCAGGATCAGATAGCAAGGAAACTGCAGATGCCGCCGACAGAGTCGAAAGCTCTTTTATTGCCGAAGCTGGTACCAGTTATATTTTCGATTCCCAAGAACCTCACGGAGCTGAGGTGATTGAAGAGGCGGAGGTGATAGAGTTTTTCACCCCCATGAGACCCGAATATCGGTAAAAGCCACTAAAAGAAGATCTCTATCTCCCCCTGCAGCTCATCAATATGGGCTGTACTGTTACATCGGGGAAGAGTATATACGAGCTCTTCGGGGGCACGGATCCCGGAATCAAGACAAGCCAGCAGTTCCACAGGATTGTAGAAGAAGGGGATCTCTCTGCCGGGGCCGCCGAAGAGACGAATCATATCCACCATCACCATCCCCTCCGGGGAAAGGCTGGCACCTTTTTCCTCTTTGGGACCTTCACTGCCCGGCCCTTGGCTAAACAGATATTCAACAAACTCCGCCTGCATATTCCGTAAATCCATTTCCAACTTCTCCCCTTCCAGCCAATCGGAGAGGGTGAGAAAAAAACGGGACGCTTCCATTTCGAGTTGCCCCAGGAGGATATCAAACCAGGTAACCGCCCCGCCCTGATTATAGAAAAGGTCTATTCCCCGGGCTATTGCAGCAGAGCGGGCCATCTCATCCTCGCTGAAACTGGCGGAGCCTTGAACGAGATAGGGATTGGAGCTGTCATAGATGAGCCCCAGACCGGCGGCGGTATCGGAGAGACGGGTCCCGGGCAGCACCGCCAAAGGAAAGATATCCAAATGGTTTGGAACCATGGTGAAGGCAAAATCGATACTTTCAAGGAATCCTTCAAAGCTGTCCCCGGGAAGACCATAGATAAGATCGAAGCCATAATCTACCCCCGCCTGGTGGAGGAGAAGCACCTTTTCATAACAATCCTCCCGGTCCAGCTCCCGGTTTATCTGCCCCAGAACCTCGGGATGGGCACTCTGGAGGCCGATTTGCAGGGAGCAGGAGAGAGAGGAAAAAAGCTCTGCCAATTCCGGGTCGATGAATTCGCTTCGTATTTCCAGGTAATATCGTATCCCGGGGGCAATCTTGCCAAAGAGCTGAAGCAGCTCCTTCGCTCTAGGACGGTTGTAGTTGAAAGTGGGATCAAGGACGAAAAGTTCTTTCACCCCCGAATTTGAAGTACCCACTCCTCCGGAGGAGGCAAAGAGCTTCAACTCCTGCTCAATCCGCTCCAGGGAAAAGAGACGCACCCTCCCCTCCCCACGGGACTCAAAGCAAAAATCGCAGCGGAAGGGGCAGCCCCGGGACAACTCCCAGACCGCTCCATCCATACCAGCAGGGTTTAAAACACCGGCAAGCCAGGGGGAGGGTAAGATAGTCAGATCTGCTGCCGGCTCCCGGTAGATGGTTGGCTCTCCAAGGCCTACACTTTTCCGATCAGCAAAGGCGTCTATCAGGCCCGAAACTGTTGCAAGCTCCCCTTCTCCGGCAACAATAAAATCAAAAAGACTCCTGGGTACCCCCGCACCCTTGCGAGTCCCCGCCCTATCGAGGGGCCCCGCACCCTCGAGGACCCCCGCCCTATCAACAAAAATCGTGCTGTCGGCAAAGCCCGCACTATCTGCGGTTGGTTCCGGCCCTCCCGCAAAGAGTAACAGCTCCGGCTGCGCCTCTCTCAGTTTTCTGGCCAGAGAGAGGGTAAAACTGCGGTTCCAGAGATAGATGGAAAAGCCCACAGCCTCAGGGGAGCGGGAAAGCAGCTCATCGGCCGCCGCTGAAAGGTCATCGCCAAGGAAAAAATCGACCAGCTCAGTTTCAAGGCTGGACCCGGACAAGTGATGGCCCCCGGCTTCACCGGACCGGGCCGTAAAGGAGGCTACCGAGGCTGCCACTGAAGCTGCCCCCAGAGGGACAGCCCGGGCACCCGGTGCAATATGGATAGAGACAAAGAGAATCTTCAAGGCCGGTTTTCCCCTTTTCCTTTGTTGAAACAAGTGTATTGTTCAGCCTGCTCTTTAGCGAGACCAGGATGACTCATCATCAGGGGCCGGGATCCCCAGCTTCGCAAAGAACTCCTGCCCTTCGGAACCGGAGAGTCCAGGCGGTGCGGATGAGGCCCGGGAAATGATACTCCTCAGGGCCCTTATCTCCGGGGCGGAGAAACTTTGGGACTCCAGAACAAAGTCCCGGAACGCCTCGGCGGCCACAGGGCAGACGGTCTCCACAATGGTGAGAATCACCTCTGCATAGGCCCGAATCTCCTTTTGGGCGTGCCGGTCCAGACGAAGCTTCAGGAAATGGAAGAGGTTGTGCAGATCCATCTGCCAGTACCACTCGGTATAGAGGCTCAAAGGGAGATCAATCCGTGCCAGTTCCCGGGCAAGACCCATATCAAGAAGTTTCCGGTATCTATCCCCGATATCTTCCCGACCCTCTTCAAGAATGGTTCGAACCCGGTCGGAGAGGGCGGGATCCGCCGGCATCTCCATCCGCCCCTGCTTGTTATCGGGACTCTGCAGGGCGATATCTTCAGGTTCCGGAAGGTAGTACTCCTCCTTCATCACGCTATAACGTCCGGAAATCTCGTTGAGCCGGCCGGTCCGGTGGCGCACCCATTGCCGGGCCACAAAGATGGGCATTTTAAGATGAAAGGTAAACACCACCTGCTCAAAGGGGCTGGTGTGCTCGTTACGCATCAGGTAGCGGATCAGACCTCGATCCTGCCGGTAACTCTTTGTTCCTCCGGCATAACTGACCCGGGCAGCCTCAACTATCCTGGCATCATCCCCCAGGTAATCCACAAGCCGGACAAAACCCTTATTGAGAACCGGGTACTCCTTATCGAGGATCTGTTCAGCTTCCGGGTTCTGTCTATGGGCCATAGGGCACTCCTTCAAAGGGGATTGATGGTTATGGTAGTATCATTGTAAGGGAATCGAAGGGGGTTGTCACCTGGAGAGCTACCCATTGACACTGCCTACCCCTCGTTGTATCAAGTAGTATGGGCTTTGAAACGGGCACAGAAGGTCATCAGTACGATTTCAGGCTCGATAATGCTGCATTGATCTTTCCTCCCCAACAAAATAGACAACAAACCACCATGTTCAGGGTCTCGGCGGATATTGATAAGCCGGTAAAAGTCAGCCTCCTGAAAGAGGCGTTGGCGGCCATGCTTCGGCGCTGTCCCTACTATCGGGTTCACCTGCGTACCGGGCTCTTCTGGTACTATCTTGAGGCGATTGATGCGGAGCCCCAGGTAGAGGCGGAGAGCCGCTACCCCTGCATGTATCTGCCCTACAAGAAGCGGGAGGTGTTTCCCTTCCGTGTTCTGGCATACCGGAACAGGATTATTCTGGAGATGGCCCACTTCCTGACCGATGGAGGAGGGGCACTTCGTTTCCTCAACGGAATTATCCTGGAATATCTGCGGCGCCGGGGAGAAAAGATAAATTCCGAGGGAATGCTTATCGAAGCAGATGAACCGGTTCAGAAGGAAGAGTTCGAAGATAGTTTTCATAAGTACTACGCCAAGGGAGCACCTCAGGCCAAAAAGGTACCCAAATCGATTCAACTCAAGGGGAGACGGGAAAAACCACCCATCGTTCATATCTACCAGGGTACGGTTGAAAGCAGCCGCTTAAAGGAACATGCAAAGGCAAAAGGGGTTACCATAGGAGAGTTTCTCACCGCCCTTCTGCTCTACACCATCCAGGAGGAGATGGAAGAGAAGAAGATGAAACCCCGCCCCATCCGGGTAGGTATTCCGGCGGACCTTCGAAAGATTTTCCCCTCCCGGACCATGCGCAACTTTGTTCTCACCATCGAGCCGGAGATTGATCCAAGGCTGGGACTGTTCACCTTCGATGAGATTGTTAAGAAGGTTCATTTTTTCATGAAAATGGAGTTTGATCCCCGGATGATCCGAAAACAGTTCGCCCGAAATATTGCCGGACAAACCAATCTCCTTTTAAGAATCGTACCCCGAATATTGAAGGATCCTTTCATGCGCTACCTCTACAACCACTACGGCCGCAAAGCGTTTGCCACCACCTTCTCTAATCTGGGTCGGATCACCCTTCCGGAGGATCTCAAGCCCTTTGTCAAGGACTATCAATTCCTTCCACCCCCCCATAAACGATCCAGTTTTGTCACATCCCTGGCCTATAACGGAAAAACCCACATTTTTTTCGGCAGCACCATAAAAGAACGCACTTTCGAGCACCGTTTTTTCACTTCCCTAAGAAAGATGGATATACCTGTTTCCATTCGTACCAACACCTTTAATGAGGAAACCAGGAGGTAAGTATGCCTTATTGTCCCCGATGCGGAGTAGAAGTAGAAGATAGGCTGGAGGCCTGCCCTCTTTGTGATACCCCAATTCCCAAGGAGGTGCGTCAAGATCCACCAGCCCCGGCAGACTACCCGAAGGATGTCATCCCTCCCAAACCGCTCTATCGGAAGCTGACGGAGGGGCAGAAACATTTTCTCATCGCCTCGCTGATCGCTTTTCTGGGTCTCTTTCCCATCGCCATCACCCTTGGAATAGACCTTCTCAATAACAGCTCTGTTACCTGGTCCTACTACGTGATGGTTCCCCTTATCGGTGGAGGTGTTGTCGCCTGGCTTTTTTACCGGTACGGGAAGAGGCCGCTCATTTCCGTAAGTGCCATGCTGCTGATTATCCTTATGGTTCAGATGCTGATTGGGTATCGGCTGCGGCCAGATGATTTCTTCCGATCCCCGGAAATCCCCTACTTTCTGGTCAGTTTTGCTGCAGTGGAAATCTTCCTGATCTTCATCGCCCGAAAGAGACCGGGGGTGCTGCAGCTTTTGGCCTTCATATTCTTTGATGCCGCCCTTTTAGTGGGAGCGATAAACCTCCTGGTTTCAAGACAGCTCACTTGGGCTCTGGTGGTGATTTCCGCTCTTCTCCCTGTTTCGGCCTACCTGATCTATCTTCGGAAGGTGAAACGAAAGGGACTCAACATTGTTGGATTTCTCTTTGTTGTTCTGACGATAATGCTCCTGGCTATAGACTGGACCATCTCCGGCGGATTCAGCTGGTCCCTGGTAACAAGCCTTATCTTCCTGGCCATAGCCGCAGTGTTCTACATCCTCCATATCGGGCTTTTTAACGATACGGACTGGAAAAAGGCACTGCACCTGTAAAGGGTTCTATCACTCACAGCAGCAGCAAAGAGAGGGCGGCGGTGCAGGCCGTTTCGGTCCGGAGGATCCGCCCCCCCAAGCTGGCGGGGCTCCACTGGCCATCAAGGAAGAGTGACCGCTCCCGGTCGCTCCAGCCCCGTTCACTCCCTACAGCAATTCTCACCACCCCGGCCCACCCTTTCCGGCCGAAGTGCTCTATAACAATAGATGAAAGGGCCCGTCCGGGGACCACGTTATCAAGGAAGATGCGTAAGCTCTTTTCTTTTCCCCGGCCGGGTTCATCGGATTGCGGCAGGTCCTCCAG
>CAYMWV010000004.1:29575-59884 GCA_964394395.1 uncultured Sediminispirochaeta sp.
GGTCCTCCAGCTTCCCCAGGCCTTCCAGGAGATGGTCCGTAGATCGGAAAAACTGCAGGAGAGGAAGCCGGGTGGTCCCGGACTGTACCACCCCATCGAGAATGTACCGCTCCGCCTCGCCATGTTTCCACAGTTTTGCATCCCTGTAGCTCTTCTCTCCCAGATCTGTTCCAATGAAGGTGATGGAAGAGACCCCAAGCATGGCGGCTTCCCGGAGAATGCGCTTGGCACAGATGGGCCTCACCTGCCCAACTATCAGCTCGACCCGAAGCCTGGAGCTCTCTGCTCCTGGCAACTCTTTCCCGGCTGGCCCGGTTGTCTCCGCCGGTCCGCAGCGGAAAGTGAGGATAATTCCATCCCCGGAGATCTTCTCAATCTTACCGGTGCCGGCTGGACCGTTGACCAGCCCCGCCTTCAACTCATCCCCCGGAGATAGTTTCAGAATATTCAGCATGTGCTCAGCCCTGGGATCGGCCAGGGGAATGATAAAGAGTCCATGATCCCCGGCATATCGGTCCTCAGGAAACAAAAGCAGAATATTCATCAAAGTTACACCTAAGAATTCCTTTTCTCTTTTCGTCTTTTCGGTCGACCACTAATCGTGGTCGGCTCACTTTTAGAATCACTGAAGGACAGAATAGCGGTAGCCGGAGAAAATGAAAAGAGCTATATTGAAGAGACTACAGTTGAGGTTAGTTGTGCTAAAAGAGTTTAAAACCCTGACACCCCTGTTGAAGCAGTACCGTCTCCATTACCTTTTCGGGCTCCTCTGTCTGATCGGGACCGATGCGGGGGAGCTTTTTATCCCGCAGATGATCAAGCGGGCAACCAATATTATCGCCTCGGGCAGGTTTATTCCGGTGGAGGTGGCCCAGCCGCTCTTTATCATGATAGGAGTGGCGGCTTCGGTCGCTTTCTTCCGCTTCGGATGGCGCTTTTTTCTCCACGGCGCAAGCAGAAAGATAGAACGGGACCTGCGGGAGAAGATCTTTTCCCACCTTTTAACCCTCTCCCCCGCCTTCTACAACACTATGAAAACCGGGGATATCATGGCCCGGGCTACCAACGACATGCGCTCCATCAGGATGGCCACAGGAATGGCCCTGGTCGCCTTTATCGACGGGCTCTTCCTCACCCTGGCGATCCTGGTCATCCTCTTTACCAGTAATCCGGCCCTGGCGGGGATCACCATCATCCCCCTGCCGCTGATCACCATTGTAATTCTCGGCTTTGGCCGGTTGATAGGAAAGCGCTTCAAGGAGGTACAGGAGGGGTTCAGCCGCTTAAGCGAGCATGTGCAGGAGAGTCTCAGCGGCATCCGGGTGCTCAAATCATTTGTCCGAGAGCCCTGGGCAGAAGATCGCTTTGGCCAGGCGGGGGAAGAGTACATGGATAAAAACATGAAGCTGGTCCGGCTCTGGGGCTTCTTTTTCCCCCTGATCATGTTTATCTCCGGCTCCACCTCCCTGCTATTGATGCGCTTTGGCGGCCGGGCAGTAATCACGGGCGACTTTACCCCCGGCGACTTTATCGCCTTTCTCACCTACCTCTCCATGCTCCGCTGGCCGGTGATGGGGATGGGCTTTACCGTAAACATGCTGCAGCGGGGGGCGGCGAGTATGGCCAGGATCAACGCTATTTTACAGGAGGAGCCGGAAATCCGCTCCCCTGAGAATGGAATCACGAAGGTGGATGGAAAAGATATAGAGATCCGGGGGCTTAGCTTCTCCTTTCCAGAAAGCGGGATAAAAGCTCTCGCTTCGGTACATTTGACGATTCCGGAAGGCACAACCCTGGGGATACTGGGAAGAACCGGCAGCGGAAAGAGCACCCTGGTACGAATCCTTCCCCGGCTTCTAGACCCTCCGGAGGGGAGTGTTTTCCTGGGAGGCAGAGATATACGGCACTACGAGCTGGCCGCTCTGAGGAGCACCATCGGCCTGGTTCCCCAGGACACCTTCCTTTTCAGCGCTTCGGTGAGGGATAACATCACCTTTGCCGTTCCCGAGGCAAGCAAAGAACGAGTGGAGGAGGCAGCAACCATCAGTACCATCGATCGGGAAATTGCCAACTTCCCCTCGGGCTGGGAGACTGAGGTTGGAGAGCGCGGACTCTCCGTCTCGGGGGGACAGAAACAGCGAATCGCCATCAGCCGGGCCATCCTTCCCGATCCTCCGGTACTGATTTTCGATGACTCCCTCTCAGCGGTTGATACCGAGACGGAGGAGCGGATTCTTCAGGCCATCCTGAAAAAGCGGCAGGGCAAGAGTAACATCCTGGTGAGCCACCGGGTGTCAACTTTGCAATGGGCGGACAAGATTGTGGTCTTTGACGAAGGAACCATCGTCCAGGAGGGAAGCCATCAGGAACTTCTTGAAGTCGAAGGGCTCTACCGGGAGATCTATCTGCTCCAGCAGGAGGGAAGCCTTTAATGGAACAGGATAAAATTGTCAAAGGCTACGACCCGGTCATTATGGCCAGGATCCTCTCCTACACAAAACCCTTCAAAGGAGCTATTAGCCTGGCACTTCTGGCCATGCTTATCGCCACAACAGCAGAACTGCTTGGCCCGGTGATCCTGCAGAAGGCGGTGGACCAGGATATAGTGGTACGGTACTACCGGGCTGATCAAAGAGAAGTGGGGACAAGCTCCGCTTATCAGAGGCTGGAGGAGCTCTCCGATAGCCCCGCCTTTCTGCCCTCCCTCTTTGGTTCGACCATCCCTCCCGATTTTGGTCCCTACCATTTTTTCACTGCAGGAAGGGTGGAAAAACTCTCCTCGGAGGATCGTCAGCTTCTTTTTGAAACCGGGATTCTCGACAGAAATGAGTGGTACCTCACCTGGGTGGAGGTAGATGCCCCCCAGGATGGCACTGCTGCTGCGACTCTGGCTCAATTAAGGTCCCAGGTACCGGAATTGCTTGTTCACTCCGAGGAAAAGAGCTGGATAGCCCTTCCCGCCCAGCGGCTTGATGAGCTCCAAGGAGAGCTGCTGAGCTATCTGCGCAGCCAGGACCTCAAAGGTCTGGCGGATAAATCACTTATCTATTTGATCCTCCTGACGGGGATGCTCCTCTTCTCCTTTCTCCAGGTCTACCTGATGGCCTATAGTGGTCAGGGGGTAATGCGGGACCTGAGAGCCAGTCTCTACAGCCATGTGGTAAAGCAGGATCTGGGTCACCTGGGCAACATTCCGGTGGGGACCCTGGTTACCCGGGTGACCAACGACGTGGAGACGATCAATGAGCTCTTCACCTCCGTAGCCACCGGGCTTTTAAAAGATATAGCTACCATGATAGGAGTTATTATCATCCTCTTTTTCCTGGATACAAAACTGGCACTTATTACCTCTCTGAGCCTTCCCCCGGTATTCATTCTCACCATCTTTTTTCGTAAACTGGCCAGGGATGCCTACCGCCGGGTTCGGATGTGGACCAGCCGGGTCAACGCCTTCCTTTCAGAGCACATCAGCGGGATGGATGTTGTGCAATCCTTCCGGAGGGAGGAGGAGAGCTGCCGCCGCTTCAAGAAGCGGAACGGGGAGCTCCTCTCGGCAAGCCTGGCGGAGATGTACGTCTTTGCCACCTTCCGTCCCTTAATAAGTCTCTTAACTTCGGTATCCATAGGAACGGTTCTCTACTTTGGGGGCCGGATGATTCTTGACTCGGCGGTGAGTCTGGGAGTGCTGATCGCCTTCGTTAATCTGATGCAGATGTTCTACCGGCCGGTAATGAACTTTACCGAGAACTTTACCATCCTCCAGTCCGCCATGGCAGGGGGGGAGCGGATCTTCCAGCTCCTGGATGAAAATTACACCATTGAAGATGGAGGGACCACTGCTCTACCGGAACCGCTGCAGGGAAAGATCGAGTTCAAGGATGTTTGTTTCAGCTACAAGCCCGGAGAGCCGGTTCTCCGGAATCTCTCCTTCACCATCGAACCGGGAGAGTCTATAGCCATAGTGGGATATACCGGGGCGGGCAAGACCACCATCGCAAGCCTTTTGACCCGGCTCTGGGATATCGAGTCGGGATCGATTCTCCTGGATGGCCGGGATATTCGGGAATATCCCCTGCAGGAGCTGCGCTCGGCGGTGGTTCCGGTACAGCAGGATGTCTTCCTCTTCGCCGACACAATCCGGGAGAATATCGCCCTTGGCAAGGAGCTTTTTGACGAGGAAATAGCTTCTGCAGCCCGGACGGTACAAGCCGCCGGTTTTATCGAAACCCTGCCCAAGGGGTACGACACCGTGCTGACCGAACGGGGGACAAACTTCTCCACCGGACAGCGGCAGCTCATCTCCTTCAGTCGGGTGGTGGCTCAGGACCCGCGGGTCATTATTCTGGACGAGGCAACAGGAAGCATCGATACAGAAACGGAAAAGTTGATCCAGCAGGCGATGACCACCCTTATGCAGGGACGAACCTCCATCGTTATCGCCCACAGGCTCTCCACCATCCAGCACGCCGATCGAATATTGGTCCTTTCCGGAGGCAAGCTGGTTGAATCAGGGAATCATGAGGCACTTTTAAAGAAAGAAGGGATCTACGCCAACCTCTACCGACTGCAGTACAGGGTTCAGTGATGTGGCAGGGTAGCAGATCAGCGGTAGATGTGGTAAAAAGATGGGGAACTTTGATGCAAGCACAAGCCCCCTCCGGGAGGGGCTTGCTAACCGATTTGGGAGGTTTACATAATGAGCGGCATTCGGGTAATGCTCTCGGAAACATTCGACCCCTGGTTCAACCTGGCCACGGAGGACTGGATTTTTCGTGAGATGGACCCGGAAACAGCGGTGCTTTTCCTCTGGCGAAATGATAAAACTGTTGTAATTGGCCGCTACCAAAACCCCTGGGAAGAGTGCCACCTCCAATCAATGGAGAAGGAGGGGGTAAAATTGGCCCGCCGACAGAGTGGAGGCGGTGCGGTTTACCAGGATCTTGGTAATACCAACTTTACCTTCCTTTCCAGCAGAAAAAGCTACAATAAAGATGCCAATAGCCGGATCATCATCAAGGCTTTGAAGCGCTTCGGCATCACTGCGGAAATTTCAGGAAGAAACGACCTCCTGGTGGAGGGGCGGAAGTTCTCCGGCAGCGCTTATAAACTGACCAGCGACCGGGCCTTCCATCACGGCACCCTGCTGATCAATGCAGACCTTACCAGGATAGCCAATTACCTTACCCCGGATAAAAAGAAACTGGAGAGCAAGGGGATTGCCTCGGTGAAATCCCGGGTAGCAAACCTTACCGAATACGCCCCGAATCTGGAGCATGCAGTGCTCTGCGACGCCATTATCGAATCCTTCTTTGAAGCCAAGGGAGAACGGTGTGAAGTGGAGCTTCTGGACCATGAAACATTGAAAGTGATCCCCCACCTGAATGACTATTTCCTTCAGCTCTCGGACTGGGATTGGCGATTTGGAAAGACCCCCGATTTTGCCCACCGGATTGGGAACCGCTTCGACTGGGGATCGATGGATATGCATATCGATACAAAAAAGGGAATCATCCGGGAAGTGAAGATATTCTCCGACTGCCTCAAGCCGGAGCTGATCGCCCTTTTAATGGAGTCCCTTCCCGGCATCCGCTACGGAGCTGAAGAGAGCTCTGGAGCCATCAGAACACTCGCAGAGAAACACCCAGATTATGCTTCAGAATTGAGGCAAGTGGCGGATCACGTGCAGCAAGCAGTAGGTGATGAGTAGGAGATATGGAACCGGAAAAGCAGAAACGGGTCTTGTATGCGGAAGATGAGTTTACCAACCGGAAGCTCCTTGAGATAGGCCTCAAACGGGAAGGGGTGCTCTGTGATCTGGCGCTAAACGGTCAGGAGGCTCTGGATCTCTTTCATCAGAAGAGCTACGATCTGGTGATCCTGGACCACTACATGCCAGTGATGAGTGGAAAGGAAGCAGCCATAGCCATTCGCAAAATTGACTCCAATGTTCCCATCCTGGCGATTACCAGCGACGATGAGGAGATACCCACCTTGAAAGCTGCGGGCTGTAATGAGATATTGATAAAACCGCTCCATGGACCGGGCTACATGAAACGGATTATGAACTACCTGGAGGAAAGCTGTTAATGAAAAAAATCCACCGACCGAAACTGATGCCTTCGCTCTGGCCTTCGATCTGGTCATCTCTTTTCCTCATCTTTTTCCTTCTCTTTCTCCTCTCGGGGTGTACCAGCATCTCCGGCAAAGGATTGCAGGAAGTGTACACCGATGAACAGGATGAAAGGGAGAGCCAGGAGAAAGCTGACGAGAGGGCAAAGAGGGAGGAAGGGGCTGAAGATGAACCGCAGCCGGACGAGAAAACCCTGATTATTTCCATCGCGCCACCGAAAATAAATCTGGACCCTCTACACACCTTCACCAGCACGGAAGCGCAGATATATACCGCCATCTATGAGGGACTGGTCACCTACCACCCCTTTACTCTGGAACCCCTTCCGGGGGTTGCCCGATTCTGGGAGCTCTCTTTGGACCGGAAGGTTTACACTTTTCACTTAAGGGAAAACGCCAAATACTGGAACGGCGACCCGGTTACGGCGGAACATTTCCGCCAAACCTGGCTCATGCTGATCGATCCGGAAGATCCCGGAGAGTACGGATCCCTCCTGGATGTGGTAAAGGGAGCAAAGGATTACCGCCTGGGAGTTAATGATGATCCCGGATCGGTGGAGATCCGGGTACCGGAACCGGGAGTTCTGGAGGTGGAACTGGAGAAACCGGCTCCCCATTTCTTGAAGATCCTCTGCCACCACAGCTTCTCTCCCCTCCATCCGCAGATGCAGAAAGTAGCTGACTGGAAGGAGCTTGATGCGGTACTGGGGAACGGCCCATTCACCATCGTCTCATCCTCCGATGAAAAAATGGTACTTAAGAAAAACCAGCTCTACTGGGACAGCGAGATGGTGCGTCTTGAGGGGATAGAAATTCTCTATAAAGATGATCCCGAATGGACCGCCCGGGCAATTGATGCGGGAACCCTCCACTGGGCGGAGAACGACATCGACCTGGAGCTTCTGAAGAAGAAGGAAGCGATGGTCTTGAATCCAGTATTCTCCACCACCTATTTCTTCTTCCACTCCGATAAGAAGCAGCAGGCCGGGGAAGCAGAAACAGACCCCTATGATTTGCCAAAGGTGAGGCGGGCCCTGGCCCTCCTTATCCCCTGGGCAGATGTTCGCAACCCCGAGTATATGTACCTTCCTACCAGCTCCCTGGTTCCGGGAATAGAATCCTACCCGGAAATTGAAGGAATTACCAAGGGTGACCGGGATGGGGCGCTCTCTCTTCTGGAAAAGGCGGGCTTTCCTGGAGGTGCGGGGCTTCCACCCCTGCGCTTTCTGCTCCCGGAAGGGCTGGAGGCGCTGCGGATCGCAGAGCTGATGGCAGAATCCTGGAAGAATATCCTGAACCTGGAAGTGGAGATAGAGCAGTCAGGTTTTCACACCTATTACGACAAGCTGAAACTGGGGGGCTACAACCTGGGAGTACTTACCTGGATAGGCGACTTTGCAGACCCTCTCACCTTCCTGCAGATGTGGACCGGAAGTGCGGCCCTTAACATTGGCAATTATAGAGACGATACCTTTGACGACTTGATCGACAGGGCGGCAACAGAGGAGAACCAGGAAGAGCGCTACCGGATCATGGCGGAAGCTGAACAGATGATTCTTGACCAGGGAGTGGTTCTTCCGATCAAACACTCCCCGGCCTTCAACATCATTGACCTGGAGAAGATCCAGGGCTGGTTTCCCAACCCCCTGGACATCCATCCCTTTAAATATCTGGAGTTTGAGCGGCTCCTTCTTCCCGACGGAGTTGTCTAAGGCACCACCATCCACGGGCATCCACGGGCTCCTATTCGGGGAAGCGGCCTTCCGGCAGCCCCGCTTCCTGCAGCCCGCCCTCCGGCAAGCGGCCGTAGAGAAGGGAGAGCTCCCGGATTCTTCCCTGGATCCACTCCAGGGGAGCGTCCCGCTTCAACCTCCAGCTCCAGTTTCCCCCAATGGTAGAGGGGGTATTCATTCGGTGCTCCGTCCCCAGGGAGAGAAAATCCTGCATCGGAATGATGGCGTAGGAGGCGACGGAGCTGAAGGAGGCCCTGATCAGGTCCCATACGATATCTTCATCCGGCCGGGCAAGATAGCAGCGGACCAGATCCCGTTCGGCGTCACTGATGGAGTGGAACCATCCCAGGGTGGTGTCATTGTCATGGGTTCCGGTATAGACCACTGAATTGCTGCGAAAATTGTGGGGAAGAAAATTGTTGCTGGAATCAAAATTACCATCCCCATCGAAGCCGAAGGCAAACTGGAGCACCATCATCCCGGGAAAGGCAAACCGATCCCGCAGAGCAGTCACCTCCGGAGTAATCACCCCCAGATCCTCCGCAAGGATCGGAAGCTCCCCGAGCTTCTCCCGAATGGCCAGGAAGAGAGCCTTTCCAGGCGCCTTGACCCACTCCCCTTTAATCGCTGTCTCTTCATCTGCAGGGATCTTCCAGTACGCCTCAAAGCCCCGGAAATGGTCTATCCGGATGATATCGACTACATCGAGCATCGCCTCAATTCGCTTAATCCACCAGGCAAAGCCATTTGCCTCCATCCGCTTCCAGTCGTAGAGAGGATTCCCCCAACGTTGTCCGGTGGCAGAGAAGTAATCCGGCGGCACCCCCGCCACGTGGCTAAGGTTTCCTCTCTTATCAGTAAGAAAGAGCTCCCGGTTTGCCCAGATATCGGCGCTGTCGGGACTGACAAAGATGGGAATATCACCAATAATAAGGATCCCCCGGCTGTTGGCGTAACGCTTGAGGGCTTTCCACTGTTCAAAAAAGAAAAACTGAAGTACCTTCTGTAGTTCAATTTCCCGGCTATGCGCCTTTCGGAAGGCCGAGAGGGCGGTCTGTTCCCGGAGGGCCAGCTTTTTATCCCAGTAGATATTCCACCGGGCATCCTCAACCCCTTCTTCATCCGCCTTTTTATCAAAATGATCCTTGATCACCACAAAGAGGGAAAAATCATCCAGCCAGTGAGCCTTTTCATCGCAGAAAGCAGCATAGGCCTCAAGATGGCGGCTCTCTCCCTCATCCAGAAACCGGGCGGCAGCCTCGAAGAGGAGCGGCTCCTTCCATTGCCGTACTTTCTGGTAGTCGACCCGCTCTTCAGGAAAGGGGGGAAGCTGTTCCAGGGCCCGAGAAGGGAGATCCCCCTGCTCCACCAGCAGATCCAGATCTATCAGGAGAGGATTTCCGGCAAAGGAGGAGAGACACTGATAGGGGGAGTCCCCGTAACCTGTAGGTCCCAGAGGCAGCACCTGCCAGATCCCGATCCCCGCTTTCTGTAAAAAATCAACAAACCGATACGCCTCCCTTCCCAGCTCACCGATGCCGTAGGGTCCGGGAAGAGAAACCGGATGGAGTAAAACACCTGCAGAACGCCGAATATCCATCTTCACCTCCTGGAGGTAGTATAACCTATCCGCCCCTTTGACGAAATAGGTACTTTACGATAAGATAAGCCCCATGGAAACTGAAAAAGCTGTGTCCGAAGCTCCCGCATTTAAGGTGAACCAACATGTGGTTTACCCTCTTCAGGGGGTAGGTATTATAAATGAAATTCAGGAACGGGTACTGAAGGGTAAAAAGACCCTCTACTACGTTATCTATCTTGAACTCTCCGACATGACGGTGATGATACCCACCGATAAGACCGAAGAGCGGGGCATCCGGGCGATTGTACCGCCCAAGGAAGCAAAAAAAGCCCTCACCTTGATTGGTGAGGAGTTTGAGCCGATCACTGCGGATTGGAAGATGCGCTACCAGATGCATCTTGACCTGCTGCGCAGCGGCAGCATCCACGACATCGCCATGGTGGTCCGGGCCCTCTATCACCGCAGCAAGGTGAAGGAGCTGCCAATCCAGGAGCGTAAACTCTTCGATGACGCCCTGAAAATTCTGATTGATGAGATCACCTACTCCTTGAAGAAGCCAAAAAGCGATGCTGAGGAGATGATCTTCGCCCGACTGGAAACCGACTAAACTTCTGAGAC
The DNA here is from genome assembly GCA_964394395.1 of uncultured Sediminispirochaeta sp. GTDB lineage: Bacteria > Spirochaetota > Spirochaetia > DSM-16054 > Sediminispirochaetaceae > Sediminispirochaeta. The sequence goes on from CAYMWV010000004.1 coordinate 39,638, forward strand.
CATGGCAATTCCTGATGAAAGCTATGGAGGAAAAGCTGCTCTTTTACTAACCGCTGCCGGTTCGAGCCGCCGCTTCTGTAGCGGAAATGAGGGGAGGGCTGAGAAAAAAGAGTACCTTCCCCTGGAGGGCGAACCGGTACTTTTTAGATCGCTGCTGCCCTTTCTCTACTTTCCTGTAATTGGCCCGGTTATTATTACCGTTCCTGCGGGGGACGAAGAGAGCTCCCGGAAACTCCTCTACAGCTGCGACACCTTCCCTGCCCTCTTGGGCCGTCGACCCCTCCGGATTGTTCCCGGCGGGAAGAGCCGGCAGGAGTCGGTACTTTCGGGACTTGAAGCGCTCTACCAGGAAGCTCCTGAAACAGAACTGGTGCTGATCCATGACGGGGCACGCCCCTGGGTCACCCACAGGATCATCCAGGCCGTAATCGACGCCGCCCGCATCTTTGGATCCGCCGTTCCGGTGGAACCCTCCACCAGTGCCATGAAAGAGCTTGATGACAGCGGCATGATCCTACGCCACCTACCCAGAGGGACCACTGTGGCGGCCCAGACCCCCCAGACCTTCGCCTTCCCCGATATCCTCCAGGCTCATCGGGCTGTAAAAGGGAAAGGGGGGACTTACATTGACGATGGGGAGGTTTTCTCCGCCTACGGCAGGCAGGTAAAAAGTGTACCGGGAGATCCGGAGAATCGAAAAATCACCTACAGGAGCGATCTGGTATGAGCAACTTGAGAATAGGTCAGGGTTGGGATCTGCACCGCCTGGTTCCGGCAAGACCTCTCATTCTTGGAGGAGTCAATATCCCGGCTCAATCTGGCGAGTTGGGACACAGTGATGGAGATGTGCTTCTCCACGCTCTCATTGATGCACTCCTCGGTGCTGCAGCACTGGGAGATATTGGGAGCCACTTCCCCCCCTCCGACCCTACCTGGAAGGATGCGGAGAGTAGTGACCTGCTATGCACCGTTCTGGCCCTGGTGGAAGAGGCGGGGCTTGAGGTGATCAATATCGATGCAACGATCATCCTTCAGTCACCAAAACTCTCTCCCTACAGGGAAACGATACGGGAAAACCTTGCCTCCCTCTTTAAACTCCCCCTGGACCGAATTTCAGTCAAGGCGAAAACAAAAGAGGGAGTCGATGCTGCAGGTCGGGGAGAGGCTATAGAAGCGATGGCCGTGGTGCTTTTAGAGGAAAAAGATCCAGCAATCTGGGTTTAAGAGGGAAGGTAAGAGATAAGGCAAGAGGGAACTTGTGTGTTGGAAAAAAATTGCCGGGAATGAAGCCGGAAATGAAAACGAAGTGATTCTACCTGAGAAGATCGGAGGATGGAAACAATTCTTTACACTTGCCCGGGAGGCGTCAGGCGCTGTACCGACCCCCTCGGTAACAGCAGTAGCTGAAGAGAAGCGAGACCCCTACCAGGTTCTGGTAAGTACCATCATCAGTCTGAGAACGAAGGATCAGGTGACCATCGAAGCTTCCCGCCGGCTCTTCTCCCTGGCATCTGACCTGAAAAGCCTTTCGGAACTACCCGTTGAGAAGATTGCCGAAGTGATTTATCCCGCCGGGTTCTACCGGGTGAAGGCGGCGAATCTACAAAAGATCGGGATGATGCTGAAAAAGCGGGGTGTTCCCTCCTCAAAAGAGGAGCTTCTATCCCTGCCTGGTGTGGGGATCAAAACTGCCAATCTGGTCCTCGGCCTCGCCTTCAATGTTCCTGCAATCTGTGTAGATATCCATGTCCACCGCATCTCCAACAGGATGGGAATCATCAGCACAAAAAGCCCGGAGGAGAGTGAGAAAGCGTTGGAAGCTGTCATCCCCCGGGAGCGCTGGATTGGAATCAACACCCTCCTGGTGGCCTTTGGACAGAGCGTATGCACCCCGGTGAGTCCCCATTGCTCAAGATGTCCCTTCGAAGCCGATTGTCCCCGGCGAGGCGTGGGCAAAAGCCGCTAGGCCCCCGGATTGTCTACCCCTTATCCTGAGCACCGGAAAGGTGAACAACCTGAGTAGGATAGGCGAACTCAATCCCCTTCTCCTCAAAGCGGTCTGATAGCTGTAGATTTATCTCCTCCTGGATATTCATATACGTAAGATAATCGGAACTCTCTACGTAATAGACCGATTCGAAGATGAGGGCATAATCGCCGAAACTGGCAAAGTGGCTGCGGTCGAAGGTGGCCTGCTCCAAGGTGTCAATAATCTCCCTAATAAAGCCCGGAATCTCCCTAAGAAACGCCTTTTCGGTCTCGTAAGTGATACCGATCCGGAAGAGTACCCGGCGCCGGGCCATCCGCTTGTAGTTGTGTATCTGGGAGCCGGTGAGGGCGGAATTGGAGACCACCAGCTGTTCTCCGCTGATGGCTCTGATCCGGGTGGTCTTGATTCCGATCTTCTCCACACTCCCCATCTTGTCGCCGAATATAATAAAATCACCCATCTCAAAGGGGCGGTCGAAGAGGATCACAAAGTAGTTAAAAAGATCTCCCAGGATTCCCTGAGCGGCAATGGCTACGGCGATACCGGAGACTCCGAGTCCCGCAACAACGGCGGAGATATCAAAACCGAGGTTCCCGAGGAAAAAGATTGAAGCCAGAAGCCAGATGGTTAGTCGAAAAAGGGTAAGCAGGGGACGGTACCGTACCTCCTGTCCGGCAGCCCATTTGTGGAGGGACTTTTCGGTCAGAAAGATCAGGGTCCGCACCATTAGAATGATCAGAAGAAGGGTAAAAGCTCCACGGAGAATGGTATCTGCTGTTTCAGGAAGATCCAAGCGATAAAAACCGACCCAGGCGCCTATCAGGGGGAGGAGGGGAAGGAGCTTATCAAGCCAGAGGAGCAGAGCAAGGGGTTTATCCTCCTCCTGCAGCCTCTTCATCCTTCCCCGGAGAGGCAATCTCAGCACTACCATGGCAAGGAGCATAAGCAGGAAGAGAGAGCCCGACACAACCAGGGAGAAGAGACTATTTCCAATGATGTGAGTAGTCTGTAAATAATCAATCATATAAAGGCTATAGTCGCCCTTTCAGTTTTGCCGCCACCTTTCCGGTCTCGGAAGCAGAGTCGATCGCCACTGTCTCATTTAACAGTGACCGGGCTTCGCTCTTTCTTCCCAGAGAGGCCAAGGTGATAGCGTGGAGCAAACCAACAGTCTGCTGCTGATCCTTGGCAGCGAAACGGCCATCCCAGGAGTGAAACAGGGTGAGCGCTTCATCATACCGGAAGGTATCCACCAGGAGCTTACCTTTGAGAATAACAAAATCGGGGTAGAGTTCATGATCCAGGGTTAACTCCTCTCCCGCAAGATAGTCCACAGCTTCGGCGATGTTGCCCTGCATATCCTCTATCCCGGCCAGGTAAAAGGCTGCCGCAGCGCTTTCAATCTCATCCATGGCGCTGAAATAGGCATCAAGGAACACTTCTACAGCGGTATCAACCTTTCCTTCCCCCAGAAGCTCCACCCCCTCTTCAATCAGAGCATGATTGCCGCTCTCCATCCAGGTCATGGCATCGTCACCGTCCATGATATCACCCCGGACCCCGGCCACAGCCGATCGGTTCTGTACAGAAGAGCCCTGAAAGATGTTGGACATCCTGCTTGAAAGCATTGAACCCAGACCAATCTCTTTTTTCCGTTCCAGATCCTCTGTCAAAGCAGCTACATCATAAGTGCCCTCTTTAGATAACATGAGGGCGCCCCCGCCACCGGAGAGCTCGATAAGCGCCCCTTTGTACACCTTGATGGAGTCTCCTGAGGAGACAAGATCACCGGCGTAGATGGGACGCCATCCGCTACCGGCATTCAAATCAGCACTGCCATCGAGGTAGACCACCTCAAAGTCTGCTGCATGGAGAGAGAAGGAAAACATCGTAAACAACAGGAGAATGAGAAAGAGAATATGAGTTCTTTTCAACTTCATGGAAGGCCCCCTTATAGCTAACCATGCTAAGTATAACACATCTGGTCAAGGATTTCGGGGGCCACTGTCGGGAAAGAGCACTATTTTGTACCTGACCCCAGGTTGCTCTGCAGAAAAAATCGTTGTCCAAAGAGATAGAGCAGGACAACGGGAATAACCGATAGAACCGCCGCTCCCATGGTGGGAACCCACCGCACCAGGGTTTCGTCCCGAAAGGAGACGATGGCTACCGGCAGGGTAAGCTTGATCCGTTCGGAGATGATCACCAAGGCCCAGTAGTAATCATTCCAGTTTCTCACCAGCTGGATCAGGGTAACCGAAACCACCGCAGGAAGGGCCGACACCAGATATACGTTATAGAGGGTCTGCAGGGAGTTGCAGCCGTCGATCTGGGATGCCTCATCAAGCTCCTTGGGGATCTGCATGAAGAACTGACGGAGCATAAAGATTACATAGCCCCGGGCCATGTGAGGGAGCACCAGCCCCCAATAGGAATTTACCCATCCGAAGGCGTTTACTACCATAAAAGAGGGCAGCATGATCGACTGGGGAGGTATCATCATGGTACAGAGGACTAAAAAGAAGATGATTTCCCTGCCGGGAAAGATATACCGGGAGAGAGCGTATGCGGCAAAGACTCCGAAAGCGACCTGAAGAGAGGTGAGAAGCGTGGATATATAGGTGGAGTTGAGAAACCACCTGATGTAGGGGGTCTGCTGGAACACCTCTTTGTACCCCCCAAGACTCCAGGAGGAGGGGAAGAGAAGCAGTACCCGGGTGAGTACGCTGTTCTGCTCGGAGAAGGAGACCATTAACATCCAGAGGAAAGGAAAGACCACAATCAGGGAGGAGAAGGTGAGGAAGAAGAGTAAGCCCCCCCGGGCAAGGAGCCGTTTCTGCGTATTTTTAACCAGTGCCACCATCAACCCCCTATTTGTAGAAGACCCGTTTCTGAAAGTGACGAACCATTAAAAAGGTAACGGCAAGCATAAAGATGAAGAGGATCGATGCTGCAGAGCTGGCTGTACCGGTCTCAAAGTAGCGGAACGCTTCCCTCCAGATATAGAACACCCAGACGGTAGAAGCGTTGTTGGGCCCCCCACCGGTGAGGATCTGCACCGTCGCAAAAACCTGAAAGGAGAAGAGGGTGGTGATAACCACCACAAAAAAGGTGACCGGAGAGAGCATGGGCAAGGTTATGGAGGTAACCTTCTTCCAGGCCGAGGCACCATCCAGGTCTGCCGCTTCATAGAGCTGCTTGTCGATCTGCTTCAGTCCGGACATGTAAAGGATCACATTGTATCCGAAGGATTGCCACACCCCGATCATCATGATTGCCGGAAGGGCAAACTTGACCGAATTGAGCCAGTTGGGCCCCTCAATCCCGAAAAACTCAATTATCCTGTTCAACGGGCCGTGCATGGTATTAAAAATGGTCAAGAAAGAGAGGCTTGCCGCAGAGATAGAGATAACCACGGGCATAAAGAAAAAGAGCCTGAAAATCGGCGCACACTTTTGACTCTTTTCGATTAATACGGCGTATAGAAAGCCGAGGGTAACGGAAAAGGGCATCTGTACAAGCACATAGAGAAAGGTGTTGAACACCGAAATGCCGAAAACCCTGGCCGAAAAAAGTCTGCGATAATTTTCAAAACCGATGAAGATCTTGTTTCCGGTGAGGATATTCCAATCATGGAAACTGATAAAGATGGAATAGAAGAAGGGGAAGATAAAGAAGACCCCGAAAAGCACAAGGACAGGGGCCAGGTAGAGATAGGGCACCCATATTTTCTGTTTCATTGACAATCCTCCATCGGAAATAGAAAGACAGGCCCCCGGAGCCGCTTTAACGAGACCTTCCGGGAGCACTGCCAACACAAGCTGTCAAGCTTTCAAGCCTTCAGACTGTCGCGTCCTCCGGCCTGACAGCAACTACCAGCCAAGGATTTCCTTTGCAGCGGCTGCTGCATCATCCAGGGCCTCTTTGCCGCTTTTCTGCTTGTTAAAGGCGGCGTTGATGTTGTCGAGATGGATCTGGGTGATCCGGGATCCCTGCCGGGGCCAGTTGTACCAGTGAACCAGATCATCAATCATGTCGTATGCCCGGGTCGATTCGGGATAGGATTCCCGGTACTCCGCCAGGGGACCATCTGCTGCAAGCATCGTTTTTCGGGCGGTCATGTAGCCCATCCCCTCAGTTATCGCCTTCATGGACTCTTCGGTGAGGGCGAACTTGACAAACTCCCAGGCTGCATCCTGTTTTGCCTTTGTGGAGGGGAGGATGAAGATGTTGCTTCCCCCTGCTGCAATCCTTCTATCGTGCTTCAGCTGGGGAGTATCCCATTGGGGAAGTTCCAGGACACCGAGATCGAAATCGGCATTGTCGGTAAAGGAGGTGAGGTTACCGGTTGTTGCAACGATGACACCCAGTTTACCGTTGATGAAGTTGTCCGCAGCCTCGGAGCCCTTGATGTTGGGATAGGTTTCATCCTCATGCATCATGGTGAGCCAGTAATCCATCACCCGCTGGCCAGCCTCTTCGTTGAAGAGCACCTTTCGGGTTGCTACATCGGCCATCTGGCCACCGAAGGAGTCGAGAAGTACCTGGAACTGCCACACATCAAAATCGAGCTGAAAACCAATACCGCTGATTCCGGCATCCGGATCGTTTACCGCTTTTGCCCACTCTCTCAGCTGCATCCAGCTTTCGGGCTGCACAGGAACATCAATACCCTTCGCCTCAAGTAGATCCTTATTTACATAAATAAGAGGGGTGCTGACCGCATAGGGAAGAGCAAACTGTTCCCCCGTGGCCAGATCCTGTCCCAGGGAGAGCATCTGGGGAATAAAAGCATCCAGATCATAGCCATCCCGGTCGATATAGCTCTGCATCGAAACCGCCCCAAGCTGACGTCGCATGGTGGTGTTCTCGGAGAGGCCCATCAGGGAAACCTCCGGAAGCTGCTTACCCACTGCCCAGGTCTGAAGCTGTTCGAGAAGCCCGCCGTACCAGCCAGGTACGTGCTGATGCTTCACAACGATACCATCCTGAGAAGCGTTGAACTTGTCAACGATGCTTCCAATCAACTCTCCCCGACCGCCGCTAAAGACGTGGGTAAAGGTGATCTCCACCGGTCCCTCGCTCTCCACAGCTCCTTCCGCTTCCTGAGCTCCGGCTGCAAAAAGCAGTCCTGCTGTCAGAAGCATTGCCAAAACCACTAATAGTCCTTTTCCTGTTCCTGTTCTCATACAAGAACCTCCTTAGATTGTTACCAGTCACCTGGTTGTTTTAAAGTATGGTTGTAATGACAAGTCATGACAAGCTCTCTACTTTCCTTCCGCTGCAATTAACCAATTTCTCATCTTTATTATCACCTTTTTACCATCTGTCTGCTGGAAAACCGGGCACGGCCGTCTGTGCCCAGACCTTCCTCTTCCCTCACCCCCCGGGCGATGATGTGGTCAAGCAACAGCTTTCGCACATAGATTGAACTCTTTCGGCTGGTGTACTCATGAATATTGAGAAAATCCCGGCCGCCATGCTCTTCTGATTTTTCCCAGGCCTTTGCAATCCCCTGCAGATAGTTGGGTGCTGCTATTGTATACGCTTTCTCGCTTAAAGGAGCTTTTCCGTGAATCGTCAGTTCCTGCAGCACACCCGGTTCCTCCTGACCCCTCCCCATGGGTTCACCAGTGCTGAGGAAACTATAGCGGAGCTCCCGGCTGAAATAGAGGAACCCCCTTTCCCGGCGCTCCTCCTGGTTGCTGCTCCTCCTGTAGGAGTTTTCCACCACAAGCTGCCTCACCATCTCTCCGGTGAGGGTAAAAAGGTTGATCGTATCTGCGTAGGGCATCAGATGGTAGATCTCCCCCAGGGTGAGGTCGGGAACCCCATCGGGAAAGGTTCCCATCAGACTTGAACCGTCGATGGCGACAACATCGATATCCAGCCCCAGCTGAACAAGCTCAGCTTCAAGAGCGTCTGCTACATAGTTTGCCAGCGGATCTTCCCAGCTGCCTTTCTGCCCTCCGGATTGGGAGAATGAGAAGCCGGGTGGTACCGACAAGGGAGCGATAGGTGAGTAAAGCATATCCAGAGATCTTCCTATCGGGGTCCTGAAGAAGGGTAATCCGGCGTTCTTTGGAGGAGGGAGTGAATCAGCCCGATAGAGCCGGGCATCGCTGCAGTGTACCTCATCTTTAATGTGAAGTTGAGCATGCCCCAGATATTGGCCATTACACCCCGCCTGCAGAACCGGTATTCCATTTATCACATAGCGCCGGTCAAGCCCTTCCGGATGGAGCAGATCATGGGTGTGACCTCCCACAATCAGATCTACTTCCCCGGGGGGCAGCTGCATTGCAAGTTCGGTATCTCCAAACCCCTTTACCGCCGCAAAGGTGGAACCCAATGCCAGGCCCAGGTGGCTAAGGAGGATTATAACGTCGCAGTGGGGCCTTATTGTTTCCACAATGTTGGTAACAGCCTCCTGGGGATCAGAAATGGTATAGAAAGAACCCTCCCGGCTGCGGCACTGCCCGGGGGTGGTAAGGCCAATGATCCCTACCCGAAGTCCCTTCAATACAGCGATGGCGGCGGGAAAAACAAGCCCCTCCAGTACTCCGCCATGCTCCAGGTTTGCCGAAAGCACCGGAAATGCGGCATTTGTCTCGATGGATCGCTTTAGCGTAGAGAGGCCCATGTCAAAATCGTGGTTACCCAGGGTCACTGCATCGACCCCTTCCAGGGCATAGGCGGTATAGGCGGGATGGCCGATAAAATCATCCCCCCCATAAGCCACAAAGTGGTCCAGGGAGGTGCCGATCAGATCGTCTCCCGCAGAAAGGAAGAGTACAGCCCGGTCCCCCTCCTCCGAAAGTGGCCCTGAAGTTCCCTCCCCTGCAGCAGCCCTCGCCTCTTTCACCTTTGCAGCAAGAGTCCCGAAGGTGTATCTGCCGTGCTCAAACACATGGCTGTGCAGATCGTTGATGTGAAAGATATCCAGGATGAAGGGTCTTTCAGAGGAGATTCTCGGAGGAAGAAGATTGCACTCTGAGGAGCTGAAATCCCGGGTGAGGGCATAGAGGAGCCGCTCCTGATCTTCCCCTTTATCAAACCTCACCAGTGCCATGGGTCAGGATATCCTTTATTCATAATAAGAGCGCTATCCTTCATCTGCCGGAAAGCATCCCTGCCAAGCATATGGTGGGTTGATTCGTTAGCTGGGGCATGGAGAGAGATAATATCTGATTCAGATAGGAGCGTGCTCATATCAACCTTCCTGACCCCCAAAGCCTCAGCACCATCGGTATCCAGATAGGGATCAAATACCACTATAGCAACATGGAAAGGACGCAGCAACTCGATTAGGTGGCGTCCCACCTGGCTTGCCCCGATAATGCCTACCGTTTTCCCCCGCAACTCCCTGGGCGGCCAGCAGTTTCCGTCCCGCCACCCCCCGGATCTGGTATTTCGCGATATCTCCCATTCCGATCCTCATTTACTTGTATGGTTGTATTTACAACATAACAATAAGATATTTTATTATGATTGTCAACATTTAATTCTCCATGTAGAATGGTAGCGGAGTATTAATATGGAAATTGATCCCTTAAGCCGGGTCCCTGCGTACTGGCAGATACAGGAAAAGATCTTGAAGGAGATAACCGACGGCGTACTGAAGCCGGGGGACAAGATCCTCTCGGAGCATCAGCTGTCGGAGAAATATCAGGTCAGCAGGCCCACCGCCCGAAGTGCTGTTACTGAACTGGTCAACAAGGGATATCTATTCCGGAAACAGGGACGGGGCACCTTTGTTCAGAAACCCCGAATTGAGAACAGTCAGGAGAATTTCCACGGCTTTAAAGCAGACATGGAGGCCCGGGGGTTTACGGTAAAATCTGAAGTCCTCAATGCCGAAAGAGTCTCTCCCACAAGCGAAATTCAGGAAACTCTGCAACTCGCTTCGGGAGATGCAGTGTTCCGGATAAAACGGCTGCGCTTTGCGAACAGTGAAGCCATTGTCATCCATGAGAGCTTTATTCCGGAGAAATTTGCCCCCGGCCTGCTGGACCACGATTTCAGCCAGGAATCACTCTATACATTACTGAAGGAAGAGCATGGCATATATGCCCAGAATGCGACAGAGCACCTGGAAGCGGTATCCGCTGACAGCAAAATTGCCGAATATTTAGCAATAAAAAAAGGAAACCCCATCCTCTTTATCAAGCGGATAGCCTTTATCGCCATGGGAACCCCCTTCGAATACAGCCAGAGCTGGTACCGGGGGGATCGCTACATTTTTGATATCCATCTTCAGCGTAAATAGCCTGAGGGGGACCAAAGGCGCCGATGCTTCTGCAGAGAAAAGGGAAAGCTATTCGGAGAGGATCGCCACCGCTTTCTCAATGCTGAGATTATCGTGGATCAGTCCCGCCAGGGCCCGGGTCATCTGTTGAGGCTTATCGGCGCCCCACACATTCCGGCCGATGGCAACTCCACTGGCTCCCGCTTCAAATGCTTCATGGATTGATCGGAGGAACTCCGCCGGATCATTGGTTTTAGATCCTCCAAGAACCAGGATAGGACAGAATGAACCTTCCACAACCTTCTCAAAACCAGGCTTATAGCCGATCTTGATAAGATCCACCCCAAGCTCACTCACAATCCGGGCCCCCAGGACAAGGTTATCCAAGGTCTTGTACTTTGGATCCGCATCAAAGCCGCCGGGAACCACCTCGCCAACCACAGGCATGCCGGTACCTTCACACAGCTTCACCACCTGGGCGATGGCGCTGAGAGAATCCTTCTCCCCTTCCCCGGGACCACCGTTGACGATCACCGCATCGGCTCCAAGCTGCAGAGCCAGCTCCACATCGTAGACAAGACGGCTGTCATGGCCGCTGCCTATCATCGTAGGAGGGAGATCCAGCCGCATGATCCAGCCGGTATGGGCCAACTCCACCGCAAATCGTTTAGCGAATCCCACATTGGCGATAATTGCATCGGCCCCACCGGCCACAACCTGGCGGATCACCTCCGAGGGCTGCTCCAATCCCTTCACAGGGCCTCCGTTTGTACCGTGATCCATGGCAACTACAAAAGATCTGTTGTCACTTCCCATAAGACGGGAAACTCTTCTTGTTTTCATTCCTCTCCTCCAGCTGATACTAGTTACTTGTTCGTACGTTTAGTTGTATATACATGTATACTAAACCCAGACCTCTGGGTTTGTCAAGAAGAAGCTCTGGATTGTGCCGGATTGTGCCAGGCGTCCAGCGCCCTGCCCTGCCCTGCCCTGCCCTGCCCTGCCCTGTGCCCAGTGCTCAGCAGAGCGCTATGTAGAATAGGAAAAGCGGTGGCGGAAATATAAGAAACTTGGGCTGTGCATGTGGATGCTGAGCAGCTCGCTCTCCGGGTGCTCGGTTGATGTAAATGACTCCATGGAGCTGCCGAGGCTCACTGCAGATCCACCGATATAGAGACAGCTGTAGTTAAGAACCAGCTCGTCCAGAAGTTTGTCCCCCATCAGGACATGGCAGTAGGAGGGTGACTCCACCAGGGCCCGCTCCATACCCAGAATGCGAAGAATGGCAAGGAGGGCTCCGGAATTGGTTCTGCTTCCCTCTCCGGTGAGGATAACCGGTGTCTTCTTTCCCCGGTTTTCTGTGAATAGATCCCGGATAGTTTCGGCACTCTCCCAGGCAGCAGCCTCGTCTCGGTACGGGCCGATAAAGAAGTGGGGCCGGCCGTAGCCATCCTGTACCGGCGCACCTCCCGCAGGGCTTGTCTGAATCATCACCGGCTGAGCGTCAAAAAGGGTGTCCTGGAAGCGGATATCGGTACCATCCAGACTGGAGATGACCGCCCAGGGAGCTGCGCCCTTCCCGGCTGCAATCCTCGCCTCCTCAAGCTCCCGGTCAAAAACGGAAACGGTCCCGTCCGGTTCGGCCCACATGGTCCCTGCGCCTGCAATGACCACATCGACATTGGCCCGGAAGAGATTAAGAATCCAGAAATCGGCATCAGCTCCCTCCGGATCGAGGGAGTTCGCCTTCGCGACAACCGGACCGGCCGGATTATCCTTAAAGGCGAGCTTGCCGTCCATGGAGGTGACAAAGCAGCCGGTGGTATAGACCCGCTTTTCCGGCACCTGAGGAAAGCGCAGCTCCCCGTAGACCTGAACGGCGGAAGGAGGCTGCAACGCTTTTACCGGGAAATGGGACTCTTTCTCATTTCGAAAAAGGCGCTGCAGGGCGATTGCATCATAATCGTAGGGGATTTTCGGATAACTGCTCACTCCCCCTCCTCCATTACCACTTCGCACACCTTATAAAACTGATTTCGGTGATGGATCTCCTCAACCATTCTGGCATTCCCCTCTCCAAAAAGCTCATTGAACTTTTGATCAGTTTCAGCCAGCCAGGCCCCATCTATGGCCTTCCAGAGCTTGTAATCGCTCCAGTAAACCACAGACTGCACCTCTCCTGGGCGATCTTCATTCACCCACACCTCTTTCCCGGCAAAGCCGGGCCACTGGGCCAGCCCCTTGGTCCAGATCTCATGGTCAAGCTCGATCCACCGCTCTACCAGATCCGGTTTCACGTGTAAAATTAACTGTTCCACTGCCAAAGGTTTATCGTATCGTTTAAGTTCCATGCCCTAATCATGGCCCTTGAAAAAGGGAAGGTCAAGGAGCGGAGGGACCGAAAATACGATTTTCGCAAGGTTTTTTTCACGTGTTAAATCTTTTTCTATGGCAAGTAGATAGGTACTTACCTATCGGCCACTCTCTCTTTAACATGTGTGCTGCTTGAGTGCTGCTGCTTTAGGAAAAAAGGAGCTGCGCAGAGCCCAGCGATCTGTTATTATGCTTCTGGACGGCGGGAATCCCTGGTGCATAGCTTGCCCGTCGCCCCGTTTAGTAAAACAGCAGGGGGGCAAGCATGATCAACGGGAAAAAGATGGTAATAACCGGGGCATCCTCGGGCATTGGAAAGGAGCTTTGCGCACTTGCCGCCGGCGGGAACCGGATCGTAGCTGCCGCCCGGCGGAGCGAGAAGATCCCCGAGCATCCGAACATCACTCCCCTCTGTAGCGATATCTCCGGTCCAGAAGCGGTGGACCAGCTTCTGAAAGAGGCCTTCCGTATCCTGGGAGATGTGGACATCTTTATCGCCAATGCAGGCTTTGCCTGGAATGAGGTGATAGAGGATGCGGACTGGGAGCACATCGCCTCGATTTTCAAGACCAATGTTTTTTCCCCCATCTACAGCCTGGAGAAGCTGAGGGAGTACAAGGGAGAGCGGCCCTTCCAGTTTATGATAACCGCCAGCGCTATGAGCTTTGCGGCCATGCCGGGCTACGCCCTCTACTCGGGCACCAAATTTGCCCTGAAGGGGATAACCGACGGACTGCGGTATGAACTTCCCCCGGGGCAGCTGATCCAGATGGTCTACCCGGTAGCCACCATCACCTCCTTTTTTGATGTTGCTGGAAGCAAGGAGCTCCCCTGGCCCCGGCAGAGCGCTTTAACCGTGGCAAAGGCGATGCTCAGGGGGATTGAGAAGCGGAAGAAGCAGATCTTCCCCTCCCGGCTCTATCGAGCGATGCATATCATCAACAGGGTGATTCCGATTATTCCGATCTATATGAAGAGGGAGGCAAAGAAGCTGGGAGCACTTCGGGAGAGAACACAGTAGGGCTGGATAAGGGAAAAGTGAGGGCCGAAGCCCTTCCCCATTACACAGATGAAACTTCCCTTTTATTCCCCTTCCAGGCGATAAGCTCCAGCCTGCCGGAGAAGCCGCACTTTTTGAATATGCCGGTATTATAGTTGCCTTTGCTATTAGTATAATCACAGCAATGGAAACAAAAAAAGCCCAAAAAGCGACCTTGACCGCTCCATTATGGTTCATTATACTCTCTGATATGAACCGCATATGGTTCAAGGAGGACTCCATGTCATCAATTACACTCCACAACCTGGACAGTGAACTGGAACGGAGAATCAGAGAAACTGCTCGAAAAAACCAAACCAGCCTGAATCAGACGATAAAAACCATTCTACGAGAAGCTCTCCATATCGAGAAACAAAGCTCCAATAGATACGATTTTTCCGACCTTGCCAATACCATGACCGAAGATGAGGCAAGAGAGTTTGAAGAAGCTAACAGAAGCTTTTCACAAATTGACCAGGAGCTATGGAGATGAGAGTTCTCTGTGATACCAATGCAATAACAGCCTTGAGGCTTGGTAACAGGAAAGTGATAGAAACCATTGAGACGGCAGATACTCTCTATCTTTCCGTTATTGTTTTAGCTGAGCTATATCATGGATATGCGAAGGGATCCCGGAAAGAAAAAAACCTGCAATGGCTAAAAAGCTTTATGGAAAAGCCAACGGTTCAAATACTTCACATAACCGAAGAGACTTCACAAGTGTGGGCTCAGGTAATCCTTGATCTCAAAAAAGCAGGAAATCCAATTCCCACCAATGATATCTGGATCGCTTCCCAATGCATTGAAATGGGAGCAGTTCTCCTGACTGCTGATAGACATTTTTCAAACCTTATTGCTTTGAGAAAGATACATTTTCCAGATGGAGGATACCATGAAAATAACAACCTACACCAAAGCACGAAATAATGTCAGGTAAGTGATTGATGAGGTGTTGGACAGCTCTGCAGAGACATCCGGGGAATTGAGAAGCGGAAGAAGCACATCTTCCCCGGGAAGATACGAGCTTACCTTCCTTCCAGAAGGGGAGAGCAAAGAAGAGGAGTGGGATATTACCTGTGAAGCAGGAGAGGTGGTCAAAGCGGAAAGCGATCGATCTTCGGATCATCTCAGAGCAGCGCAGGAGCTAACCGGTATCTACGAAAAGACTGCATTGGTCCGTTTAGGTCTCCAGGCCCTCATTGCTTGTGAAAGCGCCAAACGCTTGGCAATGCTTGGGGGATCGGAGCCGGAATTGATTGATATTCCCCGCAGGCGTCCAGTGAATAAGTGATAGTTCTTGTCGATACTTCGGTCTGGATCGATCATCTCAGGAAGGGCAACACAAGGCTTTCCGAGCTGCTGCACCAATCAAGGGTCATGGTTCATCCATTTATCATCGGTGAGCTTTCTTGCGGGAATCTGAAAAACAACATTGATTGCCCCGGCCCCCGGAGATATCCGATACCTCCGCCGCATCAGGCTTGTCACCTTTGACGGAGAGCCTTCGACCTGCCCTTCTATGAAAAAAGGTCCAGCTGCCGCCCCTGCAGCAGGGAGTCGAAATCCTGTCCCAGGGCAAAAAGAACCCCATCGGCAATCGGAGCGATCTGTTTTTCGATGTAGTGGCGGTAGTCTGCACCGCCGGAAAAAAGCTCCAGGGGTTCCGGTCCCTCGGCGGTGATGATGTAGCGAATCTCCTTCAGCTTCTTCGTTCCCTGGGGGTCCAGTTTCAGTGCCGCTTTTACATGGGGAGGTCGGTTCTTTATATAATCCCGGGCATCCCGGGTAAGCCGTTTCCGGTAGACCAGTTTATCATCATACAGTCCCTGCTTCAGCTCCTCCACAAAGTTCCGGATCCACTCAGATAGCTCCTGCTCGTCAAAGAAGCGGCGGAACAGTTCCTTCTGAAACTCCCGGGCCAGGGGGGTCCAGTCGGAGCGCACCGTCTCAAGGCCCTTGAACTCCAGGGAGCCGTCGGAGAGCAGGCCTGCATACCGCTTACGAGCCCCTTCGCTTGAGTTGCGCATGGCTGGGAGGAAGAACTTCAGGTAATGCTTCTCGTACTCCAGTTCCAGCCGGGATTCCACCTGGTACTCCTGCAGAATGAGGGCTGCCATGTATTGATCCACCTCCCGGGAGAGACTCAAGCCCGCTGCATCGGGATCACTCCATTCAGATTCCTTCAGGCAGACAAAGAGGGAATCGGTATCACCGTAGAGCACCCGGTAACCCAGCTTACGCAGCCGGTCGGCAGCAGTCTTTAGAATCCACTGGCCCGTACCGGTGATGGCGCTGGGCAGATCGGGATGATAGAAGCGGCAGCCCGTGGTGCCCATAACACCGTAGAAGCTGTTCATCAGGATTTTCACCGCCTGGGCCAGAGGAGCATCCCCCTCCTTTTTCGCCCTGCCCCGGGTATCCATCAGCTCCTCCAGAAATTCGGGAAGAACATGCCGGGTACGGGAGAAGGATATGCCCGCCGGAGTCTGCACCGGATCCACCGAACCCTCGTGGAGGGAAAAGGGGTCGATGAAAAAGGTGCGCATGATGGTGGGATAGAGACTCTTGAAATCCAGCACCACCACATGGGGATAGAGCCCCGGTTCGGAGGTGAAGACCAGCCCCCCGGCAGCGTGAGCTCCCGGCGTAACATCCGCCGTATCCAGGGCCACATAGCCCTGGCGGTGCAACGCCGGAAGCATGAAGAAATCAAAGGCTGCGACAGACATATTCTGTTTGTCCATTGGTAGTCCGGTGATGAGGCTCCGGGTTACAAGCTGATCAAGAATAGCAGTGGTCTGAAAAATCTCCGTCACCAGTACCGCATCCTCCAGGTTATAGAAGCCCAGAGCCTCCTTATCCTCCCGGAAACGACGCTCTATCTCCGCCACCTTGTCTTCATCGGGGGTGATATCCTTACCCCGGCCCAGCAGTTCCTGAGCAACCGTCTCCAGCTTGTAATTCTCGAAGTTATAAAAGGCGGTCCGCAGGGTGGGAGGGCCGTCGATGACCAGCCGGCCTTCCAGACCCACCGAATAGAGTCCGGTTCTGCTCTGCAATATTTTCGCAGGCCGTTTCCCCCGGCCAAGGAGAAAAGGTATCCTGTGGCGCTCCGCCCGGGCAGATAGAAAGCTGAGATCAAAGCCCGCCACATGCCAGCCGATGATGAGGTCCGGGTCCAGCTCATCGCAGAGCTCCAGAAACCTCCGGAGAAGAGAGACCTCGTCCCGGCAGTATTCCAGCCAACCGGGAGTCTCTTTCGGGGAGTCAGTAGTTGCACCACTATCGGCACGCATCAGAACCTTCCGTACTTCCCTCTCAGGAGCCGTGGCATGGAGTGCCACGGAGTAGAGGGACCCGTCGCTGCCGGTTTCTATATCCAGACTCAGGATGGAAAGCCGGGGCCGGTAATCCGTCGGGGCAATCCGGGGGTTATGAAAAACCTTCAAACTTCCCCGGGTCACCGGATCCCCCTCCACCACCAGAGCACCTTTGATGAAGCGCTCCATAAGAAAACGGTCCTCTGCCCGCAGATCCGATTCAAAGAGCTGCACCCCCTGCTCCTGCAACTTCCTCCGTCCTTCGAAGAAGGCATTCAGACCGGGGAAATAGAGCCCATCCACATCAGCCCCGGATATGGTCCGGAGCTGCAGGGGCCGCCGGTCCATACCGGCGGTAAAGGAGGCGGGACAGTTCCTCTGAATGAAAAAGAGGGGCTGCTGATCGGTAAAGAGCGCCAGGAAGGGCCCCTCCGGACCGACACAGTAAAGCTGTATCTCACAGCGGTTGGAGTTATCAAAACTGTGGGAGGTGAGGAGAAATCCGGTCTGCCGAATCATGCTTGTATAGTATCGTAGATACGCCGGGTCCGCCAGAGTTCGGGGCCTACTGAAGCTTTCCGAGCCAAGCCATAAGTATCCTGGGGGCGATCCTTTTTCACTTTGCCACCAACTTCAATCCGGTGGAAGGGATCTTTGCCTCCCGCCAGGTGGGCGCCGCTTACCTCCCCGCCAGGGAAGCGTTGTGGATGCTCTTTGCACTTCGTTCTCTGGCCACCGGGACGATTGTTCTGATCTGGGGACCGAAGAGATTAAGCTAACCGTTACATCTCTATATGGGCTCCGAAGAGAGCCTCCATCTCTTGGCTTGCTTCATTCCATTTCATAGCCCGCTTCAGATCCTTGTAGAAGAGTTCCGTATTGAAATCGGGACCACTGTTACTGTAGGTTTGCCGCGTATTGGTCCGTACATTCTCCGGCCCATGGCGGAGCACCAGCTCTATCAGGTCGACCCGGTTTTCTTGAATGATGGCGGAGAAGCAGTCGGGATACCATCGGCCCATACTGCAACGGGGAGAGGCGCCACACTCAAGTAGTAGCTGTTTATACCTATAGGGATATCTGCCAAAACCGGTAACCAGAGCGGGAATGGTAACATCTCCATTGAAGGCGTAGGAGGAATCGGACCTCAAGGACCGCTCCCATCAGGTGATAAGGAGAGATCAGTGTGGCCATCGGGCAAAGATATATCGTAGGGGAATGTCAGCTCATAGGGAATAAGCTCAGAAGTGATCAGAAGATCCTCGGATACAGAGAGAACCAGCAGCTCTTCACCATTCAGCATCCGACTGATTTTTTCAGCATCCAGATTTGGAGCCCCACGAAGAGAGAGAACGTCCGTATCAACCTGTGCGACGGGTCCCTGCAGGCTAAAAGAAAAAAGAGACTGCAATGGGAGCAACAACAATAGCAGTATCAGTGACATAAGGGGATACTATGCAGAAACGGATACCGAGCATAGCGGGGATTTACATACATATTCTTTCCGGGATCCTGGGATTGGAAGGAGCTCTGTTGTTACAACACCTATCGGGAGCAGTCTGTTAATCTTTTCTATTGGCGCCTTTCACCCGGAATCGAAGTTGATTTTCTTGTGAACCATATCGACTGTGCCATTGAAACTAAGGCTTCTGGTAAAGTGAAGCCGAGTATTTGACTCCGGTTCTGTTGTTTGATCAACTCATTCAGCGTCTATGGTTCCCTTCGGAAATGTCGATGCGTCATTCAGATCAACCGTTATTTTTATCTCGCTCATAAACACTTACCCCCTTTTGTTCGCTTTTACAATCAACTCTTTTCAGTTTGGCAAAGCACAACAGTTCATTCTATTCTATACTGGTATGATGCGATTCAAAAGAATAATCAAAAGAGTAGTGATAATCATCCCCATCACGGCAGCGGCCGCGATGGCAGTACTTTGGCTCATCGCCATGCCGCCGCGAAATCTCCCGAAGCCGACGGGAAATTATCGCATTGGAACCGTGAGTTACGACCTGACAGATGAGGGCCGTTCTGATCCTTATGCCGAGGTTTCGGGTAATCCGCCCGGCCCAAGAACAATCAGGATTCAAATCTGGTATCCCGCCGTCTCCTCAGACAATGTGAGGCGGCGGTCCCCATGGATGCCCGACGGAATCCGTCAGATTCGGGGCATTGTAAAAACCCATGGCTTCCCCCCCTTTGTTTGGGATCATACCCAGCTTATGAAATCCAACAGTTTTCGGGGGGCAGAACCTGCCGCACATACCGGGTCAGGGAGCGGGCAGCCCTGGCCGATTATCATTATCTCCCACGGATGGGAGGGATACCGGGGGCTTCATGCCGATCTGGCGGAGGAGCTTGCAAGTCATGGATACCTGGTGGCTGCAGCGGATCACAGCTACGGATCAGCAGCTACCTTACTCGGCGACGGCCGCCTCCTGCAATCCAGTGCGGCGGTACTGCCGGAAAGGGAGGTATCCCCAGATTTTGCCTCCCATGCCAGCCTGCTCGTTCAAACCTTCGCCGATGACAACCGGTTTATCCTGGATCATCTATCCCGGATAGCACAGGGGAGTTCACAACAGGGGCCTGAAACCTTGGGTGATCTCACCGGCCTTCTCGATACCTCCCGTATCGGACTGCTCGGCCATTCTACCGGGGGCGGAGCCATGGTCAGACTTGTCCTTGATCTGGCAGAAGAGGAACGGAAAACCGGATCGGCCCCGCACATCGCCGCCTTGATCGGTCTCGATGCCTGGGTTGAGCCGGTGGGCAGCTCCGATCTATTGTCGGGGGAGTACCAGGTCCCCTCACTGTTCCTCCGCAGCGCCCAGTGGGAGGGGGGAATAAATGACAGTTACCTGCTGCCCTTTGTTGAAAGTCTCCGCAGCCCGGTAGCACTGTACCAAATAGAAGGAATCACCCACAGCCAGTTCAGTACATTATATATGTACGCCCCGGTGGTGAAATGGCTGGGACTGCTGGGTTCGACTGATGCAAGAGGATTCATGGAATATCAGAGGCAGCAGGTACTTCGCGTCTTTGACCACACCTGTAAGGGAGAAGCGTATTTAGTCCCGGAATATGCGGGGCTGGAGAAGATATACGGGAATATACCTTGAGGACTACAACGGATGGACAACTACCAACCACCTGTTAAGCACGCCGAAAAATGCTGGCCGACTTTTAAGCGCTGTAAAAGATGTAAAGGCCGGGCGAGTCATCAAGAGAGAGCCTGTAGATGAATAGAGGGGTCTACTGGCATGATTCCGCATGG
>CAYMWV010000005.1:0-1541 GCA_964394395.1 uncultured Sediminispirochaeta sp.
GTGGGGCAACTATATCGAATTGATTCGATGATGTCAACAGAGGGTAGAAACCCATATAGGGCAAACGCATTTGGTATAGGAAGGTACCCGGCGAATTTTCATGGCCGGCTGAGCAGGTACTGCTAAGAATCCTGTGCAGCCACAAACTGGATATAACGCCCCTACTACGAATAAGCGTGCCGACTCTTTCGCAGGCAGTTCCCAAATGCCTTTGCTCTGAAATCCCATCTTGTAGAACTGTTCCCCTCCCGATAGTATAGGCAGCCGGAGGTTTCAGATGAGCGTAACAAAAGGCTTGAAACATGAGGAAGATAGTGGAGCGGAGGAGCCTTTCAGCCCCTCCAAGGTGCTTTCCCTTTCGGCGGCCCATCTGCTCCACGACACCTTTTCTGCTTTTCTCGCCCCCCTCCTGCCCCTTTTGACGGCGAAACTGGGCATGGCCCTTTCGGTAAGCGCCTTTCTCGATATAACAAGGCGCCTTCCTTCCCTGTTTAATCCCCTCTTCGGTCTGATTGCGGAAAAGGGAGCGGTAAAGCTTCTGGTTATCCTGACCCCCGCTGTTACAGCCACCGCCATGAGTTTCACCGGCCTCGCCCCTACGGTTCCCATCCTCTTTGTGCTCCTTTTTACCTCCGGAATATCCGCAGCCCTCTTCCATGTCCCCTCCCCTGTCCTGGTCCGGGAAGCCTCCGGCAAGCGGGTAGGTACGGGAATGAGTCTTTTTATGGTGGGAGGAGAGTTGGCGCGAACCCTTGGCCCCCTTCTGGTAACCACCGCAATTGCACTTTGGGGATTGGAGGGGATTTTTCGACTCTCCCTGATCGGTTACGCCGCCTCCTTAACGCTCTGGTTTATGTTGAAGGATCTGGATGTGCAGCGTAAGGTTCGCAGCGACAGGGTACGGGGTGATGCATGGAAGATTCTGCGCCGTTTTTCGCCCTTCTTCTTGAGTCTCAGCACCTTTATCCTCTTTCAATCCTTTCTTAAGAGTGCCCTGACCCTCTATCTACCCCTCTACCTTACCGGAAGGGGAGCAGGAATCTGGCTGGCCGGGGCATCCCTTTCAATCCTGCAGCTCTTCGGGGTTATTGGGACCTTCCTTTCCGGTACCATATCGGACCGGCTGGGCCGGGGGATGAGCCTGCTCATTGCATCAACCGGTACTCTGGCAGCCGCCGGCCTCTTTCTGCTCTTTCATAATCTGCTTTTTCTTGCTCTGGTTGGCCTCTTCCTCTTCTCCACTGGACCGATTTTAATGACCATGGTGCAGGAGACAGACGCATCCATGCCCACCTTCATGAACGGCATCTACATGGCTATCGGATTCGGCGTGGGGTCCGCCGCAGTGTTTACCCTTGGAATTATGGGGGATATTCTGGGACTTGAAACAAGCTATATCATCAGCTTCTTTCTCGCCCTGGGAACAATCCCCTCCGCTATACTCTTAAGCCGCTTTGCGAAGCGCTCCTGATCTTTTATACTGGCCCCATGCGTAGAATGAGTAGACAAACAGTGTTCACCCTTTCGCTCCCTTTTCTCCT
>CAYMWV010000005.1:1641-4679 GCA_964394395.1 uncultured Sediminispirochaeta sp.
TCTACCGCTCCAGAAAAGCTGCTGAAGCGGGGGATCGCCACCTGGAGCTGGTGCAGGAGTGGGAAAAACGTCGGAACACCGGGGCCGGTAAGGGCGCAATCAATGTGATCAGGGTTGCGGACCTGAGCAGGGTTCCCCGGCTCTTCAGGGGTCTGGCGGCCCGGCAGCTGAAAAAGGAGTTTTCCGGAGCGCCCTATTATATCGACACCACCGGATCGGTGGCGGACCACTTCGGACTGGAAAATGATCAGTATGGACTCTTCTTCTTCCAGCGGGACAGAGAAGTGCTCCGGGGGGTTTTCCCCTTCACCAATCTTGATGCAATGGATGGGGACATAACACAATTTTTAGGGGAGGCTCCCCTGGGGCAGGATTAATAGATTGAACTACGACGCTTTCACCACCACCCACCACCTCTACCAGGGGGATTCCCGGAATCTATCCCACCTTAAAACCTCCTCGGTGGAACTGATTGTAACCTCCCCCCCCTATCCGATTATTGAGATGTGGGATGATGTTTTCATCAACCTGGATCCTTCCATCAAGGCCGATATGGATGGTGCAAGGCCCATGGAAGCTTTTGAGAAGATGCATGTCATTCTTGATAAAGTATGGCAGGAGTGCTTCCGCCTCTTGAGACCGGGCTGTTTTCTCTGCATCAACATCGGGGATGCGGTGCGCACCCTGGGGCCCGATTTCATGCTCTACTCAAACCACGCCAGGATCTTGAGCGCATGCACCGGGATAGGCTTTCAGGTGCTGCCTGCCATCATCTGGCGAAAGCAGACCAACGCGCCCAACAAGTTTATGGGTTCCGGGATGTTGCCCGCCGGAGCCTACGTTACCCTGGAGCATGAGTATATCCTCATTCTCCGGAAAGGGGGAAAGCGGCTCTTTGATGGAAATGGCCGGCAGAAACGACAGAGCAGCGCCTTTTTCTGGGAGGAGAGGAACCAATTCTTTTCCGATCTCTGGGATTTCAAGGGTACCCGGCAGATGTTCAGCAAATCTGCGGATGCGCAGCCGGGGAAACTGCGGGAGCGCAGCGCTGCCTACCCCTTCGAGCTCCCCTTCCGGCTCATCAACATGTACAGCCTCATCGGCGATACGGTGCTGGACCCCTTCTTCGGCACCGGAACCACCACAGCAGCAGCGGCGGTCTCCGGCCGCAGTTCCATCGGCATCGAGATCGATCCAGCCCTGGCTCACTTTTCTACGCCCTACCTGGAGCAGCTCCTCGCCTCGGGAAGGGAACGACAGCTGGATCGCCTCAAGAACCACCGCAGCTTCCTTGACCGCCGCCGGGAAGAGGGCAAGCCGGAGCCGAAGCATCAAAACGAAACCTACGGTTTTCCAGTGGTCACCGGCCAGGAGAAAAAGCTCCTTATCCCTTCCATTACCGGAATTGACCGGGAGGGAGATAAGCAGCTTCTGATGCATCATGGAATAATCCGGGAAGAAGATGCTGAAGGAGGTGTAAAAGCACTCTCTGCATCAATTGCCGAAAACAGCACCGGGCTGCAAGGAGCGGCTGCTCCGGGGCAGCAACTTTTTTTGGAGGATCTATAGGGGGCCCCGGCCTTCCCTGTCAAAAGGGCCCCCGAAGCGGGGGCCCGGTACTATTCTATCCAATCAGAATCCAATCAGAAGCGGTCGAAGTCATTATCATCCAGGGAAATTTCACTGGAAGGATCTACCGGTCTGATGCCGGTCTCTTTTCCTCTGGCGGCTCCTCTTGCCGGGGCGTCCCAGGAGGTGCCACTGCTTGTTCCTTTGCCTCCTCCCTGACCGGTTTTCCTGGTCTGCGGGGGGGCGAGGGCGAGGGTGCCCCTACCGTCATTGGCAAGTTTGAAGCGCTGGATGAGTCCCTGCAGCTGATCCGCCTGGCCCGCCAGCTCTTCACTGGCCGAGGCGCTCTCTTCAGCACTGGCGGTGTTAGCCTGGGTTACCTGGTCAATCTGGTCAAGTCCTTCGGTGATCTGGTCTATCCCCTGGGCCTGCTCCTTGCTGGCGACGGTGATCTCCTCAAGGAAATGGGCAACCTTCTGCACTCCATCCACAATTCCCCGGAGCTTATCTGCGGTGGTCTCTACTGATTTATTGCCCCGCTCGATATTGCTGACCGAATCCTCCACCATCTGGGTAGTCTCCTGGACGGCGTTGGCAGCATTCACTGCAAGATTCCGCACCTCTTCGGCTACTACGGCAAAGCCCTTACCATACTTGCCCGCCCGGGCAGCCTCCACATTGGCATTAAGGGCCAGAAGGTTAATCTGAAAAGCGATGTCATCAATCACCTTTACCACCTTCTTGATCTGATCGCTTGAATTGTTGATGGCGGCCATAGCATCCTGGAGGGTAGTCATCTCCTTGTCCCCCTCCTCGGCAACCGTTGCTGCAGTCTTGGCAAGGCCGTTTGCCTCGGTGGCATTCTCAGCGTTCTGCTTCGACTGGGCGTTGATCTCGTTAACCGAACTGGTTATCTCTTCAAGACTGGAGGCCTGTTCGGTGGCTCCCTGGCTCAACTGCTGGGAGGCCTGACTCACCTGGTCGGCGCCACCGGCAACCTGTTCCACAGCCGACTTTACATTCGACAGGATCTCGGTAAGGGAGCTTTTCATCACCAGGAGGGATTGCCCCAGATCATCCCGATCAGAGGCCTTTTGAAACTCCACGGTAAGGTCCCCATCGGCGATCCGCTCTATCACCCGCCCCTTCTCCTGAAGGGCGGTAAGCATATTCCTCAGGGCATCAGCCAGGATACCAATCTCATCTTTCTGATGCACATCCAGCTGGATGCTCAGGTTTCCAAGGGCAATCTCGGAGGCAAAGTCGACCCCCTTCTTGAGAGCCCGCACTATAGAGAGGGTAAGAATGACGGCAATGATGACGGCTAACAGAACCGCAATGATAAGACCGATGGAAATGATCACCACCGATGATGCTACCTTTGTGACAGCCTCAGCAGAAATGCGCTTTGTGTTCTCTATGCCCGCATTTGCGGTAGCCATGGCCGCTTCCAGCACATTTCCGCCCGT
>CAYMWV010000005.1:4779-59335 GCA_964394395.1 uncultured Sediminispirochaeta sp.
TCTCTATGCCCGCATTTGCGGTAGCCATGGCCGCTTCCAGCACATTTCCGCCCGTATCGGTACGCCCAGTATTCAGTTTGCTGAGTCTCTGGAAGTTTTCATATGCCCCGGTGAGGGCTGTGTAATATTGCTGACGACTCTCGGCGATGGTTTCAATAGCTTGAATATCTTCCCGAAGACGGGTTATCTTCCGCAAATCTACTGCCAGGGGCGCAACCTGATCGAGCAGGGAAAGGGCATCCTGAATTCCGTCGTAGTCAAAATCACCGATCGCCTTGAAGGTGGCAACCCGGGCATTATTGGCCAGATCGATAGCTTCATTCATGATGTAGACCTTCCGCAGCCGCTCCTGCATGGCCTCATCATCCGCATCGTTGGCCAGGTCCTGCTGATAGGAGCTCTCCTGGTTTTCCAGGAAGGCGTTAGCTTGGGCGAGGTACTGGGCAGCCATCCTGTCCAGGGTTACCCGCTCTTCTGCTATATCATCCACAACCTCCATCGTCTCTTTGGCAAGAGCGGCGTATTCATCCACGTACTCCTGGGCAATCACCACATCCTTTGCAAGTTGCACTAGCTTTGGATGGTCGATTGCCAACTGTTTTGCCTCTGCAAGATAGCCATTAAGCGCTTTCAGATACTCCTGAGCAGAATTATAGAAGCTTCGGTCAAAGTTGAGCCCAAAAGCGCGCATCTCGTACATCACCATCAGAGCGTTGCGCTCAATGTTATTGGCAATCTCAACCTCCGGTACATATTCCTGTTCCAGGGATATGGACTGATCCTGTATCTGCAGCATGTTGACAATAGCTAATCCCCCGATAGCAACAGCAAGAAGAATCACTATCCCAAAGCCCAGGGTCATTTTCATCCCCAATTTCAAATTTTTTAGCATCACACTTCCTCCTCTTTATTAATGGAAAGCACCTCATCCCCGATGAGCATGTCTGTATCAACCAGAATCTTCACCTCATCCCCTATCTTCGCCAGACCGGAGATAAAGCGATCAGCATCACCTTTATCTTTAAAGGTGGGTGGAGGCTCGATATTGCTATCATCCACATCGGAGACGACCGTAACGGTATCAACAATGCAACCTATCCTGCGATTCTGAACGTTCACCAGGATCAGACAGGTTCTGTCATCATAATCCCGGAACTCCATCCCGAATCTGCTGCGCATATCGATAACCGGAAAAACATCTCCCCGCAGATTAACCACCCCCTTCACATAGCTGGGCATATCCGGTACATGGGTGATTTTCTGGATCTCTTCTATCCCCTGCACCTTGGAGATGTCGATCCCGTACTCCTCCGGGCCCAGCTTGAAAATTAGATATTTACCTCTCTGGGAATCCCCATCTTCCTCATCGTCGATCAGGCCATCAATCATTTCATCTGCCATGTTCAACTCCATTTTCTCTTTTTTGCCATTTTTAAACAGCTTATACTATAATTTTTGCCATATTTCTCCAAAATACAAGAAATATAGTGTTGCATTTTTACCTATTTTCTACCTATATTTAATAGGTAATATGGATAAACAACGATTAGACCCGGATAAAAGCATCCGGGAACTGGAAAGCATCTATAAAATCTCTGAACTGGTGGACAATCGGGAGGATGATCTGGAGTATATTCTTCAGGGAACAGCAGAGATCCTTCCAGATGCCTACGGAGGAGAAAAGCGGGTTTACGTTCAAATAGAGATGAATGGAAAGATCTATGGCACCGAAAAACATCTTGCGGCCCCGGCGGCCAGGGCTTCTCATGGAAATCCTGCCGGAGCGTCAAAAGATTCAAGCGACTCAATTGTGCGTCCAATCAGGATTGAGAGGAAGCAGATAGGAACTCTCTCTGTCATATCCAGGGGCACTTGTTCCTTCAACCATGGAAAAACATCTTCCTTTAAGGACGAGGATATGCTGCTGCTTCAGGTAGTGACTGAACGGCTTGGAAAGATTTGTGAACGGATCCAGGTAAAAAGGGAATTACAACTAAAGGAGGAGGCGTACCGACAGCGAAATATCGCCTTAAACGAGCTACTGGATCAACATGGCAAGGAAAAGCACCGGATTGCAGCCCAGGTACAGGAGAACATAGACAAGATCGTTATGCCTTTGATCTACGATCTGGAAGGGCAGTTGAGTGAATCTGTCCATTCCGGAACCATTCGCCTACTGCGGCAAAATCTGTCAGAGATCACCGCTCCCTTCATCTCAAACCTCAGCCGAAACTATAGCTCCCTCACCCTCCGGGAGCTGCAGATATGCGATATGATAAGGAATAATATCAGCTCAAAAGAGATAGGAGAGATACTTCATATCGCTCCTGCAACGGTACATCACCACCGTGAGTCGATTCGCAGGAAACTGAAACTGAAGGGGCAAAAGGTAAACCTGGCCGCTTGGCTGCAGGGCCATCGGCTGACGGGGCATTAAGCACATCTAATACTCGAAAAAGATTGCGGGACAGCCTCAATTTTTTTCCTGCAGTGTAACTATCCCCCTTTTCGCCTGTTTTATCATTATAGGAAACTCATAAAAACAAAGGAGTAGTTTATGAATCGTTCTCTCTCTCGGCTGGCACTGGTACTTGTTATGCTTATTGTCATCACAGCAATGGTATCAGCGCAAAATCTCTCTCTTAACTTCTCAAGGCGAACCGATGCCAGCAGCAGCTACGGCGGATGGAAAACAAGTGGAGGGCGCCTGCAACAGTCTGATGTTGTGAATCCTCTTACCAAAATCAACTTCCGGGTTCCCCAAAGCGGGGAGATGGAGTATACCTTCGATGTCAGATATGAGGGTGGAGGAGTTGAGGACCGGAAGGCAGGTTTTGGTCTTCAGGTTTTTGTAGATAAGGCCCACACAGGTAAAAGCTGGGGAAATGGAGATTCATGGCTCCTGTGGCTCAACTACGATGAGAAGGCATCTTACGGTGGTAAGGGGTTCAGAGCCCAGGTTTACCGGAGCAAGAGCGACACCAACATGGTGATTCTTGAGGATTACAACGTACCCCTGGATGATTCGGTCCTTACCGATGCCCAACTTGACACTGTTGTTCCTGCAAAGATTGTGGTAAACGGTAACACCGGAGAGGTAAAGGTTTGGGATCCCACGGTTAGCAATCGATACTATCGGTTCTATCTTCCGGAAGCTCCCGGCAGGGGTTCCTATGTTTCATTGCGGACCAACAGTCTTGCAGCGAGCTTTGATAATTTCGAAGTAAGAAAGCTCCGCTAATCTGCGCCGCTTCTTTTCCGGGAAGGCCCATTGCCTTTCCTCAATAGCCCTGTCTGGAATTTTTCCGGCAGGGCTATAGTTCAGGCTATCCCGCAACATTAATCCCACTGAATCGAGGCTGTCTGTACAGCTATATATGGTGCTATTACAGTTTTCTAACCACTATGTGTAGCGTGTGCAATGCTCGGGAAAGGTTGCGGGACAGCCTCAATTGACATTGCCCCCCCCACATGATACTGTTCTTCGATACATATAACCATATCCCAATTCGAAAGGTAGAGTAATGCCAACTAGTTCAAAAGATTACGACAAGGAAAACGCAGTAGAAAAAAAACGGAAACAGCACCCATTTCTCTGGATTTTCAGCGTGCTTATTTTGGTGATCATTGTTGTCACCTTTGTGGGAGCTCCGATCATGTCCGGCTTAGGAGGATCCCAAGGTCTTGTATTTGGGCAATGGGACGGTGAACCGATTGAGTACCGGGCGGATAACTATTTTGCCCGCCAAAGGGATATGATCGCCGAACAGTACCAGTCGATGTTTCAGCAGGAAGATAATGTGGAATTCCAACTTTTCCAGGTTTGGAACAGCGCTTTTGAATCTACGGTTATTCACATGGCTATCCTCGATCAGGCAGCAAGGAGCGGCCTGGTCATTGGTGAAAAAAGTGTTGACAAGGCCCTCACCTCCTACCCCGGGTACCGATTGAACGGGAAATTCAGCCCCGAAGCGTACCGGGACACCCCCAACAGCGAAAAGTTCTCTGTGAGAAACTACTACCGGGAAAGTCTCATTCATCAGCAATGGATAGAAGATGTAACATCGGTAAAAAGCAGCCAGGGGGAACAGGAGTTTTTCATCTCCATGGTAAGCCCAGAGCGCAATTTCACCTTTGTCTCCTGGAACCTGGAAGATTATCCGGATGAGAAGATTGCCGAATACGGCAGCTCTAAACAGGAGCTTTTTTCCGAAGGCGCTTTTAGCCGTATCACCCTGGGAGATGATAAAACCGCCGCTCAATCGATCCTGGATCAGCTGAGAAGCGGTTCCGCCACCTTCTCGGAACTTGCCCAGAGCCACTCCACCGACATTTATGCGGAGAAGGGTGGTGATATGGGCTATGTAATGCGATACGTCCTACACTCTGATATTGAGTCGGAGGAAGATCGTAACAAGGTGTTCTCTCTGAACCCCGATGAGGTGAGTGATCTCATCAAGACCCCTTTCGGATATGCCATCTACCAGGCAAACGGACCAGTTCGTGAAGCAGATTTCACCAGCCCCGAGATCCTTGAAAAGGTTTTCAGTTACATGCTTACCAATGATCGAGGGATCATTGAAGACTACTTCATTAATGAAGGCAGGGATTTTGCAAAACAGGCCGAAGAAGCGGGATTTCAGGAGAGCGCCCTTTCCCGGGACATGGTCTCCCATCTGACCGACTTCTTTCCCATCAATTACGGCAGCATCAATTTTATGAAGAGTATCCGCACCATGGACAACTCTTCCCTGCTTCAGTCGGTCTCTTCCAATGAACGGATCTTAAAGCTCCTCTTCTCCCTCGAAAAAGGGGTAGCCTCAGAACCCCAGGTTATCGGAAATAGCGTCATTGTTTTCCAGATGCTTGAGGAGCGGGAGGCTCCAGAGGAGATGAAGTCGATCGTGAAGGACAATTATGATGCTATTCAGCAACAGTTTATCGACCGAGAAATTCGCAGACTGTTTTTCAATTCCGATAAACTGGAAAACAATTTCATGGAAGTGTTCAGCCAGTACTTCCTGGACCGCAGCTGACTCGACAAGAACTGATTGAGGCTGTCCCGCAACCTTTCTTGAGCTTTATGCACGCTACATATAGTGGTTATAAAACTGTAACACCACCGTATAGAGTGGTTTCGACAGCCTCGATTCAGTGGGATTAATGTTGCGGGACAGCCTGAATTCGACGGAGCTGATGCACCACATAGGAAACTTTTGTATGGCAATTGTGGTATGAATGATGGTAGCATGAGCGATAACATTGAAAGCCCTCTCCTGATAAGCACAGGCGGAGGGTTTTCCTGTACCTGGAAGGGCAGACAGCTCTACCACCCGGATCGGCCCATCTACCAGGCCTGTAACAGAAGCAAAGCCTTTTCTCCCCTTGAAGAAGAGATCATTTTTATTCCCTCTCCCCTCCTCTGGTACGGTGTAGAAACGCTTCTGGAAAAAATACCATCTTCCTCGATTATTCTTGCCGTGGAAGCGGAAGCGGCGCTCTACCATCTATCCCGGGAGAGGATCCCGGAGGAGGTGAAGAGGGACCGGCGAGTCACCCTCCTTCCTGCAAGGGAGCTTGACAGCTTCTTGAAGAGGTTGGATGCATCAAGGCTTCGAAGATGCCGGATGCTCACCCTCAACGGAGCTTACACCCTCCACCGCAAGCTGTATAGAACCATGTTTGAAAGCATCATGGCTACGATAAAACGCTTCTGGCAAAACAGGATGACCCTCACCTGGCTCGGCCCCTTATGGATGAAGAACCTCTTCGCCAACTGTGCAAGCCTCGGCGGTGGCGGCAATTGCTGTTACGCCATTGAGAAAATAAGGTCAGAGAGACCGGTTCTGATTGTCGGTGCCGGTCCCTCCCTTGACGAGGTCTTACCCCTGATTAAGGAATATCATTCCAGCTTCACCATACTCGCAGTAGACACCGCCCTGGCAAGTCTCTTAGCCCATGGGATTATTCCAGACTTTGGACTTGCCCAGGATGGCCAATTCCACACCATGGGAGATTTCTCCTGTGCTCCCGGGACGCTTGAGATCCCGATCTTCTTTGACCTCACCTCAACGAAATCGCTGCCCAGACATCTAACAGGTGGAATACTCCCCTTCTTTACCCGGTTTGATCGATCATCCTTTACCGCTCGTCTTGAAGAGAGCCTTTCCTTCCTTTCCGTTCTCCCTCCTCTCGGCTCGGTGGGGATAACAGCCCTGGAAATTGCCCTGCGGCTCAACGCTCCGGAGGTCTGGATTGCAGGACTCGATTTTGCCTACCTCCTGGGGAAGAGCCACGCAAAGGGAACTCCCTACCACCAGAGGGAGCTCTACCGGCGAAGCCGGCTCAAGCCGGAGGGAGACTTTGCTACTATTCTGAAACGCAATCCCCACAGGCTGGAAGGAAAGGAGGATGAGCTTCCCCAGGTTTATACCGACCCGGTACTCTCCAGTTACCATGACACATTCTCAAACCTGCTTCTCAAATCAGGAGAGACTCACCGGCTTATCCACTCCCTACGCTCTCCGCTCTCTTCCAAAGCAGAGCTGCAAACTGCCCTGGAAGAGGTGAGAGAGCACTATCCCAATTCCGGGGATAGGCAATTCTGCGGCGTATCGGAAGAGGCGCTTTACCCTGGAAAGATAAAACTGTTTCTGGAACAGGAGCTGCAGCTTCTGGAAAGGTATCTATCCGGAGAAGCCACTTTGATCAGAGAGATCGATTACACCTATCGTTTTTTTCCTGATCTGCACCGCTTCGATCCTGACGATCCCGCTCCAGGTTTTATCAAACGAATAGAGACTTCGGCCAGAAGGTTCAGAAAACAGATTGAGTCTGCCCTTACTCTCCATCGCTTTTAAGAACCGAAAGGAAGGCGTTCTGAGGGACTTCGACATTCCCAACCATCTTCATCCGCTTCTTTCCTTCTTTCTGCTTCTCCAGGAGTTTTCGTTTCCGGCTGATATCGCCTCCGTAACACTTGGCGGTAACATCCTTTCTCAGGGCGGTGATGGTCTCTCTTGCTATTATGTTGCTGCCCACAGCTCCCTGAATCGGGATCTTGAACTGCTGTTTCGGAATCTCCCCCCGCAGTTTCTTGCAGATCTTCCTGGCCCGGTAGGCGGCATTTTCCCGGAACACAAGCTGGCTGAGGGCATCTACCACCTCGCCATTTACCAGAATATCGAGGCGAACGAGATCGGTCTCCTTCATCTCCGATACATCATAGTCAAAGGAAGCGTATCCCCGGCTTACCGATTTAAGCCGGTCGTAAAACTCGTAGAGCACCTCCGCCAGGGGCATCTCATAGACCATCTCTACCCGTTTTTCATCAAGATAGGTCATGGATTGCTGGATCCCCCGCTTCTCCAGACAGAGGTTCATGATCGCACCCAGATAGTCACTGGGGGTGATAATGGTCGCTTTGATATAGGGTTCACGGATAGCTTCTATTTTCATCTGGTCGGGAAACTTCAAAGGGTTATCCAGCTCAAGAACCTCACCGCTCTTCAAATGAACCTGGTAGCGTACCGAAGGACTGGTAAATACCACCGAAAGTCCAAACTCCCGCTCCAGCCGCTCCTGAACAACCTCCAGGTGAAGGAGCCCCAGAAAACCACAGCGGAAACCGAAGCCAAGAGCTGCGGATGAATCTTTTTCATACACCAGCGATGCATCATTCAATTTCAATTTATCCAGGGCGGTATGAAGCATCTCATAATCATCACTATCGATGGGGTAGATGGAGGAGAATACTACCGGTTTAACCTCTTTGAAACCTCTTCTCGGGACCGCACAGGGCTGTTTTTTGTGGGTTACCGTATCTCCAACAGTGATATCACTGATGGTCTTGATCCCGGCAATCATATACCCCACCTGGCCGGCGTGAAGCCCTTCGGTGGGAAGCAAATCTCCCAAAAACATCCCCACTTCTTCGACCCCATATTCGGCACCGTTGTTCATCAGCCGAATTTCATCTCCCCTCTTCAAGATCCCTTCATACAATCGAAGATGCACAACCACCCCCCGGTAGGGGTCGTAATGGCTGTCGAAAATGAGCGCCTTGAGAGGCTCCTTTTCATCTCCCTCCGGAGGGGGAATAAGGGTTACCAGGGTTTCCAACAGTTCATCCACCCCCTCCCCGGTCTTTGCCGAAACCATCACTGCGTGGTCCGGATCGAGTCCCAGATCATGTTCAATTTGATGACGCACCATGGGCAGGTTGGCGCTGGGCAGATCTATTTTGTTAACCACAGGGATTATTTCCAGATCCAGTTCCACCGCCATATACATGTTGGCAAAGGTCTGCGCCTCCACCCCCTGACTGGCATCGATCAACAACAAGGCGCCTTCACAAGCACTGATCGCTCTGGAGACTTCATAGGAGAAATCGACATGGCCGGGGGTATCAACCAGATTAAGCTCATAGATGCTTCCATCATCAGCCTCGTAGGGGATGGTAATGGCCTGGCTCTTAATGGTTATGCCTCTCTCCCGCTCTATATCCATGCTGTCAAGGAACTGATCCTTGAATTTTCTGATATCAATTACCTTGGCTTTCTGAATAAACCGGTCAGCCAGAGTGGATTTTCCGTGATCGATGTGGGCAATTATACAGAAGTTGCGCATCTTTTCTCGAGGTATCTTCATCGGCCGTACTATACCCTATGCAGTACCTTTCATCAAGACAGGCTGCTTCTAGCCAAGAATAGACCTAATCTTACCCAATAGCTCCCCGGGGCTAAAGGGCTTCCGGAGGAAAGGCTTATCACCGATAGCGATTCCCCGCTCCCGGGTCGTACGTTCGGGGTAGCCGCTGATAAAAAGAACAGCCAAGTTGCTAAAGGATTGCTGCAGCCTGTCAGCAAGCTCCTTCCCGTCCATGTGAGGCATGATCAGATCGGAGATCATCAAATCACATCCACCCTTACGCTTTTCCATCACCAGCAGGGCTTCCCCGCCGTTACGCGCTTTCAGGACCGTATAACCATATTTTACCAGTATTCGCTCCATCAGTTCCAGTAAACCCTCTTCATCTTCCACAAGCAGGATTGTCTCTTTTCCCCTGAGGTCGAGATATTGTTCTGTCGAATCTACCTCTTTCGAAACCTTTTCAGTGGAGAGGGGGATATATACCTTGAAGATACTTCCCCTTCCCTTTCCCGAGTCAACCTGAATATACCCCTTACTCTGTTTGATAATTCCGTAAACGGTAGCAAGGCCGAGGCCGGTGCCCTTGTCATCCGGTTTGGTAGTGAAGAAGGGTTCGAAGATTTTTTCCCGGTCCTCTTCAGATATCCCTGTACCGGTATCCTCAACAGAGAGACAGATATATTCACCCGGGGAGATTATTCCTGTTATTGTGCTATCATCCCCCTGAAACTCCCTGTCTTCTGTTTTTATGGTGACCGATCCACCCTCGGGCATGGCGTCCCGGGCGTTCACCACCAGGTTCATTAATACCTGTTCAATCTGTCCAGGATCAACAAAAACCGTTGCCCCTAGAGCTTCAGGATGGATATGAATAGTCACATCCTCGCTCACAAGACGCTGAAGCATCTTTTCCATCTCTTTAACTAGCTCATTCAGATCTACCAGTTTCGGTCGAAGCACCTGACGCCGGCTGAAAGCGAGAAGCTGCCTGGTAAGAGCTGTTGCCTTCTGACTCGCCTTTTTTATACCCTCCACATCAGTAGAAATATCTTCCCCCTCCTTCACCTTCTCATCCAGGATTGTCGTATAACCCATTATTACCGTCAGGATATTGTTGAAATCGTGGGCAACTCCTCCGGCCAATCTGCCAATCGCCTCCATCTTCTGGGCTTGTCTGAGCTGATCTTCCAGCTCTTTCAGTCGGGTTGTATCAAAGATAAAACCATTTATCTCCTGCAGGGTTCCAGAGGGGTCATATCGTGGTACGATATTGGCTCTGACAATAAGCTCTTTTCCGTCCATTCGGCGCATAAAAAACTCGGCCAGCTCATTGCCTTGATCTTCATGTATGCCACTCCAAAAACGCTCTTCTTCATCTCTATCTCTAAATAGTGTATTTATATTGATTCCAACAGCTTCTTCATTGCTGGAAAAACCAAAGAGATCAAGATAGGAGAGGTTACAATCCCTTATTCGACCGCCACTGTCACAAACAACATCGGCGGATAGATCATCCTGAAAGAATCTGCGGTACCGCTCCTCGCTCTCGTGCAGTTTTCTCTCCAACTCGGCCCTGTGAAGGGCCATCTCGATGGTTGTTCTCAGCTCCCTCGCTTCAAAGGGTTTAATGATATAACCAAAGGGAGCGGCTATCTTTGCCCTTTCGATGGTCTGTTCATCTGCATAGGCGGTAAGCAGGATTACCGGAACCTGCACCTCTTCCCGTAGAATAGCAGCTGCCTGCAAGCCGTCCATCTCCCCCTGAAGGCTGATATCCATGAGAACCAGATCGGGAGCCTGTTTTATGATAGCTGCTACAGCAGCTTCACCGGAGGCGTGCATGGAGGGTACGCTGTATCCGTAATTCTCCAGATGGCGTTTTATATCGAGTGCAACAATTCCTTCATCTTCAACAATCACAATCTCTGCCATCGTTCCCCTTTTAGATCCTCTGCCTTATTTACATGGAAAAGCCAAGTTTCTTTATCTCTTCAACCAGTTTTGTTTTATCGATAGGCTTTACCAGGTAGGAATCTGCCGCACCCTCATTGTAAGCCTTAACAACGTTCCGGGGATCACCCAGAGCGGTTGTCATGATTACTTTGACCATCAATTTTTTAGAGATCTTATTCTCCTTTTCCAGTTCTCGAATCTCCTTTAGCGCCTCTTGCCCATCCATCTCGGGAAGCATGATATCCATAAAGATCAGTTCGTAGGGACTGGATTCCTGCATCGCCAAACGATACGCATCCACCGCCTCCTTGCCATCCACAACTGCATCCAGATCACCATAGCCGGAGAGATATTTCTGCATCAACCTTCGACTGGCATAATCATCTTCAACCAATAACATTCGCATACTAATCTCCCTGCTGCCTGTGGTAATTATCCAGTAAATCGATAGCCTGGGCGCTTCTTTCTACAGAACGCTTCCTTACACCTAATAATACTCTTAATAGATAATCCTTCACATTTCCATAGCCAATTCGCTCAAAATGGTT
Source organism: uncultured Sediminispirochaeta sp. (assembly GCA_964394395.1). Lineage (GTDB taxonomy): Bacteria > Spirochaetota > Spirochaetia > DSM-16054 > Sediminispirochaetaceae > Sediminispirochaeta. The sequence goes on from CAYMWV010000005.1 coordinate 15,933, forward strand.
TTTTGCAGCTCCCGTGGCAGATTCAAGACGATTCCAGTCCCGCTTTTCCAGTAGTTCCCTGCACAACTGGATGAAATCTCCCAGGGAGAGAGGAATACTTGTCTCTTGTGAGATCTTACCCAATTCTATCTCCTCTATAGCTGCCCCTTTTTTATCTCTTTCTTTACCTTCCTGGCTAACCGGTATAAGGAGGGTAAATACTGATCCCTCTTCGGGTTTGCTGGAGAGAGCTATTGTACCCCCCAGCTGATCAACAAAACGCTTTACAATGGCAAGCCCCAGACCGGTGCCTCCATAGGTACGGGTGGCAGAGCTATCAGCCTGTGAAAAGGCCTGGAAAATTCTCTCCCTCTCCTGTTCCTCTATTCCAATTCCGGTATCAGCAATAACAATTTTCATCATTCCACCGGTATGATCGATGGCCGATTCAGCATGCAGATTCAGCTCCACTCTGCCTGAATGGGTAAATTTGATCGCATTCGACAAGAGATGCTGAATAATCTGACGAACTTTTTCTGCATCACACCGGATCCTTGAGGGGAGCTTGGGGTCCACCTTTATTGTGCAGTGAATATCATTGTTTCGTATCTGAAAGGCAAACCGCTCCTCCAACTCCTTTATCAGAATAGGGATATCAAGGATAGAGATCGCCATGCTCAACTGCCGATCTTCCAGTTTTGAGTAATCCAGGACGGAATTGACCATATCGAGCAGGCCATTTGCAGATTCAAGGAGAAGATCAAGATACTCCTGTACATCCGACTCTCCCGCATGTTCCCTTGCTAGACTCGCCATACCAAGGATTGAGTTAAGAGGGGTTCGGAACTCATGGCTCATATTTGATAAAAACTCATTCTTGATGCGAAGCCCCTCTTCCGCCTCTTTTTTTGCTCTCCTCAGTTCCGCCTCAGACTTGGCTTTAAAGAGAGCCATCTCGATAACGGAATGGATCTCCCGTTCCTGAAATGGTTTAAGAATATAGCCGTAGGGCTGGGTCTGCTTTGCTCGTTCCAGGGTTGCATCATCAGAATAGGCGGTGATATAGATAATCGGTATCTCCAACTCTTCCCGTATTTGGGAAGCTGCTTCAATCCCGTCCATCTCACCTTTCAGGTGGATATCCATGAGTACCACATCGGGTATCAGCGCTTTCGCCTCTTTTACAGCATCTGTACCGGTCAGAACCCGTCCGAGAACCTCATAACCGAGGCCTTTCAGACGCCGTTCCATATCCATAGCTACAATGCTTTCATCTTCTACTACCAGGATTGTCGGTGCTTTCATCATGTTTGACTCTTTACGCTCCATTCTACCGCCCGCTGCATTAATTCTGTAGAGTTCTTCAGCTCCATTTTTGTCTTCAGATGAGATTTATAGGTCTCTATTGTCTTTACGCTCAAAAAAAGCTCATTGGCTATGCTTCTGGTATCATAACCCTTACCGATAAGCTGAAACACTTCAAACTCCCGATCACTTAGATTGTTTACAGGATCATCCCTGTTATCACTTTCCCCGGATGCAAATTTAGTGAGCATTCGCTCATTCATCTTTTTGCTCAGATAGATTCCCCCGGATAATACTTGCCTCACTGCTACCATCACATTCTCGGTAGCCTCACTTTTCATGATATACCCTTTTGCCCCAGCCCGCAAAGCCCGCTCAGCATAAACCGTTTCATCATGGAGACTGACAGCCAGCATCAACAATTCTGGATACTGCTTCGCCAGATCTTTAATCATCTCCAGACCGTCACCATTTTTCAGGGAAAGATCGACAAGAACCAGCTCCGGTCTGGTTTTACTGATTATCTCCATAGCTTCCCCGGGGGCTTCTGCTTCGCCTACAACTTCAAAATCCGGTTCCTGACTCAAGAGCAGCACGAATCCTCTACGAACAATAGGATGATCATCCACCACTACGATCTTTTTCACTTGTTTACCGCCGATCCTTTTTTGGGAACCCTGCACGTTACGGTGCTCCCCTTCCCCTCATCGCCAAAGAAAGAGAGTCGTCCATCTATCATACCGGATCGAAACTCCATTATCTTCAAACCTATTCCTCCCCCCTTGGAAAGGATAGTTCCTTTCCCGTTATCCTGGACTTCCAAAATAATTTCAGAATCGTCATCTTCCAAGCTTATAACAATTTCCTCCGCCTCGGAGTGGCGAATCGCATTGGTAACTGCCTCCTGGGCAATATGGTACAACTGTACGGATATTGTATCATCGGTAATCTCTTCTTCGAGATGGGTAATGCAGCGACTGGGAACATCGTATAGCTCTTCACAGTAACTGGCCAGTTCCTGAAGGGCCACCGACAAGCCCTGGGTCTGCAAGGTCACCGTCAAGAGGTTCTTTGCCAGGCTTCTGGTCTGCATGATCGCATCATTGATCATGGCAGAAATGGCGGAGGCGGTAATCGCCTCCTCCGGAGCCCGCTCTCTGATCCGGTTCTCCAGGGCCTTGATCTGCAAACTGATTCCAGTGAGCTTCTGTCCCAGACTATCGTGAAGGTCCTGACCAATCCGCTTCCGCTCCTTTTCGCTGATTTCCAGAATCTCCCTCTCCAGCTGTTTCCGGGTGGTAACGTCCCGGGCAATGATGGAAGCTCCACTGATACTATTGAGATGGTTTCTGATGGGAGATATCTTTACAGAAACATTGATGATTTTCCCATCCTTTTTCTGCCTTACTGTTTCATAATGGTCACTCTCCATCCCCTCCCGAAGGGTATCAAGTTTTTCGGGCATCTCATTCGGATAAAAGGGCGGAGTGAGAATCGAAATATTTTTTCCAATTAACTCATCTGCGTGATAGCCGAATATCGTTTCAGCTCCACTGTTCCAGCTGATGATGGTACCGTCCAGGGTGGTTCCAATTACTGCATCGCTGATGCTTTTCAAAGTTACCGACAAAATCTCTTCATTCTCCCGAATCTTCTGTTCCATGGAGTGACGGTAGAGAGCCATCTCGATCATTGAGTGAAGATCGTTTTTATGGCTGCTCTTGGTGATGTATCCGTAGGGTTCTGTTCTTTTTGCTCTGCTGAGGGTATTTTCATCCGAGAAGGTGGAAAGAAAAATATAGGGAATCTGATAATCTTTCCGGATTCGTTCGGCAGTCTCGATACCATCAAGTTTACCGCTTAGACGAACATCGAGAAGGATCAAATCCGGAGTAACAGATAGTAGGGTATTAAGAGCCTCTTCTCCCGATGCTACAGAATCGCAAACCTCATAGCCCAAAGATTTCAGGGTCCGACTTATATCGATAGCTACCACCTTCTCATCTTCCACAACCAGAATCAAAGGCTTTCCTGCTTTCCTGTTTTCCATCTTAATCCCGTTTTCCATCTTAATCCCGTTTCCCCAACTCCAGTACCTTCTTGGCAATCTCCGGTAAGGGCATGACAAGGTCTACTCCTCCCCGTTTGATTGCCTCATTGGGCATACCGAAGACCACGCAGCTCTTCTCGTCCTGGGCGATCGTTTTTGCTCCCGCCTCATGCATCTCCACCATCCCCCTGGCACCATCGTCTCCCATTCCCGTCATTATCACTCCTATAACGTTTTTCCCGCTGTACCGGGCGGCGGAACGAAAAAGGACATCCACCGATGGCCGATGCCGGGATACTAACGGGCCATCCCGAACCTCCACATAATAGCGGGCTCCGCTTCTTTTTAAGAGCATATGCTTATTCCCTGGGGCAATCAGGACATGCCCCCGAAGTACCGAGTCGTTATTCTCTGCCTCGTTTACGTGCACCCGGGCAAGAGAATCGAGCCGCTTAGCAAATGCGGCGGTAAAATGCTCAGGCATATGCTGCACGATGGCTATGCCGGGAGCGTCTACTGGGAGAGCTTCAATAAACTCCCGAAGCGCTTCGGTGCCGCCGGTAGAAGCGCCAACCACTACCACTTTATCAGTGGTTTCGATGGATATCGGTTTTCCTGATGCAGGAAGTACCGCATCGGCGGTTAATTTTGCTGCCACATTCTTTACGGTGGATTGAATTGAACGTTTATTCATCTTGGTAATTGCCGCCGCTTTCACCGCATCACATATGATTACTGCAGACTCCTCCAGAAACTGTTTCGTCCCCACCTTCGGTTTTCGAATAATTTCCACCGCTCCGTATTCCAGTGCCTGAATAACATTTTTACTCCCCTCTTCTGTTTTGCTGGAGCAGATAACCACCGGTATCGGGTGAGCGTTCATTAATCTCCTCAGAAAGGTGAGACCATCCATCCTGGGCATTTCAATATCCAGAACGATAACATCAGGAATCATTGTTTCCAGCTTCTTTGCGGCTATAATGGGATCCGCAGCGGTTGCCGCCACCTCTAGTTCAGGATCAGAGGAGATCAGCTCCTTCATGGTCTGACGCACCACCGCAGAATCGTCTACTATCATCACCTTAATACGATCTCTTCCCATAGTCACGCATCTCCCGATTTTTGATATATCGTAGCGGCAACTGTTGTAAACGGCACCCTATGACCGGTTAAGGTTTCAGAATGGCCAAGAAAAAGAAAACCCCCCCGGCTCATCACCCGGGATATGGCCAGCAGAAGTTTTTGCTGCCGTTCCCTATCAAAATAGATCATCACATTCCTGCAAAAGACAATAGAAAAAGGCTCTTTAAAGGGAAAGGAGTCCTGCATCAAATTAAGGCGCATAAATCCAAGTCTTTTTCTCAGCTCAGCTTTTACCCTGAAAAGCTGCTTCTCTCTATCCTTGCTTCGTAGGAAATAACGATGCAATACCTCCTGGGGAAGGGGAGCCAGGCGCTCCTTCAGGAAAATTCCTTTACGGGCCTTTTCCAGAACAGCGGCTGAAATATCACTGGCGATAATCTCAAATCTGAAATCCGGATGGCTTTCCCTAAATCGTTCACACTCCAGGGCGATGGTGTAGGGCTCTTCTCCAGTAGAGCAGGCAGCGGACCAGATACGCACCGGCTTTTTCACCGAGTTTTGAGCAAAGTAGGGAAAGATGGTAGAGCGGAGATAGTCAAAATGGGTCGGTTCACGATAAAAATCGGTTTTATTGGTGGTAACCAAGTCGATCATTGCAGGAATTTCCAGTTTCTGGCCCTCAGTACTGAAAAGGTAATCGGTATACTCTTGAAAACTTTTCATATTCAGCTGTTTCAACCGCTTCTGCAGCCGGCTCTCCAGCATCACCTTTTTTGCAGCTGGCATTCGAATCCCCAAATTCGATTCAATGTAGGTACTGAGACGAAGAAACTCTCTCTCTTCCAGATTCAGCTTACGAGTAATATCTCCATATGGATCCATAGCTATACTGCTACACTTTTTTTAGAAACCCGCGCCAATTGGAGAATATCCAGTATCAGTGCGATGCTTCCGTCACCAAGGATGGTAGCTCCAGAGATACCCTCCACATCCCGATAGATTGGTCCCAAACTCTTTATCACTGTTTGATGATCTCCTATAACCTCATCAACCACAATACCGAAATGAGCCTGGTCTAGCTCAGAAACCACCATCTGCCGTATTCCGGTATCATCAGCATCTATTTTGAAGAGTTCATCAAGGCGCACGTAGGGAAGTAAGCGCTCCCGATATTCCACCATTTGTCGCTTTTTCTCCTTATGCTCATCTTCATTAAATTCAAGGCAGGCCTGTACTGAAGAGAGGGGAACGATAAAGAACTCCTCTCCAACCCGAACCATCAAACCATCAACAATTGCCAGCGTTAAGGGAAGGTTGAGGGTAATCCTCGTTCCCTCTCCAACATGGCTCTCCACGGACACCGAACCCCTGAGAGCATCAATCTGCTTTTTAACAACATCCATCCCGACCCCCCGGCCTGAGACGGAGCTTACCTCTGGGGCTGTGGAAAACCCGGCTTCAAAAATAAGCATATAGACCTCGTCATCACTGAGAGCTATATCCTCCTGAACAATACCTTTTTCAACAGCTTTTCGGTAGATTCGATCCCGATCAAGTCCAGATCCGTCATCGGATACCGTAATCTGTACCGTGGCACCCACATGTCTTGCTGAAAGCTTGACAAGCCCGGATTCCGCTTTTCCCATACTTCTGCGTTTCTCCGGAGATTCAACCCCGTGATCTATACTATTTCTTATTAAATGGACAAGCGGATCGCCAAGCCTTTCAATCATGGTCTTATCCAGCTCAGTCTCCGCCCCTTCAGTTTCCAGCTCCACCTTCTTACCCAGATCTCTGGAGAGATCTCTCACCAGCCGACGGTAACTATTAAAGGTGGTTCCAATGGGGACCATCCGCAAACTCATGGTATTGTCCCGCAGCTCCTCTACCAGCCGCTCAAGTTGTTCAGAAACAAGGCGAAGACCCGCCATCTCATCTTTTCCAGAGAGTTGGCTGATCCGTGCCTGTACCGTAACCAATTCTCCCACCAGATCTACCAGGTAATCGAGCTTATCACTGCCCACCCTTATTGTGGAGCTACCCACCCCCTTCTCGCTCTGCCGTCTCTCTTTAACTCTTTTTGTATGTTCCTGCTCCTGAAGAGCAGATTCTACATCCCCGGAAGAGACCTGTTTCGTTTCTACCAGAACCTGGCCCAGCTTTTTCTGATTCCCCAGGGCTTCTCCCAGAAAATCCTCACTGATGGCCCCCCGCTCTACCAAAATCTCACCAAGACGCTTGAAGGATTCATCTTCGATTGCATCATCATAGGTTTCAATCTTATCAATTGATAACTCTGATTCTGCATCAAGGAAGATAAAAACATCCTGAATGGAATTCAGGCCCGCTTTTGTGGTTATAATAATGTCCCAACTGCAATAGCACTTTTCCGGATTGAAGCGTTCTATCCCCTTGATTCTGTCCATTCGGGGCACAATCGTACAATCTCCCAGCTCCTGCAGCTCCTGGAGAAGAAAGATGGGGTTAGTTCCTGAGAGGAAAAGATCTTCCGGGGGAATAAAGCGGATGCGAAAACTCTCCTCTTCCGACTCTTCCTTTTCCATCTCTTTTTCATCAGATTCATCCACATCCGTGCTTGCTTCTGCTGACTCTTCATCCACCATACAACGCTTAAACGTGTTCAGCAGAGAATTAACCCGCCCCTTTCTGTCGCCCTTCTTCCCCTCATCCTCTATCATTTCACGGATCAAGTCCCTTGATTCCAGGGTGATATCAATAAGGTGCTGGTCAACCTGAATAGCACCATTTCTTACCTGATCAAAAACATTTTCAATATCATGGGTAAACTCCGCAATTTCATCAAAACCAAACATAGCTGAAGATCCCTTGATGGTATGCATTGTTCTAAAAATCGATGCAATGACCCCTGCGTTTTTCGGGTCCCTCTCCAGCTCCAACAGATCTCCCTCCAGGCTAATGAGAAGCTCTTGGGCCTCTTCTTTAAACGTTTCTTTAAATGTATCCATGGAAGACAAATAGGGCCCCCTCTTGCTAAAAATCTATCAAAGCTTCTTCCAACGCCTCTGCACTTTCCACATCCCATCGGATAAATCCAGCATCTTTTAATACCCCCACAAGAACCGGTGATAGAGGTTCGGAAAAAGTAATCCGTTTCTTCTTTTTTACAGCTTCCCGGCGAGCAGCATAGAGTAACTGAATAAGTGAAAGATCGGCCTTCTCAATAGAATCGCTTTGTATAATTACAGTATCGCTCTCTTTCAGAGCCTCCTTTATCTCCTTATGCATCTCTCTTATCTGCTCAACGGTAGGCTGGATGCCGAGTGATATGGTTTTACTATCTTCATCATCATTTTCCATAGAAGCCTCCGCTTATAAGTATATTCGAGAAGTATGGATTATCAAGTCCCTTGGTTTCTTCTAGAGAAAGTTATTCGGTTCAAGATATCCGGGGAGCTGAATCCCACTCTCCAGAAAACCCGCTTTTCTCTTTTTAATCCTCAGCCGGGCAAGAACGAAGGGAGCCTCATCGATGAAGGTCCACCTCTCCAGGGTGAAAGGATCACCAGGTGAAAGTCCACTCTCGTCTGCTATTGAGCCGGGATAGACTGAATCGATCCTGTAACGGTCCTTGAGCAAGCCCTCGCCAGTTAATACCACTTCCATTCCAAAAAGGGGAGGGAAAAGATCGATGGGGTTGTCAATCTTCGCATACTCTTTGAGACCATCACTTTTTCGTTCCACCGTGAGCAGGGTCCGGCTAAAAACCTCCCCATCACGAAGCCATCGGGAAGATAGTAACTCCCCGGGCAAGCTGGCAAGCAGGGTTGGATGGGCATCTTCAATCTCCTTGAGATCTTCTCCCCCCAGAGAGAGCAGTACATCATCTTTTAGCAGGTCCAGCTTTTCTGCGGGGCTTCCCGGAGCCAGGTAGATAATCTCCAATCCTTTCTCACCCTTCCTGAGGGAAATCCCCAACGCCGCATGTGGGTAGGCTCCTCCCTCATATAGATAGGGAAGCAGCTTTAAGACCCACTGTCCCGGAATAGCGAAATTGATCCCCTCAAATTGTTCAATTCCGGCAAAAACCACACCTATGAGCTCCCCATCCCCATTGAGAAGGGGTCCACCACTGTTTCCCTGGTTTATTGGTACATCGACCTGAACAACATTCCCCATCTGAAGAATTTTTCGTCCAGTGGAGGAGATAATCCCCGAGGTGAGGGTATTCTCAAGTCCCCCGGGAGAACCGAGGGCATAAATAGATTCTCCCACCGTCAATTCGGGGGCAAGGTTGAAAGAGAGAATAGACTCTGTCCCCCGTTCCACCTTGAGAAGCGCAATATCAAAAATCTCGCTATAGCCGACTACCCTGGCAGGGATCCTGGTATCACTATCTTCGGACAACTTGATATATAGTCTACTAAACCCTTCATAGCTGGGGTCCACTTCACTTGATATCACATGGTAATTGGTTACAAGGTACCCCTCTTTATCAATAAAGAAACCGGATCCAATGACCCTGTCGGGCAGACCAACTCCGCCTTCAATTCTCATCCCCCGGTTCACCCAGACGGTCACAACAGCTTCAAGATTATCTGCCGGTTTCTTGACCGAAGTGGAAACCCATTCCTTCATCTCGGTGGAAAGTGGATAAGAGCGATTCTCCATCTCTCCAAAAAATGCTCGTGCAACTGTCCGAAGCCCCGCATCTCTGGCTGCCTCATAGAGCTGTTGCAGCGCTTCCCGGCTCTTTATCGACTTCACTTCCATGGCCATCTTGTAGAGCTGAGGAACACTCCATGCCAGGATTTCATCCTCCTTGGAGCTGGGCTCCTGGTAGCTGGGCTCTTTATTCGGAAGAACCGCACCTGCGGGGGCTCCCACAGCTCTCAGGGAACGGGCCATGCTTTCAGCTTTCACAAACTCTTCCTGCTTCAGTAATTCCTGATAGCGCTCTTCCATTTTTTCCAGTGAAGCGGCTCTCAGTTCCGCTATCTCCTTTTGATCCCCTCCTCTCTGGTTTTCCAGGATCTGAAGGTAGAAAAAAGCTCTTCTGTATGCTCCTTCAGTGATAGCATCTTTGATACTGTCAAGGGTTACTTCGGTCAAAGTGGAGGGAGCCTCGGAATATCGGGGAACTCCTGCACAGGAAAAAAGCAGGATCAGAGAAAAAAGCATGGAAAATCGGAGAAACATCACCTTTTTCAATCATCCACCTCTAGACGGTAATCGAAGCTGCCATCCAGCATTGTGGAAAACTCTCTGATAAGACGATCGTTTTCCCTGAATTGACGGCAATCAAAAACTCCATCGTCGTTAAAGTCCCATAACACAGTATGCCTTTCACCAAAGGATTCTGCATACTCTGCATTACCATCTCCATCCTTATCAAGTCGAATTTCAATCAGTTCATCTGAAAGATAGCGTTCGGCCAGTTCAAAGCGGCCATCCCGGTCAAGATCCTTTTCCCGGAAGGTATAATCTTGGTCCCCAACCCTTCTCTCTATAATCCTGTCATTCTCATCTCTCAAGAGGACCAGGTCCCCAGCACCCTGAAACAGGGGCTTTTCATAGATCGTAAGTTCACTATCGGTGATGGATGTGATGATCTCTAATGCCTTGGCTCCAAGAAGGTCCGGAGATGGAAGTGTGAAATCGATTCGCCCTTCTCTTTCTCTTTCATCTCCAGAGATTGTCTCAAGCAGGCCACTTATATGGGGAAAAGGGTGCTGTTCATCGTATGGATAGAGGATATAGCGGGTTTCTCCCTCCTTCCCATGGAGCACAAACTCTTTCAGATAGGGGTAGGTGCTGTATCTGATAAGGCCACCCTTATCAGATACACTAAGGGGAGTACCATCATCAAATAGAATGGAAAACTCGTACACTCCGTTCTGATCCCTGTCGTAGGAGTAGGTCCGGATCTGTCCATTTTGAAACATCTCTCTCTGCTCAATATAGCCATCCCGATTAAGATCGCTCTCCAGCAGACCGGTAAATCCTTCCAAATAGGTATCAAAAGCAGCTTCCAGGCCCACTTTTTCCGTGAGGGTACGATACTCAACCAGTTTCCCCCGCCCCTGAAGGGGATAGGACTCAAGGGCCTGCAGGAGCAGCGCTTCCCGCTCCTCATCACTTTCCAGTTGAGGGATTCCCCGCTCCAGAGCCCAAAAGGGATCCCGACCAAACCGTCTTTCGTACTGCTCAAAGAGTCTTTCCCACAAGCTTCCTTTATCAATCCGTCCTAGTACCATCTGAAGTACCGCTCTCGAGTAATCCTCCATCTTTCTGATCCCTTCTGCAGGATCATCAGTTGTGAGGAAGGGGGGAATGAATAATTGGTTCAAGTTCAGGAACTGTTCAAGCACTTCACTATCCTTTGGATAGCGGGATGCAAGTTCACTGCTCATCTCCAGGGCTGCTTCTTTCCTACCCAGTTTTTCAAGAATTGTGATATAGAGGATACCGGTATCGGCAGGTAATTCCGCATCATTTACCAACCCGGAGAGGTACAAATAGGCTCTTTCGATAAGTCCCAATCGGAAAGCTACAGCTGACAACTCTTCCTGAATAAACTCAAGAGAGATGGCGTAGTGAGGATCATCCTCGATGGTTGCGGCCTTCTCATAGAGCTTAAGAGAGCTCTGCAGCTCCCCCCCCTTCAAAGCAAGTAAGCCCCCAATTGCTAAAGCATCCCTGTTCTTTCCATCAAACAGCCGGGAAACCGCAAGCAGCTGTTTGCTTTCTTCAAACTCCCCATTCTGATACGCTTTTAAAGCGTGGGAACTGTATATGCGGGAGATTGCCCGCTCTTTTTCGGAGCTTTCACCTTCACCATTGCTATCAGCCACAACCATTGAGGGGATAAAAAAGAAAAAAGAGAACCCGATAAGTAGAAACAGAATGAAACGGTTAACACAGACCGGGTTTATTCTCATAGTAGTATTCGTTGTTCCCTCTACTCTCTCTTATCTTCTCCGGATGAATCACCCTTATGCTCATCCCCAGCTTCTTCATTGGTGCTATCTGATGCTTCAGATTGATCAGATGCATCGGAAGAATCGGAAGAGGAGTCCGCAGCCCCATTATCACCGTTTCCCTTCAAACTTGTTGCAGAGTTCCTGGCTGGAAAGCCGAGGAGCTCTCGAATTTCACTGTCATCAAGGGTTTCATTCTTAACCAGTTTTTCAGTAAGCAGGTCCAACTGGTCCCGATGCTCTGTCAAAATGGAACGGGTTTCCTCCAGGGCGGCAGTTAAAATTTCCCTGATTTCCTGGTCGATAAGCGAAGCGGTATTGTCAGAATAATCTTTATGCTGGGCGATCTCTTTACCGATAAAGATCGGTTCATCTTCCTGCCCCAGGGCGATAAAACCCAATTTTTCACTCATCCCCCACTCGGTTACCATCCGTCGAGCAATGGTAGTTGCCTGCTGAATGTCATTCTGAGTTCCGGTTGTGGTCTCTTTATAGACTAGTTCCTCTGCTACATAGCCCCCCATGGCTATCCTGATACGATCAAGGAGCCACCCCCTCTTTCGGGAATAGGAATCTTTCTCCGGAAGTGACAGGGCAAGCCCAAGAGCCCTTCCCCTGGGAACAACCGTAACCTTGTGAAGGGGATCGGCGTACTTCAGATAGTAATGGAGCAGCGCATGGCCTGCCTCATGGTAGGCGGTCGCCCTTTTGTCTTCCTGGGTTATCACCCTGGACTTCCTGGCAACTCCCAGGAGGGTCTTGTCCCGGGCTTCTTCAAAATCCTCCATCTTAACAGTGGCCCGATTATCCCGGGCGGCAAACAGGGCCGATTCATTGACAAGATTTGCCAGGTCAGCTCCGGAGGTACCCGGGGTCGCCCTGGCGACCCGACTAAGATCGACATCCGGGTCAAGCTGAATATTGCTGCAATGGATGGAGAGAATCGCTTCCCGCTCTTTTACATCGGGCATATCAACAACAACCTGCCGGTCAAATCGGCCAGGCCGTAGCAGAGCGGGATCAAGTACATCCGGCCGGTTGGTAGCCGCCAGAATAATAACCCCATCTTTTGTTTCAAATCCATCCATCTCTACCAGCATCTGGTTGAGGGTCTGTTCCCGCTCGTCGTGTCCACCCCCGTAGCCCGCTCCTCTGGTTCGCCCAACTGCGTCAAGCTCATCAATAAAAATAATACAGGGGGCGTGCTTCCTTCCCTGGTCGAAAAGGTCCCTGACCCGGCTGGCACCAACTCCTACAAACATCTCCACAAAGTCTGAACCGGACATATGAAAAAAGGATACCCCCGCTTCACCTGCAACTGCCTTGGCAAGAAGGGTTTTTCCAGTTCCAGGCATACCGACCAGAAGTACCCCCTTGGGAATCTTTGCACCTATCTTGGTGAATTTGGTCGGATTCTTCAGAAAATCGACCACCTCCTCCAGCTCGTACTTTGCCTCTGTCTGCCCAGCCACATCGTTAAAGGTGATCTTTGTTCCCTCTTCCAGGTACTGCTTCGCCTTGCTCTTACCAAAGGAGAAAGCCTTCCCTCCTCCACCTTGCACCTGTCGAAACATAAACCAAAAGAAGAGAAGGAACAGGATCCACGGAATCAGTTCCAGAAAAACCCTGCCTGCGGAGACCCCTTTGGAACCACCGGAGATCTTCACTCCCGCATCTTCCAGCAGGGGCATTAGATTGTCATGATAATAGGGAATAGTGGTAGTAAAAATAGCAGTCTCCCCGGGAGCATTACTCCGCAGGGTACCCTGAATCAGGCTGTTATCCAGAATTTTAACAGCATCTACCTGTCCCTCATCCAGATAACCAAGAAAGGTGGAATAGGCTATTTCCATATCCTCACTTCCATTGTTCATCATGAAAAGAAAGACAAACATGATAATCAAGGATAGCAAAAAAAAGAGGGCAAACCTGTTTTTATTGAAATCGAATTTCAATTTATTGGGATCATTGTTCTTCTCTGGGTCTCTATTCTCGGAACTCACCTAACATCTCCATTTTGATTCTTCCCCGTCTCACCAATTCCAACCCTAACAGGTCGGTATAACCGCAGCAAGTTCCGAAGATAGCAAGAACCCCTTCTCTTCCCTCAAGTATGGGAATCTGCTCCCGCTTTGGTGGAGGTACCCTCCACTCCTGAAAAATCTTCTTTACCCGCTTCCGATTTCCATCCTTCAGCCTGATGATATCACCCTCAAGACGGCTTCTGGCGATGAGCGGTTCTTCTAAACCATCCCAGAGAAAGCGTACCATCCCCACACCAGGTAAAGATAGCGTAACTCCGTTATGTATGCGTCTAATGTAACCGTTTTTTCCAGCAAGGACAACAACCGGACCCCAAAAAATGCGCCTGCCATCATAAAATAGACGCAATCCCCCCGCTTCCACCACTTCTTCACCGGTTTTATCAAGTTCCATGATGCGCTTGATCAGACCATAGGAGACCCTTCCCAGGTTTTGGGGAAAGCGGTCGTAAAGGTAATAGAGAAAGCGCCTGCGTCCCTCCATGGGCAGTTCAAAGAAGGGCGCTCCTTCCCAGGACAGCAGATTCCCTTCAAGATTCACCAGATCAGGATAATGGAAGAGGTCCTGGGCAGCCTCCTGCATCATCTTCTGTTTCTCCATAAAACGAAGGACCCCGTCCTTGTATGCCGGAAACACCGCTTTCAGGCAAGGGAGCAACTCTTTCCGTATTTTGTTCCGCAGCAGGGAGGTATCGTTGTTGGAAGAATCGCTGGAAAAGGGAATTGACCGCCTTTGAAGATAGGTAACTAGCTCTCCCTTCTCTATACCGAGAAGAGGACGAAAATAGGGGCCCCGGCGTTCCGGGATACCACTCATCACATCGCTAGCCCCGCCTTCAAAAAAGCGCTGGATTGCTGTTTCCACCTGATCATCCCGTGTATGGGCGAGAAGACAGATTCGGGAATCAATCTCCTTGAGGTATTGTTCAAAGAGACGATACCGTAATGTTCTCGCCGCCGCCTCAATACCACAACGGGAGGCTGCAGCTTCATCAGCAATGGCTCCTTCTTGTACTGATTCAATTCTTAAGGGCACGTCAAAGCCCCCACAGAGCTCCCTGAGCAGGGCGTGTTCGGCAGCAAGCTCATCCTTGCTTCGCAGCTTGTGGTTTACATGAAGGGCATAGATTTCCGAGTGGGGCAAGCGGGATCTCAGTGCCGAGCTAAGTGCCAGGAGTGCACAGGAGTCAGGACCACCGGAAAAGGCTATGACCATTCGTCGGGTTTCATCTCTTGACAGGGATATCAAACGCTTTAGCAGCTGCTCTTCAAGGGGATGCATAGGATGGATACCAGCTCAAGGTTGGTCTAAAAGTTGATCAAAGGGCTCTTTCCGATTGAAGCGGTTCATCACCTGCTCTACGGATTCACCTCCAAGCAGATACTCAACTGCTTTTGAGGCAAGATGGACTCCCTTTCCCATCTTTTCGGCCTCCTCATCTTCGGGAATCCCCAGCACATGGGAAACGATGGAATTATCATCAGGCCTTCCGATACCCACATAGATACGGAGAAAATCGGCTGATCCAATCCGTGCTACCAGGGATTTCAAACCGTTGTGACCCGCAGTCCCCCCCCCTTTCTTGATCCGTACCGACCCGGGTGGCAGGTCCATATTATCACAGACCACTAAAACCTGACTAGCCTGGACAGCATGTTTTTTCATAAGTCCCGGTAAGATATCACCCGATCTGTTCATATAGGTGAGGGGTTTAATGTAGAGAGGATAGGTTCCCCTACCCTTCGCTGCATAGCGGTAGGAGGAGGCAAAGAGGGGTTTTCTCCAGGAAAGTCCCAGTCTGCTCACCTGCTCTTCCAACACAAGAAACCCGACATTATGCCGGGTTTCTTGATATTGCCGGCCTGGATTTCCCAGTCCTGCTATAATTTTCAGTTGTGGCTGTTCCACCGCACTTCCCGTTTTGTAAGCCACCCTTTATACACTCTTCTCGTATTCCAGATGGCAAGAAATAGAGCGATGTGAAGCGCACAACTCTAAAGAAAGCTTACTATTCCTCGCTTTCCTCACTACCTTCTTCACCTTCTCCTTCACCTTCCAGGCCTTCGCCCTCTTCAAGCTCTTCTTCACCCTCTTCTTCCTCAACAACAATCTTAGCAGTGGTGATTGCCGCAGCCATCATATCGTCGGAAGTGAGGATTAATACCCCTTCAGGAGCGGTGATATCAGAAACGTGCCTGGAATCCCCAATCTCCATCCCGTCAATATCGACAGTAAGTTCGTCCGGGATGTCTTTGGGAAAACACTCAATCTCTACATCATGCAGACCCATCTCAAGAATACCGCCCTCCTTAACACCCCTGGGAGTTCCGGTGGTGTGTAGGGGTACGTGGGTTCGCAGCTTCTTGCCCCGTTCGATCTCGTAGAAATCAAGATGGGTTATAAAACCCTTTAGAGGCTCCTCCTGATGATCCTTAATAAGGACATCATAATCTTTGCCATCAACGTCAATAGTTATGATGGTACTCTCGGAAAGGGAGTGATACTTTTTCTCAAACTCCCTGCTCTCAACAGCAATGGGTACCGGATCGGAATGCCCATAGATAATTGCAGGAATCTTTCCTTCCCGACGAAGGCGTTTCGTTTCGCCCTTTTTCAGCTCCGTTCTCAGGGAACCACGTAATGTTTTCTCACCCATGAAATATCTCCTTCAGCCATGTTCATTATAACAATCCTGGGGCGGCAGGATTCGAACCTGCGCATACCGGCACCAAAAACCGGTGGCTTAACCGCTTGCCAACACCCCAATAGTTACAGGAATTCGGACTACGGTTCTACCATATATTCTTTTTTTTTTCCACTAGATGGGAAGGAAAAGCTCATAATTTCATAAAAAAGCTTAAAGAATCTATAGTGTCCCCGAAATAGCGCAAAAATGGAGGACCGATACCAGTTAAATGCTTGTATGCCTTGGTAGTATAGACCATCTACATGAATTTGATGGCAATAGCTGCGATTCTTAGCCTTAACGTCCGAAGGTGTAAGCTTTTCCAAGAAAAGTTTGCGCTATTTCGGGGACACTAAATAAAGAATCCTCTATCCTGGGAGTTCACGGCGGCCTGCGTTCACAGTCAGTGGTCCTTCTGCTGGCCGTCGGGGGTCGTTCTGCCACCTTCGGTCGGGTGTGTTGAAAAAGCAGCTACTAAGCCTCTGCCAGCTGTTCGTCTTCCCTCTCATCGCCCATTTCGGAACCGTACGGCCCCTCTTCAGCCAGCGCCTTTTCATATTCACTGAGAATGCGCTCCTGCATTTTCCCCCGAAAATCTGAATTGATCGGATGTGCTACATCCTTGTACTCCCCGCTGCGGGTCTTCCTGCTCGGCATAGCAATGAAAGGGCCATTTTTCCCATCAATGATCTTCACATTATGAACAACAAAGCTGTTATCGAAAGTGATGGTCACATAGGCCTTCAATTTGCTCTCCGTGTCAAGCTTCCTGATCCGGATGTCGGTAATTTCCATAGCCCCTCCGCATATGATGCAGTTCAGATGTTTCATCCATTGTAAACCGGCTTATACTGCTTCGCAAGCATTTTAACTTCTCTGGTGGCAAAGCCGAGCTGCTTTAAGCGCTTTTCTGCATCCTTTAATTCTCCAATAGATTCAAAAAAACCAAAGAGTGTAGAGCCGCTTCCGCTCATTTCCCAAAAGCAGGAGCCTCCATCCTGAAAAATTCTAAAAACCGTCTCTATCTCTGGATAGAGATCGCTTAGTACCAGGGTAAAATCATTGAACAGAGCTTTTTCCCGGAGCAGAGTCCAGGGGTCCCGGGAGAGGGCATCTCTGTCAGGAGCACCATCGGCCCAGCAAGCTCTTCCTTTGGTATCTATCAATGCATAGGCATGAGCGGTTGAAACCTGCCAGGAAGGAAAAACGAGGAGAAGATGCTTTGATAGAAGAGGCCTTATGGGGTGTAATTGCTCTCCCCTATCCAGACCAAGTGCGGCAACTTCCCCAAGGAAAAAGGGAACATCGCTACCCAATTTTGAAGCAATCGCTATCAGTTCCTCCATTTTTAAAGGATGATCCAGAGCATGATTGAGTAGACGCAGTGTGGCAGCCCCATCGGAGGAACCACCTCCCAATCCACCCCCAGCAGGTATCTGTTTGTGGCAAGTGAATGAAAAGGTTTTACCCTGGTACTCCATTCCTTTTTTTTTCACCAGGTTCATAAATGCAGAATAGGCTTTGTAGATGAGGTTCTCTTCTTTGGGGAAGGTAAACTCCGGCTGTAAGGCAAATCCTCCCCCCTGTTCGCTTACCTGCAACTCCAGGTAGTCACAGAAATCTACCATATGGAAGATGGTTCGAAGGTCATGATATCCATCAGCTCTCACAGGTCCCACTTCCAGGTGCAGATTGATCTTTGCAGGTGCGTATAGTGAATAGTTCATAGAGTGATTATAGCTACCATTTGACAGGGTGAAAACAAGCGCCTATACTTTTTCTATGACTAACGAAAACCTGATGCAATTTCCTAACGCATTTAATGAAGTCCTGGAGGAGATTGGCTTTCAGGAGCTACATTTTATCAACTCCCAGGAATATAAGAAACCGACCGAACTTCTCTCCAGTATTGGTATCACCGGAGATATTCAGGGTTTTCTCCTCCTCCGATCAGAAATAAGCAGTATGCTTGCCTTTATTGATAAAGTACTGGAAAACATGGGCATGGATTCTGATGAAGCCGATTTCGGTCCCTTTCACCGGGAAGCCTTTGGGGAGATCCTGAATCAGCTTTCAGGAAGAGCGATGATGAGGCTCTCCGACGTCGGCTACAATTGTGATATCACCCCACCCACCATGTTAATCGGTTCCAATATTACCTACGACTTCACCTCCCTGGACAGTTTTATCAACCGGGATATCCAAGGCAGTTTTGGAACCATTAATGTCTTTGCGGGCATAAAAAAAGACGAATAAACAGGATAAAAAGAGTTGACATCGTTTCCAAGCATCCCGTAGATTAGTATCTATATCAAGGGGGATTCATTTTCATTATGATGGACGTATTAGATGATATGGACTTATTAGCCAACGGTGACGAGCATCACATTGACGACGATTTTGATGATTACGGTTCTGACTTTGATGATGACTATGACGAATTTGAGGATGACCTTGTTGACGAAGAGTACGGCGAGGAGCTTGAAGAAGATCTTGATGAGGATGAAGAGTTTGACGACGACGAAGAGCTTCTCGATGATGAAGATCTCGATTACGATGACGGCTTAGACTACGACGACTTTGATGAATGATCGGGATAGAGAATAGTACCTTCAAACCAGAGCCTTTCCAGGTCGTAAAATTCCCTCATCTCTTTTGTCATAAGGTGGATTACTAAAAAGCCGCAATCGATGAGTTCCCAGCCGTCATCGGCGATCCTCTTGTGTCTGTGAAGCACTTCAATATTAAGTTCTGACAACTTTTCCTTTACATTGCGTACCAAGCCTTTCAGGTGTCCCAGGCTGCTTACGGTGGAAATAAGAAAAAAATCGGTCCAGTCACTCTTTCCAGAGAGATCAATCAGGATAGGATTCTCTCCCTTGTGAGCGGAGATTTCATCCGTCAGAGAAAGAGCCGCCTCTTTTCTCTCCTCATGACGCCTATTCTGTTTTACAATATCGTCCATCAAAATCCTTTCCCAGTACTAAGGTAACATCTATGATAATATCATTTTCCCCAAGAGCAGAAAGTTCACTCTCCGCCCCGGTCTTTATTTCCTTACATCGAATTACATTGGCAACCCTCTGGGCCTTGGAAATATCGCCTGTGTGATCAACCACATAGCTCTTTTCAAGTTCTCCATCTCCAAAATTACCAAGCAAGGGTACCTCATAACCAAAACTTTTGTATACGGTTCTGGTTCTACCAGCTAATCCATTTCTTGTTGTTCCATTCAAGATGCGTATATTTACCCTTAGCTCTTCATCACTAACGATAGATTCATTTGCCAGTGATATGAGGGTCTGATCGACCGTTTCCCTAACCAGCTTTCCCTCATAATGCGGGAAAAGGAGCTCCGACCCATCCACCATACGCCGGGTACCAAGAACCCGCTGAAAAACAATTCTATCACCATCGAGAAGGGATAAAGCCTCAATAAAGGATAGCAGGGCATCTTTTGACAGATTGATATCCGTTCTCTCCATAAAAAGATCCATCGCTTTCCGATTATTAAAGAGTTTTGCTCTTTCGCCAAGTTTTCCCATAAAGGACTGAACCAGGCGCTGCCTCCGGTTAATCCGCTCAATCTCAGGCTCTCCCGGATCGTAATAGGTTCCATATAGGAGAGCTTTATCGCCATAGAGAACTACACTACCCGAAGGGAGCAGTACCATTTCATCACCCTCCATGTATTCCACAGGATTAGCGATGAAGGTACTCAGACCTCCAAGAATATCAACAACCTGTATAAAATCGGAGAATTCAAACTGTATATAATAGGGAATTTCCAGCCCAAACACCTTGGACACCGCTGCCCGGAAGGGTTCCATATCATCAGGATCATAAAGCCGGTCTATCCGGTCTATCTTGTCCACCGATGCGATCATCACACCGATCTCACCGGGAACATCAAATACAGCACCCTTTCCTGTGGCTGTGTGGAAGATAAAGAGTTCGGAAAAAAAGTGCTCGCCCTGGTCGTTAAAACTTACCAAAAGCGGAATTGGCCGCTGCTCATTTCTGGCCAGAGCTATCTCATTACTTCTTGTATTGAAATAAATCACTGCCAGCACAACTCCAAAAAGCAACACCAACAGAATGAGAAATATCAACGCTTTAAGTGATCGGTCGCCGCTTCTCCTCACGAAATCGATTGTCCCCTCTTTTTACTATTCCTCTTAAAGGAAAGCAACTCATCATACAAAAGGAGGGAACTCTTGGCAATCCTTCTTCCCCTCTCTCTCAAAAAGGAAAACTGCTGTTGGAGAATCAGAAGACAAGCGTCATCCAGCTCTCCCTCTGCTATTTCTCTACAAAAAGAATCATCCAGGTGTTTCCTGGCTGGTTCACAATAATCCGCAATAAAAATGATTTTTGCCAAATCGCCCATACCGGATATTCCCGTAGTGTGATAACAGATCGCCTCAAGGATAGCATCATCCATCCAGGGGAATTCCCGTTTCATAATGATTGAACCGCAGTATCCGTGGAGAAGCAATGGATTTTCCTGCTCCTCTGGCTCAAGGTTTTTTCCGCTCTCCCGGGCCATTTGCAAGCACTGGTCAGGATCAAGCTCCCTGGCTATGTCATGAGCCAGTCCGGCCGTCCAGGCCTGATCTTGATCAAGCCCAAAAGCTTCTGCCAGGTGAGAAGCCATACGGGCAGTTCTTACGGAGTGGTCAAAACGCTTCCGGGAAAGGTTCTTACTGATATACTCTTCAAGTTTCAAAGCACACCATCATTCTTGAGTTCTGCGGTAAAGATCCTCGGATTCGATATATTCTGCCACTGCCTTGGGAATAAGAAAATGGAAGGCTCTCGCCTCTTCTACTCTATGGCGAATATCGCTGGAACTAATGGGCAGGATGGCGTTATCCAGATAGGTGTGGGGCCAGGGACAGAAAGGAGTTTCAGATTCCGATCTTCTTGCAATAAGAAGGTCTATCTGCTCTATCAGACCCTTCCAATCCTTCCAGGAGGGGAGTCCCTCAACCAGATCATCCCCGATTACCATGGAGAGCTTTCCGCTAACCGAGTATGCAGAATAGATATATTCTACTGTTCGAAACGTATAAGAGACACCCCTATTGGAGATTTCGAAGGGCTCCACGATGAACCCCTCCGGTTCCGCCGCAGCTTTTACCATCTCATATCGCATTTGGGGAGAGGCAGTCCACTTTTCACCCTTATGGGGGGCGACATAGGAAGGCACAAGAATCACCTGCTGGAAGCCGTACTCCCTTTTCAGCACATCTGCCAGGTGAAGATGCCCAATATGGAGGGGGTCAAAGCTCCCTCCGAAAAGGACTGTTTTCATTCTTCCTGCTCCGGAGCTGCTTCCTTCTCCGGAGCTGCTTCCGCTGCGCATACTCTTCCCAGAGCCTCTCCAAGATCCTTCAAACCCCTCATAGAGAAAACCGATATCCCCAGCACCTCTTCATCAGGAAATGCAGAGCGCAGCTCCTCCAGGTGTTCTGAGCTATCCTCAAGATCGAGTTTGGAACCTACAATAATCCTCGGCTTTTCCATCATTTCGGAATCAAAAGCCTTCAATTCCTGCATCAGGAGAGAAAAAGCGTTCAGATACCGAGGATCGGCCAGATCAATAATGAAGGCCAAACCTCCACTTCTGCTCACATGACGCAAAAAGGTGTGTCCCAAACCGGCACCTTCGCTGGCACCTTCGATAAGACCGGGAATATCCGCCAGGACCAGATCCCGATACCCAATGTGCATAACCCCAAGGTTGGGAATTTTGGTGGTAAACTCGTAATTCGCTATCTCCGGATGGGCATTGGTAACTGCATCGAGGAGGCTGGACTTTCCCGCATTAGGGAAGCCGACAAGGCCAATATCCGCAATAAGCCGCAGCTCCACATGAACTCGCATCTCCTGCCCCGGTTCCCCATCCTGGGCAAAACGGGGAATCTGGTGCCGGGATGATTTAAAGTGGGTGTTCCCCTTTCCTCCCCGGCCACCTTTGAGAAAGCGCCAGGTTTCCCCCTCTTCGAGATCAGTCAGATCCTTGATGACCCCACCCTTTTCAGGGTCCCGAATAAGGGTGCCCGGTGGTACAGGGACCAACACATCTTCGCCATTTCTGCCGTGACGGTTCTGTCCCTTTCCAAAACCTCCCTTTTCGGCACGAAAATGGCGCTGCTTCTTTAGATGAGCAAGAGTTCTTAGATTAGATTTGACTTGAAAGTATACATCTCCACCATTTCCCCCGTCTCCGCCATCGGGTCCCCCTTTAGGGACATACTTCTCTCTTCGGAAGGAAACAGCGCCCCTGCCTCCATCACCGGAGGCAAGGTCAATGTAGGTCTCGTCGGCGAAACCGAACACGAGCTATACGTAGCCTTACTGATTAAACGGCAGCATCAATGTTAATGTAGCTGCGTCCCATCCGTTTCTGGAACACAACCGTACCGGCAGATTTTGCAAAAAGGGTATCATCTTTTCCCTTTCCCACATTGAGACCAGGATGGAACTTGGTCCCCCTCTGGCGAACAATGATCTCCCCGGCCTTAACCAACTGACCGCCGGAACGCTTTACCCCAAGTCGCTGGGACTCGGAATCTCTACCATTTTTAGAACTACCGCCACCCTTTTTATGTGCCATAACGCTCTACTCCTTGAACCTTTTTACCCTGATATCAATCTGCTCAGGATCATCCTCTTGAAGATCGGTTAAACCGGTAATAAGAAAGCGGCAGGCGCCTAGATAACGATCTGCCATTTCCTCAGGAACGGTACCGATCCTTGCAAACACACATCCCGGAGATGGTGCATCTCCATCTACCAATATGCTCTTCTCATGATCAAGCCACCGGAGAAAGGTACGTATTAGGACTGTGGCAGCAGCGCAAACCGGGTTCTCCCCTTTCCGAAAGCCCTTGGCATGTCCGGAGGCAAGGATTGCTTTAACCAATCCTGCACTGTCCACCTCAAGATCGATTTGTACCATTCCGGGGCCCGTCAGGCCCCCTGGATTTCGGTTACCCTGAGAAGGGAGTATTTTTGTCGGTGGCCCTGCCGCCGACGGTAAGCTTTCCGTTTCTTGAACTTGAAAATCCTTACCTTTTTCCCCTTCTCATGCCCCTCCACCGAGGCCGTTACCACCGCACCAGAAACATAGGGAGTGCCTACGCTTACCTTACCTTCATTGCTGGTAAGCAGTACCGAATCAAATTCGATGCTATCTCCCTCTTCATTTTCCAGTTTGTCAACGGTCAGGAGAGTACCCTTTTCCGCCTTGTACTGTTTTCCTTTAATCTCAACCAATGCGTACATCTATCTACCTCAAATCAACATAATATGCGTAGTGGTTCTTATACCACAAGTTCGCAAAGCCGGTCAAGCAGCCCAGGCTATCTCCTTACATTGTCTCTAAAAAGGGGATCCCCAGAAGACGGTAGGCGTTTTTCAACACCTGTAGTACCGCTTTCGCCAGACTGATACGGGCAAGGACAAGGCTCTTGTTTTCGTTATTCAGTACCGGATTATCATGGTAGTAACGGCTGAAGGTTCTGCTCAGATCGTAGAGAAAAGCTGCCAGGAGAGCGGGATTGATCTCTTTACCAGCTTGATCCACCTTTGCAGGGAATTCCTCCAAAAGCTTGATCAGCTCTCGCTCCGAATCCTCTTTCAAAAGGGAAAGATCCGCCTCAGCTTCCTCAAGATCCCCCTTACGAGCTTCAAACTTCCGCATCATGCTGCTTATCCGGGCGCCCATATACTGCAGGTAGGGACCGGTATTACCATTGAAGGATATGGACTCTTTGGGATCAAAAACCATATCCTTTCCAGGGGATACCTGAAGCAGGTAATAGTTGAGAGCCGCCAGGGCTACAGCATCGGCGGTCTCTTTTACATCCCCCACCTCTTCTTCCCTGCCCTTGCTGATAATCTCCTCTTCCGCCATTCTGGAAAGTTCGGCGAAGAGCTCATCCGCATCCACCACCGTTCCTTCCCGGCTTTTCATCTTCCCCTCCGGAAGGTTTACCATCCCATAGGAGAGGTGGTAGAGGTTTTTTGCCCAGGGGAGAGCAAGCTTTTCCAGCACATGAAAGAGCACTTTAAAGTGGTACTGCTGTTCCGAGGCAACCACATAGACCAGCCGATCAAAGGGCCAGTCCTCGTGCCGGGCTATGGCAGTCCCGATATCCTGGGTCAGATAAAGCGTTGTTCCGTCGCTACGCAGAAGAACCTTCTTATCCAGCTTGATCTCCTCCAGATCAACCCAGACCGAGCCGTCAGCTTCCCGGTAAAAGGCCCCCGATTCCAGACCTTTTAACACCTCATGCCTCCCGGCAGAGTAGGTTTTGCTCTCATAGTAGACATCGTCGAAGCTGATACCGGTATTTTTGTAGGTCTCTTCAATTCCTTCAACAGTCCATCGGTTCATCAACTTCCACAGCTCTACCGTCTCCGGGTCTCCAGCCTCCCATTTCCGCAGAAGCTCCCTCGCCTCTTCTTCTGCTCCGGGATACTCTTTAACCCAGTCGTTGTACCGAACATAGTAATCACCTACGAAATGGTCACTCTTTATTCCCTCGGAGTCAGGGGTTTTACCTTCACCAAAACGGAGATAGGCAAGCATGGATTTACAGATATGGATTCCCCTGTCATTTATCAGGTTCACCCTTCTAACTTCGGCTCCATTTGCCTCAATAATGCGGCTGACACAGGAACCGAGGGCATCGTTTCGCAAATGACCCAGGTGGAGGGGCTTGTTGGTGTTGGGACAGGAGAACTCCACCATCACCTTCTGTCCCTGATAACAGCTTCCCCTGCCGTAATCATCCTTCTCTTCTGCTATCCGGTCAAAAAGCTCTCCTACAAGAGATGTCAGATCAAAACGAATATTGACATAGGGTCCTTCAGCTGATGCGGATCCGGATATCCCCCTTTCAGAGGCGAGAGCCACGGCAATGGCTGCCACATCCCGGGCAATATCGTCAGGAGAGCGACGAAAGAGCTTTGCGTAGGGAAACATGGGAAAAGCGAGATCCCCCATCTCTGGTTTAGGAGGTTTACTCACCCCGATAGAATCTCTCTCAGGAAGTCCGATATCTAATTTCAACTCTTGATTGTACCTTGCCAGCGACAAAGCTATTGCCTCAATCCATGCTGCCTTGATGTCGGCCATATCAGCCATACAATTCTCCTCCGCTACACCTTTTCGGTGGCCAACTTTACTGGAAATAGCCGATCAATGCAAGCATCCGGGTAAATCCATCAGGACCCTCCCGACGAAAACTCCCGAATCGCCCGTCACAGCAGGTGCAGCTCCCTTCAATAGTGATCTGCCGCATCGGAACACCAGCCCCCTGGAGCAAGCTGCTGTTTACCCGGGGAAGATCCAGGCTCTCACCCCTCAGCGACCTTTCACCATACCTATTGCGGAACAATTCCTGCCGCTTTAGATCTACCCTGTAGCAGCAGGGGCCGATGGAGGGGCCAATAAAAGCTTCTATCTGCTCCGGATTGACTCCGTACTGCTCCTTCATCAACTCAAGCCCCTCCAGAACAATTCCAGTGCCTTTCCAACCGGAGTGGAAAGCACCAAAACAGCGCCCCTTCTGGTCCGCCAGGAAGATCGGCAGGCAATCGGCCACAGTGACACCCAGCACATGCTCCTTTTCTCCACTTACAAGGCCATCTCCTTCTAAAGGGGTATCCCGGGAGAGAGGCGGCACAGCTATAACGGTTTTTGAATGAATCTGCTTCAGGGTCCACACCTTCTGGTGACTTATCCCCAGACTTCGGTAGAGTATTTCCCGATTGTCTCTCGATTCTCTACCCATATCACCAGCACTGTGGAGTGAAATCACAATCCTTAGATTGCTAGTTGAGAAAGGGGTAAAAGTGAGTAGATCCCCCTTATCCATCGATATGTCTTTCAATCTCGTAGAGGCCTTTGGTAATATGAAGGGCTTTATCCAGTATGGTACGAACATCCCGGAGACGTCTTAGGAGGTTCCGGTTGTCATTTTTCCCGATATAACCAAGATTACTCAGGGTATCGTACCTTCCTCCCATATCACCATCTACTATTCCGTTAATGACATGTATCATAATCTGCATTTGGTCAATAAAGGTAGTGACAATCCTTTCAGCATCTCTCTCTAATTCCCCTATAATACTTTGAATCCTTTTTCTGATAATTTTTGAACCCATCATCTCTTTTGAAGCAACTTCAATATCATTCCGTAACCTGGAGTCTCCACTCAAAGAAATGTCTATGTGACGGATCTCATCGATACTTTTCAGGATAGCACTGTATGATTCGTTGTACTCCTCTCTATTTCGTTCTTTATAAAACTGACCATCAATGAGAACCAGCTTGAGCGGACTGTGAAGCTCCTGCAGGAAGCGTTCTTTCACAAAGGTGTTGATAAAACTGACAGAAACATAGAAAGCGGGTTGTACATCCATGGGCAGAATACCGAAACGATAATAATCGAGCATAGGCAAATCCTTCTTCCCAAGAAAAGTAGCTGCATCTATAACCGCTCTATCCCGTTTTACCCGTTCTATATATTGATCAAGAGCCTTGGCAACCCGTTTCTCCCAAAACTCCCGGTATTGACGAAACCAATCCTCTCCTCCGCTGATCTGTCCTGCCCGGTAGTTTAAATTCCTGCCCACAATCTTGCAAAGATCATTCAACCGGACCTGACTGACAAAACGACGCAGCAGTCTGAACAGCCGGTTTACCTCTTCCATTGCTGCTGTAATCCGCTCTTCAGGATTGAAATTCTTCTCCTCCAGTTCCTGATCCAGGTTAAAAACAAAGAGTACTTTTAGTGTCTCCTCCTCTGGTAGAGGATCAAGTGAGTGAATGACTTTACTAAACTCATAAAGCTGATTCTTTACCTGACTGAAATCTCTTTGCCCAGTCAAAGTGTCAAGGGGAAAATCGATCAGCTTCTTTAGCAATATCAGGGAGCGGGATTCCCGGTAGAAAGTCTTGCGATCTTCCTCATCTATCTCTGAAAGCCGGTCGGAAAGCTTTCCTTCCACAGCAATCCGTACTTCCTGAGGCTCGTCTAGAGAGTTCTCAAAGGCAATGTTGGCAGGATCGAGAAGGGTGAGCAGCTCCTCTTGAAGCAAGGGCATTTTCCAGCCCACAAGAAAAGCGATAAAATCGCTCTTTTGACCACCAAATATCTTCCCGATAGGGATTACAAAAAATTGGATCGCTTCTTTGATCTCACCAATTTTTTCATCGAAAAATGGACCCAGCTCTCCATTTTCATAATAAATCAGCGATTCTGAGCTTTCCTGGATACTTCTTGCCAGGGTCCGGATCGCTTTCTCCTCTACCAGCTCATATTTATCTGTACTGGTGAGTAGGGATTTGAAAAAAAAGAAAAGCTTCTTCCAGAAAGGGAAACGTTCATATTCCGTTATAGCATCCCAGTTTCCCTCTTCCTCATAAACAATGAGGGGTTCAAGATCTATCCTTTCCAGACCATGAATCTTTTCAAGCATTCTTTTGCGCTCTTCATTTGAAAGGGTCTGAACAAGATGATCAAAGGTAGATTGAACTTTCATAAGTAATTGGATAATAGTTCATTGAAGAGAAAAACACAAGAAATATTGCTTCTGAACACCCTTTTGCAGGAGAGATAAGAGCGGTGGCAAACAAAAAGGCTGCCTGAACAGGCAGCCTCATCTGGTTTAGTCCCTAGGGGAATCGAACCCCTCTTTGAAGACTGAGAATCTTCCGTCCTAGCCGATAGACGAAGGGACCGCGGAAGCTGGCCGAGAAGGATTTGAACCCTCACAAACAGAACCAGAATCTGTCGTGCTACCTTTACACTATCGGCCACCGATGAAGGAGAATCTACTAAAAGACGTTCTTTTTGTCAACTCCTGGCCAGCAATTCTCAAAGTAAGACGACCACTACCAGTGGTCGACCATAAAAACCATAGAGGAAAAGGAATTCGGGGTGTGGCAAGGAAATAAGCTGAAATTTGATGCAAAACCCATGATTTCTGCGCAGTATCACCGACTTCGGGCCTCTGGAAGCTCTCGTGGTTTGCTCCACAAACCACTGCCGCTTCCAGAGCTCGCGATGTCGCTGCGCGAATCGCTGGCCTGGTCGTTCGCTACGCTCACTGCTCGGCTTGGCGTCCTACGCTAATGAGCAAGAATCATGGGTTTTGCAATCAGGTTTTCAATTGCTATTTTGCCACATTGAGAATTCCTGACTCCTGGCATCCCCTTTTGCGGTGCAGAGAAAGGAGCCTCACTCATTATCATACTTCTGTAAAACCTCTACCCTGCATCCTGGAAGCTGTTCCCGGTAGCCGAGAAAGGGCAGACCAATAACTGAAAATACTTCCGATACAATGGCCCCTTCCTCCCGGAAAAGATCGACCGCCGCCCGTACGGTGCCTCCGGTGGCGATAAGATCATCCACCATCAGAACGTTTTTTCCCACCGGAATATCCGCCTTGTGAATTTCCACCCGGTCTTCTCCATACTCAAGAGAGAAGTTTTTTGCCACCGTCTCTCCCGGCAGTTTTCCTTTCTTACGAACCAGTATAAGAGGCAAAGCGAGGCGGTCGGCCAAAGGAGCAGCAAAAAGAAAGCCTCTGGCCTCAATGGCAGCAAGCGCTTCGATACCTCTATCCCGGTAAATCTCAACCATGGCATCAATAGTTGCCCGAAAGGCATCGGCCTTTCCTAAAAGGCTGGTTATGTCGAAAAAGAGAATCCCAGGTTTAGGGAAATCGGGGATCTTTCGAATTGCGCTATCAAAATCAAAACTGCTGTTCATAGTACCTACAATAATATGATATCCCCCTTCAAATAAAGAGGGCAAAATAAAAAACGTTGCATTTTTTCCTCTCTTCTTCTATCCTTCTTCCGGTATGCAGGTAACAATTCCTATTGCCAGCGGGAAAGGCGGCGTTGGTAAAACCATTTTCACTTCCAATCTCGGAGTAAGCCTGGCCAATTTGGGTAAGACTGTTGTATTGGTGGATCTTGACCTGGGCAGCTCTAACCTCCACACATGCCTGGGGGTTAAAAACCGTCACGCCGGAATCGGAAGTTTTATTTACAAGAAAGCAGATTCTCTGGAATCCCTCATTGTTGACACCGGGATACCCCGTCTTTACCTAATT
This sequence comes from uncultured Sediminispirochaeta sp., assembly GCA_964394395.1. Classification (GTDB taxonomy): domain Bacteria; phylum Spirochaetota; class Spirochaetia; order DSM-16054; family Sediminispirochaetaceae; genus Sediminispirochaeta. Next base: position 45,181 of record CAYMWV010000005.1, read on the forward strand.
CCCGGTGATTCCCTTCTTCCTGGCACCGCCAATCTCCCTTACTTTCGTAAAGTAAAGATTATGAAGGAGCTGGGCGAACTGACCGCCGATTTTGTGCTTCTCGATCTGGGAGCTGGAAGCAGCTACAATGTGGTTGATTTCTTTCTTTCCGCATCATCTGGAATTATTGTAACAAGCCCGGAGACTACGGCAATTCTCAGCTCCTATTCCTTTCTCAAGACCGCAGTTTTTCGGCTTCTTTTTCGTACCTTTCCGGTTAAAAGCAGGGAGCGGGCCTTCATCTCCAATTTTATGACTGAACGGCTGGAAGGTTCAGGAACCGATTTTACCGATCTCCTTGCTGGTATGGGGGAACTTTCGAAGGAAGCGGCAGAAAGCTGTAGATCCCAGCTGAGCCACTTCTATCCGAGAATCGTAATAAACAACGGAAATACCCAACAGGATCTCCTTATCGGCAGCAAATTGAGAAGTATAGGCACAAGAAATCTGGGCATAGCTATGGAGTACATCGGCTTTTTACGAAAAGATGAGCAAATTTCCCGATCAATCCTGGAACGGCGTCCTTTTAGAAGCAGCCACCCTGAATCGCCCTTCTCCAGGTCCCTTGATGCTGTTGCAAGAAAGCTTATATCAAGACCCATACCTGAGCGTCCAAAGCTTTTTGAAGAGAATGAGGATCTTAAGGCACTGGGCCTTTCTGAGGATGACGAACAAAAGGAGAGTAAGGGAGGAGAGTAAGGTAGGAGAGTAAGGTAGGAGAGTAAGGCCAGCCTGGGGTTTCGTTTTTCAGAAAGAACGATATTTCATCATAAGTAACGTTCAGGGGTAAGTTCAGGGATAACGTTTCCGGAAGGCAGCTACCCGGGAAAGGGCGTTTTCGTCCAACCCTGATCGCTCCCCCGATCTAAGGAGCTTATACCCCAACCCCGCAACCATGGCGCCATTATCGGTGCACAGTTGCATGGGGGGGATGACCACTTCTACCCCTTCAAGCAGGGAGAGCTCTTTTCTGAGCAGCGTGTTGGCCGCTACCCCGCCGCCAACAGCAAGCACCCCTATTCCCGTAGTTTTCAAGGCCCGCTTAAGCCGTTTCATCAGGGTACCGATGGCAGCTTTCTGAAAAGATGCGGCTATATCCTCTTTCTTGTAAGGTTTCTCAACCCGGGAAAACTGGTCAAGCTGGTTAATAACCGCCGTCTTCAGTCCCGAGTAGGAAACATCATACCGGTGGTCCCCCTTATGCAGGGAAGCGTCCGGAAAGGTAAAGGCGTTCTCATCACCGGATTGGGAGAGCCGGTCTATCGCTACCCCGCCGGGATAACCAAGGTGGTAAAATTTGGCCACCTTATCGAAGGCTTCTCCACAGGCATCATCGATGGTGGTCCCCATTACCTCAATCTCGTTCCATCCCCCCATCCTGCAGATTACTGTATGACCTCCTGAGATCAGCAGTCCCAAAGCAGGATAGGTGATGCTGTCAGCTCCCTTTCTGTTGAGGTTAGGAGCGTAGAGGTGGGCCCGGATATGGTCAACCGCCACATAGGGAATTGCCAATCCCCAGGCAAGGGCCTTCGCAAAAGAGAGGCCCGGGATAAGAGACCCAACCAGACCAGGCCGGTTAGTAACGGCCACCGCATCGATATCCTCTTTGGTGATCCCGGCCTCCTCAATAGCCTGGCGGAAGACAGAGCTGATCCACTCTGTATGGAGCCTTGAAGCTATCTCCGGAACCACTCCATCGTAGATACGATGGTTATCTATCTGGCTTGCTACAACATTTGAGATGATTCGCCACCCATCCTCTACCAGAGAGATGGAACATTCATCACAGGATGTTTCTATTCCAAGAACAAGCACCCCTATTTTTCTCCATAAATGAGATCGGATACGGAGAGAAACTCAAACCCCTCCTCCAGGGCCAGTGGATATATTTCGAGAAGAACCTCCGCCAGCTCATGGCTCCACACATGCCCGATCATCACCGCATGTCCACTCTTTTCCGCTTTTGCCATTCCTTCCAGAACAGCATCCATAATCGCTTCTCGTTCCTGGGTATTGTCCAGAAAAACACTCCTTTCCCCGAAAGGTAATCCTATTGTATTGGCAGTTTCACCCACCACCGATTTCACACTTGTCCGGCTGTCAAGAAAGAAGAGCTTACGCTTCTTCATCTCCGATAGCACGATGTTCATGACCCTGGGGTCAGATGTTGCCTTGGAACCCATGTGGTTGTTTGCTCCACCAACCCCTTTTAGTGAATCCAGATTCTTTCCCAAGGTACGTTTTATTGTTTCATCATCCATATCGGTAAAGATAGCCCCGGGCCCAGGATTATCATTTCCCTCTGGTTCCATGGGCAGATGGAGGATAGCCTCTTTCCCCGCCTTCTGAATCATCTTCAAAGCAGCCTCTGTATAAGCTAGAGATGGAAGAATGGCAAAGGTAATAGGCCCCGGAAACTGGAGCAGGGGCTTTAACTCATCAAGATTGTAACCCACATCATCTATAACGATGACAAGTTTGTGGGTTTCCCCAGGCTCCCTCTCTTCGTCTACTTTTCTATTATCTTTGGGACCATCTTCTTTGGCTCCCGACCCCCTGCTTCCCGGCACTCTTTCTCCCGGCACTCTTTCTCCCGGCCCGGAATCTTTCTGCTCCCCAAGATTGCCATCCCCATTAACAGGGGCCTCCGGCTTTAGATCCGGAGTCGAATCCGGAGTAGAACCTTTCCCATCCCCAGGTTCAGGAATCAGAAAAAGAGCAATAACCAGTAACATGGTTATTGCTCCCATTAGTAAATAGATTCGTATAAGCTTCGATTGGGCCACAAACCTACACTATGGTTTATAGCCAGCTTGGTCAAGCACGATGCACGTATTCGGCCATCTCGGAAGAGTGGTCCCTCAATTTTCGAATCGCCCGCATTTCGATCTGCCTAACCGTTTCGGGACTGATTCCCATCTCTTCCCCTATCCGTTTCAGGGTAAGCTTCTTCCCTCCATAGAATGAGAAACGGTAAAGGAGAATTTGCCGTTCCCGCTCTTTCAGATGGTCCAGAAACTTGAGTGTATCTTCCTTCAAGGAGTGGTTCATAAAGGTTCTCTCCGGATCATAAGTGGTGTCTTCATAGAAATCGATCAATGTAGATGAATCATCTCCAATTTCTGAATCGAGGGAGACCACCGGATTGCCCAGCTGAAGAATCTGATCTACCGATTCTTCTGTAACGCCAACTTCCCGGGCAATATCCTCAATGGAAGGCTCCTGTTCCATCTCTTGACTGAGCTGGTAGTAAGCACTCTGCACCTTTTTAAGGAGACTGTTTTTCCGGTGAGGAAGGCGAATGGCATTATGCTTTTTTGCCACTGCCCGTACGATACTCTGTCGAATCCACCATGCCGCATAGGTGGAGAATCGAACCTGTTTCCGGTGATCAAACTTCTCTGCAGCCCGCATGAGTCCCATGTTCCCTTCCTGGATAAGATCCAACAGGCCGAATCCCGAGCTGATATAGGTTTTGGCTATTTTAACTACCAGCCGTAAGTTGGCTACAATCAAGCGGTGCCTGGCAGCCTCATCCCCTTTCTCAATCTTCCGGGATAGTTCCAGCTCCTCTTCGAAAGAGAGCAATTGATGCTCTTTAATCTCTTCGAAGTAGCTCTTTAAGGCATCGTCTTCTCTTTTATGCTTTTCAATACTGGTCATAGTCATCTCCTACGTATAGCTTGCAGGAACCATGCCAAATAAAGCGTTGTTATTATTAATTTATAATTCATTGCATAGTAAGTAGATAGCTACTTGTTACTAATTTACCAACAACGGCATGCCGTTTCTGTACTTTTTTTTATACACCTGGATGATTCTGCATCTGTCGGTACATCATCTCGGCGATACCCAGCTTAACCGTGTCGGCAGCCTGCTCGGAATAGGAATCAAAAAGCATATCCCGGAAATATTCTTCCGCCATGCCGCCGCCACCAAGCAATCCTTGTCTATCTACGGTTTTATCCATGGCGGAAAACATCTGCTTAATAAAAATTGCTTCAAAATCTCTGCACGCCTTTTTAAGCTTATCATTTTCGGGATTTTGTGGGGTCAGCTTATCATTTTCTCGGAGTTGATTACTCCTGGCCAAGTGCCTGCTTCTATCTACACTGCTCTGCCGCTTGGCATCAATAGCACTCTGCATGGAAAGGGAAGTGTCCAAGGTCATACAAACTCCTGTCAGGTCCGATATCGATCCTACATCAACTCAAGAGAGCCAAAGAGCGCCCCTGCCCGATCGATCACCTTCATTATACTGATTATATCATCGGCCCGAACTCCGGCATCCTGTAGAACCTGAAAGAAAGAAGCTACCGTAATGGATTGATCCAGGGAAAAGCCGGATAGACCATCCCCCTGCCATCCTGCAGGTCCCACCTCAATGGTGGCACCCCGCCAGGTAACTGTTACCGGGGCAATGCGCACATCCCCACCCATAACGACTATTCCGCTCTTCTCATCAATCACCACCAGAGCGGGAGCTGGTACCGAAACCTTCAGATCAAGAATAGTGGAAACCGTTGATACAATATCCGCTTCGCCGTAGTTTACCGTGACGGTGGCCCCATCTACAGCCTTGACCTCCAAAGAGGGGTTTGCTTCTTCAATAGCTGTGCTTATTGCGGCAGCTGACCGATAATCTGGTCGATCCAGAACCAGGGAAAAACTTTGCTGCCCCTCCGGGGAAGTTTTAACCTCCCGCTCCACCAGGGCACCTCCAGGAATGGCACCCACCGTGGAAGATTCACCCCGTTTACCGCTGAGTTCTACCTTTCCCTGGGCTGCAGCAAAACTTATTCCTCCTGCGCTCTTCAGGGGGGTCTGCAGGAGAACACCACCTTGAACATTTTTGGCTTCAAAGAGGGAGGAGACCGATACATCAATCCTCTCTCCGGGGGATGCAAAGGGGGGAAGATCTGCGGTGACAACAACCAAAGCACTGTTTTTGCTTCCCGTATGCTCTGGGTCAATATCGATCCCAAAGTGATTAAGCAGGGTTGAGAGGGACTGCTTGATCGGAAGCGATCTGCTTCCATCACCTTTCCCATCAAGGCCGGTAAGTATTCCTATTCCAAGCAGCTGGTTCCCCCGAACACCCTTCAATTCGCAGATTGCCCCGATTGAGGTTTCATGAAACGACTGGGCGCTCATCACCAAGGGGAACAGGGTTCCCAAAACAATGGCTCCTAACAAGGTGATGGATAGGAAATCGATACCGCTTCTTTTCACAGGTAATGCTTTTCTCATTAGCTTTTACTCCAGATCTGCAATATTCCACCGGCCATCTTCAAAGATAACCCGGTCAAATGTTCTTCTTCCCCGGGTATCAGAAAAGATGGTTGAGAGGGAACGGACAGTGAGAGATCCATCCCCTTTTACCGCCTCTATCCGGCCATTGAAAGTGATGCGGATCTTTTCACCTGAAATGGTGATGGGAATCTGCTTTCCCACCTGTACTGCTTCCCGATCTTCCGTAGATCCTTTCGTAAGGCCGAAGTGTGCAAAATCAACCCTGTCAAGGCTGATCTTTTTAAGGCTGCTCATGGCGATTCTTGTACTCTCCGGGCTTCTACTCTCCAGGGAGGAAAATTTTATCGGAAAGGGTAAGGATAGACCGCTTTCCAGGCTTTTACGTACCAGTCGGGATGAAAGCGGCTCTACCTTTTCCCAATCACTCTTACCATGATCTGGAAAAGCACCGCTTATTGAAAGCAGTGCTATTTCCCCTGAATCTTCCTGAAAAGAGGGAGGGGCTGGAAGTTGAGCAAGAAGAGCTGTGGCGATATATTCCCATTTTTGATGCGTAAGGGCGACCCAGGGGGGGATAAACAGCTCCCTCTCTGACTCATCAGAGAGGACCTCCATGGCAATATCAGATCCGGGGATAAAAATGATCCCCTCGACGGTAAGGCTCTCTTCCAACTCCTTATAAAGAGCAGAAAGAAAACGCTTCATTTTTTGATTGATTCCTGAATCTGCGCTTTTCCCGGAAGGTTCTATTTCTTCCAGGGTGTATATACTCTGAATCCGTACTGGCGAAGAAGCATAGAGGGGCAAGACCATTAAAATCAGGAGCAGAAAAAGGGAAAGGTAGAAGTTAGAAGATCTGCAGCATCCCATCCTTTTTACCGTTTCAGGCTATTGGCAATCCCCAACATGGAGTCGGAGGTCTGGATAGCCTTGGAGTTGAGTTCGTAGGCCCGCTGAGCCACAATCATGCTCACCATCTCCTGCACTACCGACACATTGCTCATTTCCAGGAACTTCTGCACTGTCTGACCCATGCCGTCGAAGCCGGGCCGTCCCGGGATCGCATCTCCGCTGGCATTGGTCACCTTGAAGTTGTTCTGACCGATGGCGTTGAGCCCTGCGGGATTTACAAAGCGGTAGAGTTCCATCTGCCCCACCTGCACCGGATCATCGTTCCCGGGAACTTTTACTGTTATTCGTCCATCCTGACTAATGGTGAGAGATTCCCGGACAAAATTTTCCGGCAGAACAACCTCGGGCATAAGCCGATGGCCGTTGGAGTTTACCATCTGACCATTGGAGTCGATCTTGAAACTGCCATCCCGACTGTAGCCGTAGCTTCCATCAATCAGAAGTACCCGGAAGAAGCCCTCCCCCTGGATAGCCAGATCGGAGACGTTGCCTGTATTTTGCAACCCTCCCTGGGTGAACATTTTCTGGGTAGCTGCAACCCGGACACCATGTCCCACCTGCACCCCGGTGGGAACTGTAGTAAGCTCTGTGGCCGGTGTTCCGGCGACCCGGGAGGTTTGATAGAGGAGGTCTTCAAAATCGGCCCGGTTTTTCTTGAAACCGGTGGTGTTCACATTGGAAAGGTTGTTTGAAATGGTATCGATGTTGAACTGTTGTCCGGTCATGCCGGATGCTGCTGTCCAAAGTGATCGCATCATAATCTATTCTCCTTATACCCTAAGCCCTTCGTTTATCAAGCGGCCTGTTATTGTATCGTGGGTCTGTACCGCTTTCTGATTAGCCTCATAAATGCGGTTCACCTCAATCATCCTCACCATCTCGGTAACAGAGTTGACATTACTTCCCTCAAGGAAACCCTGGACAATCTTTGTTTCCGATCCTAAATCCATGGGGATTGCCCTGCCCGCCTCTTCACTCTGCCGGTAGAGACTGTCTCCCTGCTTCTCCATATACCGGGGCCGTCGGAAGTCAACTACTTTCAGGGTATCTACCAACTCCATATTCTCCCATTCATTCTCATCCAGGGAGACCAGACGTTCCGGATCGCCGTCAAAGGTTCCGTTCTGCCATACCCGGCCCGCCTCATCTACTACAAAGTTATTCTTTTTTATCTTGATAATGCCATTTTCACCCATTACCGGAAACCCCTCTTTGTTGGTTAGAAGCCCCTCCTTGGTAAGATGGAAGCTCCCGTTCCGGGTAAAGCGCTCCCCATCGGGAGTCTGGATAGAGAAAAAACCCTTTCCATCCAGGGCGAGATCGAAGTCATTCCCTGTTTGCTTCAGGGCTCCCTGGCTGAAAACGGTATAGGATTCATTATATTCGACCCCGGTTCCAACGGTTCCTACCACCGGGGCCGTTTCGGCGCTGCCGAAGGGAAAGGTGTAGACCCCATCATCGTTCATCCGCCGGAGGAGCATCTGGGGAAAGGCTTTACTGATGGACTGATCCCGCTTATACCCTGTCAGATCAACGTTTGCCAGATTGTTTGCTATTGCATCCATCCGGTGCATCTGGGCTGTCATGCCGCTTGCTCCGGTATATACACCTCTTACCACAAAATCCTCCCCTTCATGTGCTTTTTTTAATATCGGCATTCTTCTCCGGGACTTGACGATTGCCTTTATGGGGAGTGATTATAGTAAGGGAGGAATCTTAGTCTTGCGGGTATTAATCATTGAAGATGACAGATCCATAGCAGCCTTTATCAAGAAGGGGCTGAAAGAGGCAGGGTACAGCCCGGAGCATTGTAGCGACGGCAAGGAGGGATACAATCTCCTCAGTTCAGGCGCTTTTGATGCTGCGGTGGTGGATATTATGCTCCCCTCAATGGACGGCCTCAGCATCATTGAATCGGCCAGAAAGGAGGGGGTGAAAACTCCCATCATCATTCTCAGCGCCAAACGGGAGGTGGATGACCGTGTATTGGGCTTCAAGAAGGGGGGAGATGACTATCTTACCAAACCCTTCTCTTTTTCGGAGCTTCTGGTTCGGCTTCAGGCACTGTTGCGCAGGAGCGGAGGTGAGAACCGGGAGACCCGGCTTTCCTGTGCCGACCTTACCATGGACCTTTTGGCCCACCAGGTTGAGCGGGGGGGAAAGAGGATCGAACTACAGCCCAAGGAGTATTCCCTCTTGGAATATCTTCTGCGAAACAAGGGACAGGTGCTTTCAAAGACCCTCATTATGGAGGCGGTCTGGGACTACCATTTTGATCCTCAGACCAATATTGTGGATGTGGTGGTAAGCAGGCTTAGAAACAAGATCGACAAGAATTTTGAACCCAAATTACTCCATACGGTTCGGGGGGTGGGTTATGTCATTCGGGAATAAGAAAAACGGAAACAGCCCATCAGGGAAGATAAAAAAACGGATGGGAAGGGTGGATGTTCGGATCGCTCTCATTTTTCTTCTCTTTTTTACCATCGCATCCAGCCTGCTCTTTGGCTTTTCCCTCTTTTTCCTCTTCAACTCCTTTCGGGATAGCGAAACGGAAGCAGCCGGGCGGAGGCTGCTCCACTACTGGGCTCTTTTTCAATCCGGTGGAATGGAATCTTTGATGGATGAGATAGAGGAAGAGTCGATGATCTTTGAGGAGCGCCCTTTTTTTACCCGTATTGCCGACAGCGATAACCGTACACTCTTCCTTCGCTACCCCCGGAGCTGGGAGAGTTTTGCAATTGACCAACTGGATGAATATCCGATACAACGCTTTGAAAAAAGCCTCAGTTTAGAGAGTGAGGGAGTAGAAAAAAGCCTGGAGGTATTCACTATTGAACTATCTGAGGATCTAATGCTTCAAGTTGGAATGAGCAATGCCAGAAGCTTGATCCTCCTCCGGCTCTACCGCAGAAACTTCCTTCTCCTTCTGGGAGGACTGCTTCTTTTCGGTTTCAGTTTTGCCCTCCTTCTCTCGGGACGCCTGATCTCACCCCTTAGGAGGTTAAACCAGGGGATAGAGGAGATCATTGCCACCAACGACTTCTCCCGGAGGGTCCAAACCCGGAGGGTAGATGATGAGCTTGACGACCTGATTCGACTTTTCAACACCATGGTGGAGCGGATCGAACATCTTCTCTTCCGGATGAAAGAGAACGTAGACACCCTGGCCCACGACCTCCGCACTCCTATGACCCTCTTTCGCAGCTCTGCAGAGGAGGCCTTATCAGATCCCGGGACCGGAGATGCGGCAGCAAAAGCACTTTCCACCGCTCTGGAACAGTCGGACCGGATAATATCTATGATGAACACCATTATGGATATTACCGAGGCAGAAACAGGAACTCTGCGGCTTTATACAAGAAAGATAGAGCTCTTCTCCCTGGCAGCCTCCCTGGCAGAGCTTTACCGCATGCTATCCCAGGAGAAGAATATCACCATACATGTAGAAGGAGAGGAAGTGTACCTGGAGGGGGATAAGGGAAGGATTGAGCAGGCCCTGGCAAACCTTTTGGACAATGGGGTGAAATTCAGCCCCCGGGGTAGTGAAATAATCGTAAAAGTATATCTGCTAGAGAAACTTCACCGGAAGAATGGACAAGGGGAAAAGAGGGCAGTAATCGAGGTGAGAGACCGGGGTCCTGGAATCGCCCAAGAAGAGCTGCCTCACATTTTTGAACGGCTCTACCGGGGAGCAGCCTCCAAAAAGAGCCCCGGAACCGGTCTTGGACTCGGCTTGGTAAAGGCCATCGCCCAATCCCACGGAGGGAATGTAGAAGTTGAATCGGCGGTGGGAAAAGGCAGCAGCTTTCGCATCATCCTTCCCATCGGTGATTGCGGGACGGCCTGAATTACAAATCTGTAATCTCTTTGCAATAGTTTTGTTAAACTCCCTCTCTATATTGGTACCAGACACAATTGGTACCAGACAAGGAAAACCATATATCAGGAGGAAAGATATGAAGAGAATAAATCAAATTCTTCTACTGCTCTTACTTATTCCCATTTTAGGATTATCGGCCGAAAGCTACCGTTATGGATCCTACGGACAAAGCTCCGACACCGATATCCTCGAATCCTTTCAGAACGCCACCAGAGGAGTGGCTAAAGAGGTTATCCCCTCGGTAGTCTCTATCGATGCGGTAAATGTGGTAGAAGCTCCCAACCGTACAAGTCCCTTCGGTTCTCCCTTTGAATTCTTTTTTGGAATTCCCGACCCGAATCAGGAGAGGGATGAAGAGAGTCAGCCCCGGGAATATCGACAAACCGCCCTGGGCAGCGGTGTTATCGTAGGGAAAGAGGGTGAGACGGTGCATGTTCTTACCAATAACCACGTTGTGGGTAAGGCAAAGGAGATCAAGATTCACCTGTCCGACGGTAGAACATTCCAGGGGGAGCTTCTTGGTTCCGATCCCCGCAGGGACATCGCCCTGGTGGAGTTTAGCACTCGGGAGAGTGTTCCGGTTGCCAGATTGGGCGATTCAGATCAGGTAGAGGTAGGGGACCTCTCCTTTGCAATAGGAAATCCCCTGGGCTTCGATTCCACTTTTACCTCCGGTGTGATCAGTGCCGTAGGACGGGAAGGGGGCCAAATGACCGGAACAAGCTTTACCGACTATATCCAGACCGATGCGGCTATTAATCCCGGGAACTCAGGTGGCGCCCTGGTAAATATTAAGGGGGAAGTAATCGGGATAAACACCTGGATCGCCAGCCGAACCGGAGGCAATGTGGGAATTGGCTTCGCCATCCCTATCAATTCGGTTAAAATGGTGCTCAACGACCTGATCACCAGCGGAAAGGTTGAATACGGCTGGCTGGGAGTTTCCATCGGCGACCCCTCGGAGCAGATGAAAGAAGAGATCGATCTTAACGGTAAAAAGGGCGCATTTGTCTATAATGTCTACCAGGATTCTCCAGCATGGGAGGGCGGCATTCGACCAGGAGACTTCATCACCACAGTAGATGGCCGTAGCATCGACAGCGGTAACAATCTGGTAAAGGTGGTGGGCACCATGGAACCGGGAAAGCGCTATCTCTTTACCGTAATTCGGGATGGAAAGAACAGAAATATCCGGGTCAGGATAAGCAGCCGGGAAGAGGAATCAACCATCCGGGAACAAGCCAAGAAGCTATGGCCCGGCTTAACGGTTGCCCCCATTACCGATGAGATTCAGGAGCGGCTGAAGCTTCCCCGCAATATAGGAAAGGTGCTTATAGCTACTGTAGCGGAAGGATCTCCTGCACACCAGGCTGGCCTGCGCAGTGGAGATGTGGTCAAGGAAATAAATAAGGAAAAGATTGATTCTGTCAGCGAATTTTACCGGACATTAAACGGTAATGATCGGGTGGAGGAATTGATTTTCCGAGTAAACCGGCAGGGTACGGATATACTGCTTGGTATCGTAAAGTAAACCCAATTTCATGTAAAAAAGTGGTCGCTTCCTCCCGGCCCCCGGTTTCATGCCGGCCCCCTCTCGGGGGGCCCGGGGGCTTTTTTATCGATCAGCGCTTCGCATCAGGGATGACAATGAGAGGATGTGGGGCGTCAAAACGCCTTTGCCAAGGGGGTAGGAAAAGCCCTTATAGATGGACTTGATCCGGGAAAAGTGATATGTTTTGCTTATAGAAGGGTAAATTCTGAAATTGCTGCGAAAGCGGTAAACTGCGGCTTCCCGTTGATCGTGTCACGCAGTATTGCAACTAGCAGAGCCTGTAGCATAGCAGAGGAGGCGAATATCGGTATTACCGGCAGGGCTGCCAGCGATCACCCCCTGCTGTTCAATGCACAGTTACATCATGTCCAAGAACAAGATCAATACAGGAGAAGAGCTCCTCCCTGAAATGGCTCTGCGAGAGCATCTTAAAGAGCTGCGCAATGTGGTAATCGTCTCCTTTGTTTCCCTCGCCATTTTCAGCGCTATCAGCCTCTACTTTTTCGATCCCATCGTGAGGTTCCTCTATGCCCCTTTCAAGGTGATAACTGGACTAAAAACCGAGGATACGCTGTTTGTCAATTTTCTGTTTGAAGGGTTCCTTACTAAGTTGAAGATTTCCATTATGTCTGGATTAACCCTCTCGATACCAATCATTATCTTTATGATCGTTCGTTTTGTACTGCCGGCACTTCACAAGCGTGAACGACGTGTTCTTTTTGCTGCTATCATCACCGGAGCCCTGCTTGTTTTGCTTGGCTTCTACTACGGGTATTATTCGATACTTCCTCTTACGGTCAAGTTTTTTACCAACCGGGGATTTTTACCTGATAATGTAGGATTCATGCTCAATTATCAGAAGAATATCCTCTATATATTCCGATTTATTTTACTTATCATGATCAGTTTTCAGTTTCCTATCCTGCTAGAATCCCTGATGATACTTAAGGTAGTCGAAAGACGGGCCCTTTTCAGAGCCAGCAAGTTTGTTATCGTACTGGTTTTTATTGCCGCAGCTATGATTACCCCTCCGGACTTTATCTCCCAGTGCATTATTGCAGCACCTTTGATCGCCCTCTATTTTCTGGCTATACTGATAGCTAAACTATTTGGTTTCGGCGAAGGAGAGTCGTAATGGGACCTGCTGGACTTGGTTTCCAGGAAATTCTGGTAATTGCTGTACTTCTGTTGATATTTGTTCGGCCTGAAGAAATTCCTGCAATCTTTAGGAAGATCGGTAAAATCTGGGCAAAAATCTACTACTACTACACTCTGGCCAGGCGGGAACTCCGCAGCATGGAGAAAGATATAGGAATAGATGAGGAAATGAAAGAAATCCGGGCCATGAATGGCCGGATGAGAAGCGAAATCACTAACTTTGACCGGACCGTCAAAGAAGATATAATCACAACCAATACGGATAAGGAGGAATAAGCAGATGTTAGGATCAACTGAGATAATAGTAATCGGTGGTGTGGTGGTTCTGCTTTTCGGAGCAACCGCAATCCCCAAGTTTGCCCGCTCCCTGGGGAAGGCAAAAAAAGAGTTTAAAGATGGTATGGCTGAAGGTGCTGAAGAGGCGAAAGAGAAAGAGGAAGAGAAGAAAGACGATAAATAGCGTTTATCTTTCTTGGGCCGTCTGATCCTTTGGGTCCGGGCGGCTGCTTTTTGATTGGAAAAGAAAACCAGCGGTTTTCAGAGCCTTGGAAAACTCAGATCCAAAAAACGCAAATTCCAAAGCTATTTCTTCCCCCAAGGCAGTTTTTCTGAAGATTCCGGGAATACCGCTGCCCCATTGCTCAATATATTCAAGCTCCTTCTCTCGGGATTGGGGCGGCACCGTGTGGTCTACCTCCCGGGAGAGCTCAGGGCATCTCTAAAAACTGCTCTTTTTCCCATATACTGCGTCGTTCAAGATTTCCCGCAGTCCTCATCTCTTGCCAGGGCAAGAGATTGCGGGCCCTACAAAATCTTTCCTCCTTGTCTCTGGAAAAAATACTACGTTTTTAGAGATGCCCCTGGATAGTAGAAGTCGAGAAACTCAAAAAAGAGCCCCCGGACCATCTCCTTCCAGGCGTTGTCGTATCGGTTTTTTTCTGGATTCATGTAAGGAGATAACAGGAAAGAAGCACGGATACTTCACTGTTGGAAACAGAAAAATAGATAAACATCAGGAATCGACGTTATTGAAGCTACCGAGGCACAGTGATTACCATACCTTTCCTGCGAATACTGCAAGGGAGAGCAGTTTCGCCTGGAACAGGTACTTGCCCGGGTAATCCGTCATGCTGGCTTGAAACTCCGGGTAACCAACATCCTCCGTCCTCAGTTTTTCAAGGTAAACCCCTATTTCGACCAGCTTCGCTGGCTGGGGAAAAAGGATTACTGGAAGAGCAATGAGCGCATCATCAAAGAGCGGTTGAGGCGTTGGGGAGGCTGTTAAAGGAATCTTAGCCCAAAGGAAGGAACCACCATATATGGTGCTATCACAATTCCATCACCACTATATGTAG